>DAOUML010000169.1:0-22989 GCA_034411635.1 Anaerolineales bacterium
TTCCTCTGCCGGTGATTGGTATCGGCATATCGACAATATGACCTTTTTCCTGCGTGAGCGGCCCGAATATGCGCGTCGACAACTTATCGATTACTTTGAGCTACCGGGAACTGCCAATCTGATTTTAGAATCTCAACCTGGGCAAGGAAAAATTCTGATCAATGCGCATGAAATCATCTTTGATCAGTCCAATGATGGCGCGGCTCGAACCTGGACGGGAGTTTATTTTCAAAATGTGCCGGTGGAAATAACCGCGATACCGAACGAAGGCTATCGTTTCATTGGCTGGGAAAGCGATGACTCAACCAGAACGGGGCTCGATTTGCCGACCCTTTCCATCTCTCTTGATGGCGATTTGCGATTGGTGGCAGTTTTCGAGCCGGATGTGGATGAATGAAGATTGTCAAGATCACGCCTTCATCAGCCCATACACCCCCAGCGTTTGCGCAATCACAACCTCCGAACTGAACTCCCGTTCGACAATTTCTCGTCCGCGCAGGGCCATTTGCTGGCGTAGTTGCGGGTTTTCGAGCAGGGTTTGGATGGCATCGGCCAATGCAACCGCATCGCGCGGTGGCACGAGCAGGCCGTTGACGCCATGACGCACCACCTCCCGGCACCCAGGCGCGTCGGTGGTAACGATGGCCCGTCCGCTGGCGGCGGCTTCGAGCAAAACCGTTGGAACACCCTCCGCTAGGCTCGGAAGCGTGACCAGATGGCATTTTTCAAAGACTGCTCTCATATCGGTTTGCCACCCCCACCATTCAATCAGGTTATTCTCCACCCATTTCTGCAAGATATCAAGTGGAATGCTGGCAGGGTTGCCGGGGTCTGGTTCTCCAATGAGCGCGAATCGGGCAGATAGTTGGGACTTTAGGAGGTTGGCTGCTTCGACAAATGTGTCCACGCCTTTGTCCCATAACAGGCGCGAAGCCAACACAACCAGGGGTACTTCAGTTGTTTCTGCAAGGGGAGTGTAGTACTTGGTGTCAACGCCTACGCCTTGAATCAAGTTCGCGGATTGGGGCTGAACCAGCTTTTCCGAGAGAAAATACTGGCGGTCAGTATTATTCTCGAAGATGGTTGCGCCGGGCGTGCCCTGTAATGCGAACCGAAAAATTTGTCTGATCATTGGGCGCAAGATCTTGGCGCGCAGATCGACCCCGAGAAAGATATAGCCGCGTCCGGTGATCGAGCGAACTGTGAATGGAATTTTTTCCAGTTTTGCGGCTATCGAACCATAGAGTACCGGCTTGACGGTATGAAGGTGAACCAGGTCAGGCTTTTGCTGGCGGTAGATGTTGAGTAGTTGAAAAGCGGCTTTTGCCTCGCCAATAGGGTTAAGCGTTTGCCTGCCTACCTCCCAGGCAATATGCTGGAATTTTTCGGATTCGATGGCAGGGACGTAAGGGCCAGGGGGGGAGACCAGCACAACTTCATACCCGGCATTTCGCAAGGCATGCGCCAACGAAAGACGAAACCGGTAAAGATACCAGTCTGTATTGGCGACAAGCAGGATTTTCTTCATTGCTTCAGACTAACGTTTGATAGAGCTGTACCAGGCGGGTTTTCATTATTGACCAGCCGTATCTGGTTTCATAGGCTTGGCGGCCATTTTCCCCAAGTTTTTGGCACAGGTTAGGTTGATTTTCGAGTTGCAGGAAGGCTTGCTCAAGGGCTTCCACGTCTGCATAAGGGACAACCAACCCACACTCGTGCGCGTGAACAATGCTGTCCATATTGGTCTCCTGCGCAACCAAAATAGGCCGGGCAAGCATCATGGCTTCAAAGAGTTTATTGGGGCTGGAATAGCGATGATTGGGGATGGATGGGTCGTATGTGGCAATCAGAACATCAGCCTGGGCGCTGATTGCGAGTGTTTTTTCATATGGGATGCGGCCATGCCAGGTTACATTAGACATCCCGGCTGCGCGCGCGAGAATTTTCTCTTCGTCGCCGCCAAACCCGGCCAAGTCAAGATGCCATTGAGAGTATTTTTTTAGGACATCAATTAATTCAAGCAATCCGCGCTCAATTTGCAGCAAACCGATATATGCGATTCGCAATCCGGCTTTTTTTTCATTGCGGTACCGGGATATTTTGATTTCTTCGGGTGCGTTATAGATGTAAATAAGTTGACGTGGGTGGGCACCATTGATTTGTTTTTCACGCGCTTCATCAACCAGAATAGTCGCATCTGCCTGGCCAATTAGACATAGGTCAAGCTTGCGAATAAAGGCTTTGATGAGTTCCGGTGTGGCGCGCAGGTGATCAGCGTAAAAATCGAAAATATCGTATACGACTGGCGTGCGAAAGAACAGTTTACAAATCATTGCAGGGATGATGGTATCGAAATCGCAAGCGTGTAGTATATCGTAAGTTTTGCGCTGGCGAATCAGCCAGAAGAGCAATCCAAACTGCCATTTAATCAAGGCGGGAAGATTTCCCATACCATGACCAAATGCGGCGCGAATTGCTAAACGCTGAACTTGTAAACCGTTCTTATTTTCGGCAGTTGGTAATTGACCGCTACGGTCCCAAGCGATGGCCTGTACCTGATGCCCGGCTTCGCTCAAGGCCTGGGCTTCTTTTTCCACGCGTGGGTCTGGGTCGATTGGGTTGGAGCGGCAAAACAGGATGCGCATTACTCGGCCTCGAGAATGGACTGGACGATTCTTTCAGAAGCCTGTCCATCGCCATAGGGATTGGCCGATTGTGCCATGATTGTGTATTCTTGTCGATTTTCAAGCAATGTTTTTGTCTGTTCAAGAATATCTTTGGTTTCTGTGCCTACCAGTTTCACGGTTCCAGCCTGCACGCCTTCGGGGCGTTCGGTGGTGGCGCGCATGACCAGTACTGGAATACCGAAGCCAGGTGCTTCCTCCTGAATGCCGCCTGAATCGGTCAATACCAGAGTAGAATGCTTCATTAAATGTACCATCGGCAGGTAGTCAAGAGGCGGTAGGAGTGTGATTTTGGGGATGTTGCCCAGGCGTGTATAGACGACATCTTGCACGTTGGGATTAAGATGGACGGGGTAAACAATTTGAATGTCGTCTTTATATGTTTCTGCCAGGTTTTTCAGGGCCGCGCAGATGTTTTCGAGCGGTTGACCGAAATTTTCACGACGGTGGGCCGTCACCAGCAGAATGCGGCGTCCACTGGTTTTGTTGAGCAGTTCCTGAATTTCAATTGGCACGGGTTTTTCGGCTACCTGTTGCAGGGCGTCAATGACCGGGTTGCCGGTGATGATAATTTTTTCTGCTGGCACGTTTTCGCGCAGCAAGTTTTGTTTTGACCATTCAGTAGGCGCAAAGTGTAAATCGGCCACCACGCCGGCCACCATGCGGTTGATTTCTTCCGGGAAAGGCTGGAATTTATCGCCCGTGCGTAACCCGGCTTCGACGTGCCCGAAGCGGATGCGGTTGTAATAAGCCAGCATAGCGGTCGCCATGACGGTGGTGGTATCGCCCTGGGCAAGTACCCAGTCAGGACGCAGATCGCGCAGGATGGGGTCGAGGTCGGTGAAGATGGCGGCGGTTATGCCTGCCAGGGTCTGGTTGGGTTTCATCAGGTTTAAGTCGATATCTGGGGTGATACCAAACAATTCTAGAACCTGATCGAGCATTTGGCGGTGTTGGGCAGTGGCACAGACGAACGACTCGATACCAGGCGTCTGGCGCAAACGTTGGATAACCGGTGCCATTTTAACGGCTTCTGGCCGGGTGCCGATGACAGAAAGGATGCGAAGTTTGGTCATAGTTTGAAAATTTTACCATCAAATCTTTGGATATTCAGCCTGTGTATAAAAAGGGGGCTGGCCGCGCAGGCCAGCCCCAGAAGAAGCGTAAATTGAAGATTATGGTAGACCAAAGGCATTGACGATGAGCACGGCCATCTCAGCGCGGGTGACTGCCTGGTCGGGTCGGAAGGTGCCGTCGGGGTAGCCGCTCGTCAGGCCGGCAACGTACAGTGCCTGTATCCAGTTTGCCGCCCAGTGGTCTGTGGTATCAGCGAAGTGATAGGTGGACACTGCAGGGGCATTGTAAGACGGTCCATTGATGGCCTTGAGCAGGAAGACAGCCATTTCAGCACGGGAGATCGGGCTGTCGGGCTGATAGGTGCCATCCGGATAACCGCTGGTCAAACCGGTTTCTTTGAGGGCTTCGATCCAGTCTGCGGCCCAGTGGCCTTCAATGTCGCTGAAACTAAATTTGGTGGCAACAGGGGGCGTGTATGCCGGACCGTTCATGGCCTTGAGCAGGAATACAGCCATTTCGCCGCGGGTGGCATTATTTTCAGGGCGGTAAGTGCCATCAGGGTAGCCGCTGGTGATGCCGGCATTGGCAAGACGCTCAATAAAGTCCCAGGCCCAATAGTCTGTGGGGACATCTGGAAAGGTTGCTGTTTTATCGCCAGTTGTGAATGACCAGAAGGACTCAGCAGCACCATCTGCATACGTGATGCCAGCCAGGTTGATTGCTCGTACCTGCCAGTAGTAGGTGGTATTTGCATTGAGGCCTGATGGCTTGACCGATGTGCTAGATCCAGTTGAAATCCAGGATGTGCAGGCGTTGTTATTGGTGGTGTCGATGCAATACTCATAACTGTTGGCGTTGGCGCTGCCTTGCCATGAGAGTGTTGCGAAGGTGGCTTGATCTGTGGAATCATCGGCTGGCGATAGTTTGCCAAACACTCCTGGCCCACTTTCTGCCGCCGCCAGCACAAACACAGCCGTGGTGCGTGCGGGGATTTCGAATTCGCCGGTGATGGGGTCGAAGGTTGAGGTTTTGACAACCGGGTCAACGGAGGTTTGTTGGACCGGGTGCAGTTCCAACTCGAGGTCGATCAGATCGGCTTCGGTGAAGGTTTGGGCTTCGTCGTTGGCGTTGATCAGGACGACGACCAGTTCGTGGTTCGGGTCCAGGTCGGTTCCGACCAGGTCAGAGAGGCTCATCACAATCAGGCCGGGCAGTTGGCTGGGGCCGGTGTTGTGGAAGGCCAGTCGTTCCTGAATCAGGGTGGCGTCGCCCAGGCGGAAGAGCGGTGAACTGGCGCGGATGGCGAGCAGTTCTTCGAACAGGGCTGTCGTCAGGGTGATGTCATCCGAGTCGGCGACCAGGGCCGGGTCGGTCAGGTAGGGCGTCATAATCGGCCAGTTGTCTTCGTTCTTTTCGGCTATGGGCAGGCCTACGCCAAAGTTGTTGTGCTGATAGGTGAAGTCAAGCCGGTTGAACCAATCGCCGGAGTTGTAACTATCGCGGTCGAGTGATTTCGAGCGCAGCATTTCGCTGCCAGCGTGGAAGAAGGGCACACCCTGGCCGAGGGCAACGGTGCTCAGGCCGATGATCTGGGCGCGGACGCGTTCTTCCATGGTGGCGTCTGCCGGCATGCCGTAGACGTTGATGTCATACAGCGTCTGGTTGTCGTGTTTCGAGACGTAGGTGATGACTTCGTAGGGTTGCTCGGTGTAACCGGCAGGCTGTCCGTTGTAATCGACATCGGCTCCGCTAACGGTTGCGCCGGTGCGGTCAACGAACTCATAGTCTGCCAGGTTGCCGGTCAGCCCAACGCGAATCTGATCACCATAGAGCAGCAGGCGGGCGGCAGCGTTGGGTTGGGCATAAGCGTTGGGGTCATAGGAGAGACCGTTGGCAAAGCCCTGGGTTTTGAGGCTTTCGCCGTTATCGAAGGGGCCGCCGCCGCGAACCGCGTCACGCTGGCGGTCGCTGAAGGTGCCGATGCCGGTGCCAGCCATGTTGAACTGGGTGGCGTTTTCGCCGCGGGCGTTGTTGGCAACTTCACCAAAGTTCCAGCCTTCGCCGTACAGGTAGATGGCGGAACCATCGACGCCGTCATCGGCAAGGGTCAGGGAATCGAGGGCGGCGCGCACGGCCAGCATGTTGCGCTTCATGTGATGGCCCATCAGGTCGAAGCGGAAGGCGTCCACTTTGTACTGGGTGGCCCACAGCACGACCGAATCGACCATCAGTTTTTCCATCATGTCGTGTTCGGTAGCGGTATTGGCGCAACAGGTGCTGCTTTCAACCTGTCCGTTACCGTTCAGGCGATGGTAGTAGCCTGGCACAACCCGGTCGAGAATCGATTTGTCGCTCTGGCCGGCGGCGTTGGTGTGGTTATAGACCACATCGACCACCACGCGCAGTCCGTTCTGGTTGAGGTGCTGTACCATTTGGCGGAATTCGACAACCCGGGTTGAGCCGTCGGGGTTGGTGCTGTAACTGCCTTCGGGGACGTTGTAGTGCAGCGGGTCGTAGCCCCAGTTGAAGCCGTCCAGATCGCGGATGGCGTCGATGGCGGCCTGCTGGTCTTCCGATGCCGGGCCGTAGCCTTCGAGCAAGGTGTAATCGGGGGTTTGCCAATTGCTCTTGTCTTCGTCGATGGTGGCGATATCCATAACGGGCAACAGGTGCAGGTGAGTCAGGCCGGCATCAGCCAATCTGAGCAGGTGCTCCATGCCGTCGGTATCGGTGTGGGTAAAGGCTTTGAAGGTGCCGCGCTCGGCTTCTGGCACGGTTTCGTCAAAGATACTGAAATCGCGCACGTGCAGTTCGTAGACGACGATGTCTTGCGGGCCTACCAGTTCGGGTTTGACCAGGCTTCCCCAACCAATCGGCATGGAAGCCGGGTTATTCAGGTTGAAGATCTGGCTGCGGGTGCTGTTCATCGCCAGGCTGACCGAGTACGGGTCGGTGACGAGGTTGTCTTCGACTTGCCCGGTGCTGTGAACGTAGACTTCCACCTCATAGAGGTAGTATTTGCCATTCCAACCCGCTTCGCCGGTGTACTCCCAGATGCCGCTGGCGGCATCCAGAATCATCGGGAAGGTGGTGCTGGCGGTGGCGGGGGCACTGTCATCGAAAAGGTGCAGGGTGACTGACTTTGCGGTGGGTGCCCAGACGCGCAGGGTTGGGGTGCCGGTCTCCCAGACGACGCCAAGTTCTTCATTGTAGGCATTGGCGGCGTACAGGTCATCGAGCACGCCGGGGATTTGCAGGCCGGTGGCATCGACCAGGGTTGCGCCAGAGAAGGCGGCCACCGCAATCTGGCCTTTGAGGGCTTGCGCGACATCCACTGCGGTTGTATCCACCGCCCAGACGGGCAGCCCGGCCAGGTGCGGGAATTTATCGGCAATCGCGCCGCTGACAACGCCATTGGAGGTCAGGGTATATTCGCCGCCGCCGGTGATGCCAGTGTCACTGAGTATCAAGCCGCCCGTAGGGGCCGTGTGCAGGGTAACGCTATCAGCCGCGACGATGGGTTCCCAGGCGATGACATCTTCGGCAAGCCAGTAGGCCTGCTGGCGGTTGATGTTGCCAACCGTGGTGCCCGCGCAGACGCGTTCGGCTACGTTGAAGGCAATTGCCGGGTGGGTAAACTGCTCTTCCGCGCTGATGATGTTTGCGCCGCCGTCACCTTCGACAATCCAGATTTCGTAGCCTTTTTGGGCCAGGTTCAGGCTTTGGTCGGCTGGTACATCTTTCAGGTCGCCGCGATGCAGGATGTATTCAAGCAGGGTGGCGCCTGGAGCCAACGGAATATCGAAGACCAGCCCGAACGAATCCTGCCCAGCAGGTTTCAGGGGGGTGGTCCAACCGGTTGCTGTGGCCGCGCCGGTCCAGATGTGCATGCCCCAGAAATCGTTGTAGTCGCTGCTGCTTGAGTCACCGTAATCGCCGAGGCAGCGGTGGTAGTGAATGGTGGCGGTGTTGGTGGCTGCGCCGCGTTGGGCATACCAGTCGGTTTCAAGCGAATTAACCCAAATTTCGAAGTTTTGGGCTGGGGTGTAGGTGCGGGTATCTTCCTGACTGCCCGCGCCGTTGTGGATGATGAAGTTCAGGCCGCGGGTGACATCGAGCCCCGCATATTCACTGGTGGTGATATCGTAAATCGCGCCGAAATCATCGTCGCCGCTCTTCATTTCACGATCCGGCCACGCGGTCAGGGATGGATCGCCATCCTGCCACAAGTGCAGGCCCCAATCGGTGTAGGTATCGTCGGCGCGGTTGTAGTGGACGCGGGTTGCGCCAAAGGCTTCGGCGCGCGAGGCGTAGATGGTCATCTCGCCAGAAACCAGCCAGATTTCGGGGGTGTTGGCGGGGATAAAGGAGCGGTTGGGCTCAGGATCTTTACTATCGCCACGATGGACGATAATACCGACTTCTTTCGTCGGGTCGGTGACACGGAAGGCGACATACGCGCCATCTTCGGCGACATCGCTGAATTTCTTCGGCTCTGTCCAGGTGGGGGCTTCGTCGGGGTGCAGGCCGTCGCCCCACAGGTGCAGGCCCCAGAAGTCGTTGTAATCGTCGCTGCTAAAGTCGCCGTAAAGCCCGTCGGGACGATAGTAATGGACGATGACGTAGAAATCGTCTTCAGGTTCAACCGGGTCGCTGCCAGCCTCGACGGTGACCGTGGTGTTGGTGTAATTCCCGTTCAGGTCGTTGACAATTGCCTGGAAGGTGACAGGCGTTCCGGCGGGGATGCCGCTCATGTCGTAGAAGACACGGAAGGGGGCGTTGTTGTCGGTGCCAACGTATTCATAAGCACCATCACCAATCTTGACAGCAAAGTTGACTTCAACGAACTGGTTGGTTTCGCTCAGGGTGACGCCAACTTCAACCCGCCCGCTGACGGTGCTGCTGGCCGCCGGGTTGTAGAAGGTAGCGGTGGGGGCTTCGGTGCTGGCGGCCAGGGCGCTATCGGCCTTATAGATGGCGACGCCGAAAGCGGGCAGGTCTACCATGCTGAATTCTTTGCCGGCGCTGGAGGTGATGGTGTCAACGCTGCCGACCGGGTAGATTTGGTCGAAGTCCATGCTGGCGCTGAAGACCGGGAAGGTGGCCGAAGCGGCTGAACTGGAATTGTTCAGCATTACCACATATTCGACCTGTTCGGTGCGGTCGATGCGCGAGAAAGCGTAGATGCCGGGGCTATCCTGTCCGTAGCGGTGGATTTGCGCGCCGCGCCGCAGGGCCAGGTGGCTATCGCGCAGGCTGGCGTAATCGGCAAAGGTCAGGTAGAGCGGGTGATTCTGGTCAAAGTTTGAGTCGGCGGTGGTGTCGCTGGTGCCAATCAGGTTGTTGTCGTTGTAAGAAGCAACCTGGCTGGCAAACATGTCTTCGCGGGCGTCTGAATCGCCGCCATCGCTGACGAAGCCTTGTTCATCACCGTAGTAAACAATCGGGAAGCCGCGCGTAAAGAACATGAGGGCATGCCCCAGTTTGGAGCGCGCCAGCAGTTCGGCATCGTCGCTGATGCTTTCATTGTTCACCATGAATCCACCGAAACGGCCAATATCATGGTTGCTGATGAAGTTTGCCAACTGGTAGGCGTTGCTATCGGCATCCGTATAGTAGTCGTCGTTGGCAAAGTGGGTTTGCAGGTTGCTGGTGTCTTCGCTCTTGATGGCGAATCCGTAGGTGTGGCCCTGGGTTTGGAAATCAAGCACGGAGGGCAGTTTGCCGGCGGTGGTGTAGGTGCTCAATTCGGGCGTGCTGTAGGAGAACACTTCGCCGAACATGAAGAAATCAGGTTTGCCGGCCGTGTTTACGGCGTAATCCATCACTTCTGGAATAACGGCTTGCCAGAACTCGATGTTGACATGTTTGACAGTGTCGAGGCGGAAGCCGTCGATGTCGTATTCATCGATGATGTTTTTGAAGATCGCGATGAACCCTGTTTCTACGTCGGGATGTTCGGTGAAGAGGTCATCCAGGCCGAAGAAATCGCCATAGGTGCTGCTCTCGCCACTGAAGATTGAAGCGCCGCGATTGTGGTAGTAGATGGGGTTGTTTAACCAGGCGGGGTTTTTGATGGTTTCAAGCCCGGATGGGATTTCAGGGGTGAAGGGGAAACTGGTGGCCGGGTTGAGGTCGGGGAAGGTTCCGCCAATATAATCGCGGTCGTCAAATTCGACGCCATCGGCATCTTTATATGGATAATTTTCCTTATTCCGGTAGGTATCCGGGCTTTCGAGGTATTGGATGATGTTGCCGGTGTGGTTGGCGACCATATCCAGGTACACTTTGATGCCGCGGGCGTGGGCGGCGGTGACAAAGTCTTCGAATTCTACATTGGTACCCAGGTGCGGGTCGATGTTTTCGTAGTCGAGAATCCAGTAGCCGTGGTAGGCGGCGTAGGTGGTATTGACATCGGTGCCGCTGCCTTCGATGATGTCATTTTTGAAGACCGGGGTAATCCACAGCGCGGTAACGCCCATGTCTTCCAGATAGTTGAGGCGGTTGGTCAGGCCGACCAGGTCGCCGCCGTGGAAGAAGTTCTTGTGGGTGGGCAGGAAGCCGTGGTCGAATTCATCGCCAAGGATGCCGCCGGTGTTGTTGGTCGGGTCGCCATCTTCGAAGCGGTCAGGCAGCAGGAAGTAGAAGTTTTCATCCTGCACGGCATGGCTGACCGGGGCTTTGACGAGGTTCAGGTCGACAGGAGGCGCGGGGTCTTCGGGTGCCTGGACCAGAATGGCAAGCCGACTCTGGCGTCCCTGCAGCAAAAAGGTGACCAGGCTGTCATCTTCAGCGACGGTGAAATCGATATTGGCGGCATTACCGGAGCGGCCTTCGTAGGCAATTTGGTTTTGCCAGCCGTTGTTACTCGTTTTTCCCTGATAAGAATCTGCATCCAGGATTGTGCTGTAGATGAAGCGATCATTGCCGATGGCAGTCATCTCAGTGACAGCATTGTTCGGATCCCAGCCTTGCCAGCTGCCAACCGCGGTGAATGTGGTTGGGAAGTCATCGCCAGTTACGTTGGGGATGTTTTTGTTGGGAAACAGGGGGTAGCCCGCATCGCCGCTGCGGTCATTGGTGTCGTAGGTGAACGTGACGGTTTGGCTATCCACCGAGGTGAACAGCCAGGCGTTTTGCGACATGGTGCTATCCCACGTGCCGCAGTCAAAGATTTTCCATTCGGTACGTCCAGCCGTTGGGATTGCGACACTTAATGAGAAAATGCCATCACCACCGAGCAGGTCGCCATTGGTGCCGTCATCATAGAGCGGCAGGCTGGCATTATCCCATGAGCCTTGAAAGTCCCCAGCCACGCACAGGTTCCCGGAAGTGCTGCCATGGGTGGTGACTGTTACGCGGCTGGTGTTGGTATCGAGCAGGAAGACGACAATTTCACCATCTGCGCTGGTGGTGAAAGCAAGATTGCCAGCGTCGGTACTGCGGCCGTTGCTGCCGTAGGCATTCCAGGTGCCGGTTTGGGTCACTTTGCCGATATAACTTCCCGCGGTATCAATGGCCACTTCCAGGCGGTAGTATCCACCGCCCATGTCTTCCATCAGCGTGGCAGGGTCACTATTGTTAAAGCCATTGCTGTTGAAATTGCCGACTACGGTGAAAGAGGTTGGCAGGTTGTCGCCACGAGCGTGGATGATGTTCTGGGCGGGGGCAAGTACTGCGCCTGCGTTTGAACTGTAGTCATTGGTGTCAAGCTCAAACACCACAGTCTGGTCGGCCACGCTTGTATGTGACCATAAGTTGCCACTGCTGGGGAAGCCAGTCCAGGTGCCGCACTCAACGGCTTTCCATTCTTGCAAGCCCGGGGTGGCGAATGTGTGCTCAAACGAAAAGACGCCATCGCCGGCGATTAAATCGCCATTGGTGCCGTCATCGAAGAGTGGCTGTCCTCCATTATCCCAACCGTTAAATCCGCCAGCCACGCACCAGGTGTCTGAACCGCTCATGGCAGGAGCGGCCAGCCCGCTGGCGGCAGGGGCTTCAAGTACACGGGCGGCCGGCGGGCCGGCCTGGGCCATGCCGATAGGCTGGGTGCCAATGAGCAGCATGGCGATCAGAAAAACATATAGAACACGCATCTTTTTTCTCCTTGTTGAAAAGATGAATTGGGATCGCAGCCCTGCGTATGCTTATGAGTGGCGTAAGTGTCACGGTTGCCTTGCAAGGGCCATTTTGCCAGCAATGTAAGAAAACTTAACATATTATATGGGAGTTCGTCTTTACTGGCAAGGCCATTGAAAGAAAAAGTGATATATTCGTGACATTTGTCTATCTACATGGCAATTTCTTGCCCTTTGTTGGCTTCTTGATGCTGAAGCCGGGTATTTTTTGATTTCGCTGGTTAACTAAATAAAACAGGGCTGCAACGCACGAGCAGCCCTGTTTTATTTAGTTAACTTTATTTACAAAGTTGCGCGTTTATGGCAACCCAAAGGCGTTGATGATAAAGGCTGCAATCTCGGCGCGGTTGACGGAATTTTCGGGGCGAAAGGTGCCGTCGGGGTAGCCGCTGGTTATTCCAGAGGCTTTGAGGGCCTCAATCCAATTTTTTGCCCAGTGACTGTCTGTGTCGCTAAAAGTGGCATTGGCTATGGGTGGGTTGTAACCTGGGCCATTGATTGATTTGAGCAAGAAGATGGAAATTTCGGCGCGGCTGACGGAGTTTTCAGGACGGTAGGTGCCATCGGGATAGCCACTGGTGATGCCTGATGTTTTGAGGCCCTCAATCCAATTTTTGGCCCAGTGGTTGTCTGTGTCGCTAAAAGTTGCATTGACAGCCGGTGGGTTGTAACCCGGGCTGTTAATGGCTTTCAACAATAGAACGGCTATTTCGGCGCGTGTAACTGAATTGTTAGGACGATAGGTTTCATCAGGGTAGCCGCTGGTCAGACCATTGTAGAAGAGTCGTTCAACCGATGTCCAGCCCCAGAAAGATGCAGGCACATCAGGAAATGTTTGTCCTTGAACAACGGAATAACCCTCGCCATAGATGTATGGCAGCAAGCCTTCTAATGGATTGCTTGCGAAATCGCTGATTGTGGCTGAATTGGGTATATCCAACCGTAGCGCGCCAGCCAGTTTGTCTTTTGCATTTCTCAATCCGCTTATGTTCACGTGAACATCGTACACGCTTGGGCTGATTTGCGTAACGCCAGAGATGACAGCGTTTGCTCCTGGGATGCTGAGCAGAGAGAGTGAGAAATCGTTGCTATCTACTCCGGTAACGTCTTTGGAGAAGGTGACGCGAAAAGTGAGGCTGTTGCCGCTGGTGACCACCTGATTTGCAGGCGATTGACGTCGAATTGAAAGCACGGTTGGCGGCACGAACTCAAACGCGCCAACATCGCAGCCCGCGCCCTGCGGGCGGGCAATACCGCGCTGGTCGGTAGCCGGACAGTTAGCGTTGTCGCCAGCGTCAATGGCGTGCGAGCCACTCAAAAGCGGGACAGTGTAGGTCGGGCCACCGTTGTCGCCAACGCCGCCGAGATTGAGATCGCCCGAAGTTTTTGTGGTTGCGTTCCCACAGGTGCCATCGCTATCCAGGTTGAAACTGTTAGCGGTCAGGGTTCCGGCGTTGCCGCAATCATCGCCATCCGGGTTATTGGCGACAATGGTATTGTACAGGGTCAGGTTGCCACTTCCATTAATGATGCCACTAGCGAACAAGCCATGCCCATCGTTTGAAACGATTGTGCTGTTTGTGATCGTGGCTGTGCCGTCATTTTGTATCCCTGCCGGGTTTGTGGTTGTGGCAATATTGTTGGATACCGTACTGTTCACCATCGTCAGGGTAACTGGTCCGTTGACATACACCCCTCCCGTATTTGAGGCAGAGTTAGCAATAATGCTGCTGTTTGAGATGTCAAACGATCCGGATACTCCGCTTGAACCAATCCCGCCGCCTGTTGAAGCCGTATTGAACGCGACGCTGCTGTTATTTATATTTACCTCCCCGCCGGATAACATAATCCCGCCGCCAAAGTCGTTTGCAGAATTGTTCAATACGGCGCTATTGTTCAGGTTCAAAATGCCGCCCCAAACAAAAATGCCGCCGCCGCTTGTGTTTGAGCCATCGCCACACGCGTCCACGCATCTCCCGTGCCTCACCGTCAGGTGGTTAAGGGTCAGTGGATCGCCATCGACAAGAAATACACGGTAGGTTGCTACACCTGGGGCTTCACTCGCCTGGATAATGGTGTTGTTGATGCCCCAGCCAGTAATGGTGATGTTGCTCTCGATAGATGGCAGTTGGCTGTAGAGCGTAATCGTGTAATCAGCGGCAAAGGTGATGGTATCCGCCCCGCTGCCGGCGGCGCAATCTGTCGAACCGGATTGGTCGTCGTTGTTGGCGTTTACAATGGCTTCACGCAGTTCACATTTGCCATTCGCGAAGGTGTTAAAAATATCATCGTCGATATCGCTGTTGACAACAATGGAGGCTGCCTGAACAGTCTGCGCAGGCAACACGCCAAGCAAGCCGGCCAGCAAGGCCAGGATGAGAAAAAATTGGGTGGTTCGGTTGATGGGTTGCATAATATTCTCCTTTTCTGTTTACATATTTTTTCACAGACTGACTGATTGCGCAGTAGGGTTAACCCTACCTTTTAACCTACCTTTTGGTTTATGCCAGAGACCAAACACTTTTGGATCAATTGGAGCGAATGGCCCCTGATATGGTATTGTTACCAGACCACCAATCGAAGCAAACTGCAGGGTGGACAGGGCCGCCTATAAAACAAAAAATCAGCCAGGCATTCGAGAAGAATACCTGGCTGATTTAGCAACCTTGCTATTTTTTACGGCAGCCCAAAGCCATTGACGATAAACACGGCCATTTCAGCGCGGGTGACGGGGCTATCAGGGCGGAAGGTGCCATCGGGGTAGCCGCTGGTCAGTCCTGTGTTGCGCAGGGCTTCAATCCAGTTGACGGCCCAGTGACCTCCTGTGTCGCTGAAGGTTGCGGCAGCGGCAGGCGGGCTATAGCCGGGGCCGTTGATGGCTTTTAGCAGGAAGATGGCCATTTCAGCGCGGGTGACGGGGTTATCGGGGCGGAAAGTGCCATCGGAAAAGCCACTGGTGATGCCGGAAGCGCGTAGGGCTTCGATCCAATGTCTTGCCCAGTGACTTTCAATATCCGTAAAATTGAAAGTGGTGGCAGATGGCGGGCTGTAAGGCGTAGGGAAGTTGATTCCTTTGAGCAGGAAGATGGCGATCTCGGCGCGGGTGACGTTGCTTTCAGGGCGGTAGGTGCCATCGGGGTAGCCGCTGGTGAGACCCGCATTTGCCAGGCGTTCGATAAAGCTCCAGGCCCAGAAGTCGCTCGGAACATCCGGGAAGGTTGGTGCCAGATCAAGAGCAGATTGTACTGCCTCCGCCGCGTCTAAAATGCCTGCGCCGCAGGTTGTTGTAGCGCAGTTGCTGCTTGATGGAAAGTCTCTGGCTGTGTTTTGTAAGATTTGTAGCACTTGAGTTTGTGAGAGCGTGGGATTGACCGAATACATCAGGGCAATCACTCCGCTGACATGCGGCGCGGCCATGCTGGTTCCCTGATAGTGGGTATATGTATCTGCCAGAGGCGTGGTTGTGCCGTTGTTGAGGGTAGAAAGAATAGCATCATCCCAGCTGAGATCGCCGCCTGGCGCGCTGATTTTGATTAGATTGCCATAATTGCTGTAATAAGATTTCCAGCCATCAATATCGGTTGCCGCAACGCTAATCACTCCGTTGCAGTTGGCTGGTTGGGCATTGCTGACATTGATGTTTGAATTTCCTGCAGCAACGACGATGGTTGCGTTAGTATTTGTCAGAATGTCATTAATCGTGTTTTGGTAAGTGAAATCACATGCGCCAAAGCCTCCCAGACTCAGGTTAAGAACATTGGCTGGCGTTGGATTGGATGGAACGCCCGCAACCGGTAGCCCGGCTGCCCAGCGCATTCCATCTGCGATATCTGATAAATACCCACCACAGCGACCAAGCACGCGTACCGGCAGGATTTTCGAGCCCCAGCTGATGCCAGTTACGCCGAGGTTGTTGTTGCCATTAGCGGCAATGGTGCCGGCCACATGCAGGCCGTGCCAGGAACTATTTTCAGGATCATGTTGATAATCACATTCGTTCGCCAGTATCCAATCTCCAGGGTCGCTTGGGTCTGCGTCGCGTCCATTGCCATCACGCGCCACCCAAGGGTCATGAATAAAATCGTAGCAGGGCAGAATGCGTCCGGTCAGATCTTGATGCGCGAGGATGCCGGTATCCAGTACGGCGATGACGACATTTTCCGATCCGGTGGTGATGTCCCAGGCGGCGGGTAGATTGATTCCGTGGCTTTGACCTTCTATCCCGCAGGTGTATTCGCCAGGCAGGCAGGGTTCATAGCGGTAATGCCATTGGGCCGGGTACTCAGGATCATTTGGCTCAAGGGTGTGCCGCATAATACTATCTGGCTCGGCATATTCGACATCTTCGCGTTCCATTAATTTTCGGGCAATGGCGGCCACCGTATCAGGATGTTGTTTTTCTTTAAGAGAAAGCACATGCGCTCCGCCCGACATGCTCCTGAAGTAGGCCAGTGGTTGCCCTGCGCTCTGGCTGAGCGATGCCATGAGCGACTGTCGTTCGCTGTTGTCTTTTTCGGATATTTTCTCGGTTTCTTTGAACTTAACGATGATTTTATCTGTGGGAATGGATGCGGTGGAAATTGGAGTGTTTGATGGAACTTGCTTTCTGGATGAAGGTTGTGGGCCTTCAGCCTGCGCGCCTACTGGGTTTGTTCCTTGCGAAGAAAAAAACGATAACAGCAGGCTTAATAAAACAAAAAACGAAAAAATACGATGAGAAAATTTTTTACTTTGCATATATTGCTCTCTTTCATTGGGTTGGGTCGGGTAATATAGATGCGCTAGGCATCTTTACAAAAGTTTACATCATTTCTTTATTTTTTGTAAAAACCTGTTTACATGTTTTCATCATTTACCGATGCGGCACTTTAAAATTTGGAAGCGGAGATGTGCTGCCGCGCCAATTCGCTTCCAAAAAAATGACTTATGGTCGATCAGGCTTATTCATGCTTTACGGCAGCCCAAAGGCGTTGACGATAAACACGGCCATTTCAGCGCGGGTGACGGGGCTATCGGGGCGGAAGGTGCCATCGGGGTAGCCACTGGTCAGGCCGGTGCTGCGCAGGGCTTCAATCCAGTTCGAGGCCCAGTGACCTTCTGTGTCGTCAAAAGTGGGTGTGGCGGGTGGCGGGGTATAGCCGGGGTCATTGAGGGCTTTGAGCAGGAAGACGGCCATTTGTCCGCGGGTGACGGCTTCTTCGGGGCGGTAGGTGCCGTCGGCGAATCCGCCGGTGATGCCGGAGGCGCGCAGGGTTTCAATCCAGTTCGCTCCCCAGTGACTTTCGATGTCGCTGAAGTTGAACTCGGCGGCCTGAGGTGGCGTATAGGCGGCAGGGAACTTCATGCCTTTGAGCAGGAAGACGGCGATTTCGGCGCGGGTGACGTTGTTTTCAGGGCGGTAGGTGCCGTCTGGGAAGCCGCTGGTGATGCCGGCATCGGCCAGGCGTTCGATATGCGCCCAGGCCCAATGGTCGGCTGGAACATCTGGGAAGGCTAGTTTTGTAGCAATAAAATCTTGAGATTGTATATCAGATGAAATCTCGGTATATTGCCGGCTTTCAGGGGTGAAGAAGTACCCAAATTTGGATGGTCTGATTGCTCCGCTCCAGCCATAAGGGACAGTTATTGCATAATTCCCATATTCATCTGTTGTGATTGTTTTCACAAACTTGTCTGTATAAGTTAAGGTTGTATGCGCTTCGCCTGTATTGCCAGAAATCTTGACCAGGCTGAAGGGGTCAACGTCAAAAATGTCCGAAAACTGGCTTCCATTCGTGTAGCGGCCTAAGACTCCCTGTCCGCGATAATTGTTGCCGGGCACCGTCCAGATCAATGGTGAGACAATCGGTTGCGGAGCGCTAAAAATTGAAACTGAATCGAAATATACATCGGTATTTCCGCTGCGCCAGATTTGAAAAATCAAAAAAACATCATCTGAATTGGTGTGGAAGGTGAAGTTTAGGGGAATTTCTTGATACTCGTTTGCTTTACTGAAATCTGTGCCGGTCAGGATGATAGGGCCATACTGTGTGCCTCCAGCGCTGATTGAGATGCGCGCTACTTCACTATTGGATGTATTGTTGTTGACTTTGAGCCTGAAATAGGCCGTCATGGGGGTGTCTTTGATGAAACTTGTGTCCCATACCCATGCAAACGATTCACCATTGCCGGGATATAACCTGTAGGCTGTTTTTCCTGTTGCTTGAGGGTCGCTGACTCTTTCGCCATTGCCCCACAAATGGCCGAAGGTTGGGTAGGTATTGGTGGCCAGCCAGCCAAGACTGAGCTGAACGAGCGGGTAGGTATTGGCGTTCAGATTGTATAACGTGACTTGTGGCTGGGTGGTTGCCATTTGCGCTGGGCCAAATTCATCAAGCGGAAAGTCATCTCCCAAGTAAATGATGTCGCTGGCGGTCATGGTTCGATTGAAGATGTCGCGTGTTTTGACATAAACTTCACGCCAACCCTGGCCGGGTTCGAGTTCCCAGGTTTTTTCAGGCTGGTAAGGTTCCCAGGTGGCATTTTGAAAATAAGGGTCGTTGCTTATCATCATCTCTACTGCGTTGCCTTGGCCAGCAAATCCGCCGTGTTCCTGGCGGTCATAAATATGTAAATTTACGCGGCGGTTTGAAGTTAGTAACGCTTCATGCTCAATGATGACCGGCGCATAGACTGGGTCTGCGCCAAATTTTTGGGACACATAGCCGCGCCCATCGCCATCTCGGCGATAATATCCCAGGCCAATTTCTCTATGACCGGGGCTCAGAAGGTTCTCACGGTGCCCGGGGCTGTTCATCCAGCCGTTGATGGCGTATTCAGGAGAGACGTAACCACAAAAAGCATTTTCCGCGCCAGCGCTGCCAAGATAGCCAAAGGCTCGCGCGCGGTCGCCAGGCCAACCTCCCAGAGAGTCCTGGTGCCCGCAAAAGCCTGCTGGACGATTTTGTGTAGAATCCCATGAGAACCAGCGCGCGGCATGGGTTAATTCGCGATTCCAGCGTAGAGGCGGTACGCCGTTGTCTCTTCGGGCTAAATTACCTAAATAGACGGTGCGCGCCTCGTCGTATAAACGCATTTGGGATTGGTTATTGGGGTCATAGCCTGTATATGCTTTGGCAATGCTAAAAAAAAATATACCTGAGAAGAGCAGGACAAGAAATAGTGATATTGGATTGGTTTTTAGGCGCATTTTTAATCTCCCTGTGAGCAAACGAGGTAATCAATTTCTGCATATCTGCCGGGCAGCTTTCTCAGGTTGAAAAAGTCGTCAAAAAGGGCATCGTGCAATTTTGCATGATGCCCTTTTTGACTTCATTTCAGCGATTTATGGCAACCCAAAGGCATTGACGATAAACACGGCCATTTCGGCGCGGGTGACGGGGCTATCGGGGCGGAAGGTGCCATCGGAGTAGCCGCTGGTGAGCCCGGCGGCGCGCAGGGCTTCAATCCAATTCGAGGCCCAGTGGCCTTCGGTGTCGTCGAAGGTTGCGGCGGCGGCGGGCGGGGTGTAGTCGGGGCCGTTGAGGGCCTTGAGCAGGAAGACGGCCATTTGTCCGCGGGTGACGGCTTCTTCGGGGCGGTAGGTTCCATCTGAAAAGCCGCCGGTGATGCCGGAAGCGCGCAGGGCTTCAATCCAGTTCGCTCCCCAGTGACTTTCGATGTCGCTGAAATTGAATTCGGCGGCCTGCGGTGGCGTATAGGCTGTGGGGAAGTTCATGCCTTTGAGCAGGAAGACGGCGATTTCGGCGCGGGTGACGTTGTTTTCAGGGCGGTAGGTGCCGTCCGGAAATCCGCTGGTGATGCCGGCATTGGCCAGGCGTTCAGTGTAAGCCCAGGCCCAATGGTCGGTGGGAACATCTGGGAAGGTTGGCGCGATGAGTTCGAATGTCCATGACGCTGAGGGGTCGCTATAGGCGTAATCGTTTCCGGCTTTGACCCACCATTCGTACTCAGAACCTGCCTCTAACCACCAATTTGTAAAAGATGTTTCATCCAGCCTCATAGATGAATATCCGGAAAAGCTATCTTCGGACCATGACAAGATATATTCTACGGCCCCACTCACTGGCTGCCATTCAAAAGTTGCTGGCTCAACCACTATACTCCCATTGACCGGAGAAAGCAGGGTTGTGGCGGCAGGAACTGTACCACCGGAGCCGGTTGTGAAAGACCAGACGCTGGAGGATGGCCCGGCTTCCTCATCGCAAACAAACCAGGCGCGCCAGTAATAGGTGGTGGCGGGTTCCAGGTTGTCGAACATTTTCCAGGAAGTGTCGCCGGGCCATGTTGTTAGGTGCCCTCCCCAACTGGAGAAATCAGGCGTTGTGGACCATGCCACATTGAGCCAATCAGCATTGGGTTCATTTTCGCTGATATATTGCAGTTCGGGAATGAGCGTATTCAGAAGACTGCCATTTGCCGGGCTGACCAGGGTGGGGGCGTTGGCGCAGGCTGCGTTGGGAGATGTTGCTGCCGGCGCGTTGGCAGTTCTGGCGGGTGGAACCGGGCTGATGCGCACGTTGCCGGCTTCATCAACAATGTAATGGACGGGTTCGCCCGCAGGCGTTTGGGGCGGCAATTCCTGGGCGCTGGCCGGGGTTGCGCCTGCCGTGCCCAGGCTGCCAAACACCAGGGCCAAGAAGAGCGAGAAGACCACGAGTTTCTGGGTCAGGGTTGAGAATTTACTGTTCATTTTTCCTCCGTGTGATGATGTGAATGCGAAACATGGTTCCCCTGATAAATGAGCGGGGCTAGGCAGGTTGGGGTGAATAAAGCGTTGGTTTCTGTGTTTATTTTCCCTCCTTAGGGCTGTGTTGGCGACTAAATGCTTGTAAGCGCGCCACAAAAAAGCACGATAAGGCAATATTACAAATTTCTCTATACAAGCGCAAGTGACTTTTGGCCTGTTTTTTGGTGACTTTTGGCTTTTCTCGTTTGGTGAAAAATCAGGGGGAAAGAACAAAGCGCAGGGCCCGTTGCAGGATGGTTTGTAAATGAGCGCTCTCAATCAGAAGGACAGAAGCCCCGCTTTCAGGCATTTGCCAGGGAGTAACATCTTCCCAGTCGAGGTGGTAGTAGGCCACTCGTTCGTTTTCGCGCAGGCGCAGAAGCAGGTTGGTATGTTCGAGCATATCCTGCAAGCCGATATTGGTTATAACAGTATTCTGATAGCGTTGATGAAATTCAGGCCATTGCGCCAGATTGCTGTTGCGCCCAATTTCTTTCAGGATGGCGGCGAAAACCTGTTGCTGGCGCTGGTTGCGGGCCAGGTCGCTGTTGCCGTTGCGTGAGCGGACGTAACACAGGCTCAGATAGCCGTTCATTTGAATAGTTTTTCCCGGCGCAACCTGGCACCACGGGTCGGAAACGGGCAGGGTATCGGTAATTCTGACTCCGCCCAAATCATCGACAAAGTTTTGAAAATCATCAAGATGGATGACCGCCCATTCGGTTGCCTGAACGCCAAGATTATATTGCAGGGTGGCGTTAAGCAGATCAATACCACCCAGTTCATAAGCCGTGTTGATGCGTTGCATGCCCTGCTCTGGCACATAGACCAGCCAGTCTCGCGGCAGGGAGAGCAGGCTGGCGCGCTCGAAGCGGAGGTTGTAAATGACGAGAATAATCGTGTCTGTTGGGCCAATTTCTGGCGATTCGCGGTCTGTACCTAAGAGCAGCGCGATGCGCGTATTGGGATCCAGTTCAACCGGAGCGGCGGGCAAGAGCATGGGAATTTCTGGCGTGCTTGTGGCCGCTGAAAATAATTCAGCAGTTTCTGGGTTTGGTTCGATAACAAGCGGCGTAGAAGTCGTGATAATAGAGGCGGCAGATGGCGATGGCGTGAGAGGCGCGTTGGTTTCCATGGGTTGCGCGGTGGGTGGTCTCTGGGTTGTGATTTCAGTTGGAGCAACGGGCGTTTGCGTCTTCTGGGGTGTGCAGGCAATGCTCGTTGTAATAATCAAGCACAAGGCCAGTATGCGCTGGGTAAATTTTTTTCGTATCTTGCGATAGTTTGACATGTGGTTATCTTACCAAAAAATAAAAAAGTCCGCAGTCATTTGTGGACTGCGGACTAGCTGGGCTCCTGGCAAGGAGTGACAGGCTTGGTGGTTACGGGAAGATGTATTCTGTGGGCGTTGATTCTACGTGAATTTCCGCGGAACTTACCGAAAAAGTAAAGGCTGAATTGACGTAGTTGACATTGAAATCGATTACAACATGGTCATGAAAAGCCAGCGGCTGGGGCGTGTTGAAGCCATAAGAGTAACATCCCGTATCGGTTACATCTGACCCATCTATATATTCGAACTTAACAGTTGTGCCGTTCTCATCGCTGCCATAAACTCTGAAGCGAACAGAATCAAGGTAGGCATTTGCATTGGCCTGGGTGCAGAATCCGAAGCCCGTAACTTGTGTAACATGATTATACATCAGCATTGGGACGGCCGGTGTGGCCTGGAAACTACGGTTGCCCGTGCCGCCGCCCGAGCGAAACTCGGCGACGCCATTGAAATAATTTACATAATGAGAAATGGGCTGCGCGCCAACAGGTTGCCAGGCATTCGGTCCAAACTGAATGTAGTGATGGCCTTGGGCATGAACCTGTTCAAAGCGGCCATTCAGGTAGGTGTCAAAATTTTTAAACACAGTGGCTGCCTGCGCGCGGGTCAGGTTGCCTTCCGGGTCGAAGATACCGCCTGGCTTTCCGCCGACAATATTATTCTGGAAGGCCCAACAGACAAATTGTTCAGCCCAGTGACCATCAGTATCTGGGAAGCAGTTTGTAAAAGAAGCCGCGGGCGCGGCAAAGGCATGGGTTAGGCCAAAGGCGGCGAGAAGCAGGGCCGCCATAACAGCCAGAATGCGATAAGAGAAAAAGCGTTTCATGAGAATCCTCCGGTTTATGTGAGTTTTAGGTTACTTTGATGAGAACAAAAGGGATATTTTCCCTTGCCAGGGTTGAACACATATATTAAGGCAGTCCAAAAGTGCTGATTACAAAGACGGCCATTTCTGCGCGCGATACGGTATTGTCTGGGCGGTAAGTGCCATCCGGGTATCCGCCGGTGATACCTTCAGCCTTGAGGGCT
>DAOUML010000170.1:0-3544 GCA_034411635.1 Anaerolineales bacterium
ATAGCCCTCCCCGCGCGCCTGGATGAAAATCAGCGCCCTTTCCGCATTGGTTGAGCCGAGTAGTGGTTCGAGCATGGTTCACCTTGATAGACTATAGAAAATGGTTATATAACCAATATATTTGGTATTATAGCCAGTTTGCAGGCTAAGTTGCTTTTCTTTGCCAGGGTTTTGGCTATAATTAGCGACAATTATTCTACCGAAGAGAGTGGACTAATGACTAAAACACTATTTGATTTCGATGCGGAATTTCGCCTGGGGATTGATGTTATTACATCTACAAGGTGACAAAAGTCATCCTGTTCGGCAGATTCCTGTGCAACCTAGAAACTGTGGGTGACGTAGATATTGCAATCGACCTTTTTCCGAAGTAAAAGGATATCGAGGTTTTCGGCAAACAACTTCAAAAAAGACGTTCTGACGCGATTGCCAAAGGCCGTGTTTTCAGCAGATTTGTTGATGAAGCGAACTGGCCGCCGCATGAAGTCTGGCTTTTCTTGAAGTCCAGGTCGCGCGTGCTTCGTTTTCACTTCGGAGAAGACCCGATTTGAGCATAAGATCGTGTTTGATGGTGGTGATGGTTGATCACCAGTTTTTTTCGCTCATCCGTCTTGCGCAAATCGGTCACAACTGGGAACGCGCTCTGTTTGGTACACGGAAATGGTCTGGCTGTCCGGGCTTTCGCCAGGATGGCGAAGATATAACCAAGGAAACTGTTCATGGCAACCAATCCTTCATCCATTTGGCAACCGCCGCCTGACTTTATGCCGCTTGAATCAGCCCTGCCGGGCATTACCGTCTTTGCGCCGCGGCAAAAAGACGAACAGGCAGATGGGCCGCAGTCGTTCAAATGTCCGCAGTGCGGGGCTACCACCGGTTTCGATGTGGCCGCTGGTGGCGTGGCCTGCCAACATTGCGGCTACCAGTCCAGCCCTCAGGCGCAAGCCGTCGGATTGCAGGCCGAGGGGATGGAGTTTACCCTCGAAACGCTCAGCAAAGCCAACCAGGGGTGGGGCCTGGCGCGCAAGGAAATGCACTGCGATTCCTGCGGCGCGGACATGGCCATCCCCGAAAAAGCCTTGAGCGCTACCTGCCCTTTCTGTGCATCCAACCGCGTCAACGTCCGCGAAGCGCCCGTAGACCAACTGCGCCCGCGCTTTTTGATTCCCTTCAAAATTCAGCCCGAGGCCACGCGCGCGCTGTCCCAAAAGTGGCTCGGCCAGGGCTGGTACCATCCTGATGAACTTGGCAAATCCGCTGTGGTGGATCGTTTTATCGGTATTTATCTGCCGTTCTGGACCTTCAGCGCCAAGATCGCTTCAGGCTGGAATGCGCAGGTGGGCTATGAGATTCAGGAAAGGTACTACGACGACCATGATAAAACCTGGAAGACACGCACCCGCATCGATTGGCGTTGGGAAAAGGGTCGAGTCCAAATCAGTGTTTCCGACTTGTTGGTCTGCGGCAGTTCGCACATCAGCGAGGCTTTGCTCGAGCAGGTTTCACCCTTCAACCTGAACGAGTTGGTCAGTTACGCGCCTGATTTTCTGGCTGGCTGGCAAGCCCAAACCTACGATCTGGCCCTGCCTGGGGCCTGGGAGCGGGGCAAGGTAAGGATGCGTGAACAGGCCAAAGATGCCTGCTACGCCGCAATAAAATCATCCCACGTTCGCAACTTCAACATGACTGCCGACTTTGGCGGCGAAACCTGGCGGTATATCTTGCTGCCCGTGTATGTAACCGCCTATAAGTTCGAGAACAAAACCTTCCAGGTGATGCTCAATGGGCAAACTGGCAAGATCAGCGGGCAGAAGCCGGTCGCCTGGGGGAAAATCTGGCTGGCTGTGGCCGCCATGCTTTCTCCTGGACTTTGCCTGGCACTGCTCGGTCTGCCGCTTCTGCTGGCAGGCGGCATCGGGATTGTGCCACTCATCCTGGGGCTAATCCTATTTATTCTGGGGATGTTTGGCGCATTTTTCCTGTACACGAAAGCGGTTGCTTCGGAGAAACTGTGATGAATACACCCACACTGCCACAATCTCAGGTTGTTGAAGAGACTGCCGCCATTTGGGGCACAGGCCTGCATCCGGCGGGATGTCCGGCTTGTCAGCGGGTTTACCTGGTCGAAGACTCGCGACTTGACAAGCCCTGCCCGCTGTGCGCCCGCGCCAAACTCCAGGCCCAGTCGGCCTTGTTGCGGTCTGAAGCGCCAGAACGAATGTGGCCGTTCCGTTATGAGATCAACCAGTTACGCCCCCGGCTGGAGAAGTTTGTGAATGAAGTCTGGCTGCGTAGCGATGACTTTGATATCGATAAACTGCTCCAACGCGTCGCGCCCATCTACTGGCCGGTCTGGCTGGTGGATGCCGATGTCGTTGGCGATTGGCAGGCCGAGGCCGGTTTCGATTATCAGGTCAAAAGTTCGCAAGAATCATACGGCAAAGGCGGATGGTCGACTCGTGAGGTGGTCGAAGGGCGCATCCGCTGGGAGCCGCGCGCCGGTCAGATTCGAAGGCGCTACGATAACATCGCAGCCCCCGCGCTCAGCGAACAGAATCGCCTGCTCAAGCAGACCGGGCCGTACAAATATGACCAGGCTCATCCCTACCAGCCCGAACAACTGCGCGGCGCGCTGCTGCGAGTCCCTGACCTGCCGCCTGAAAGCGCCTGGCCGCTTGCCCAGGCCCAACTGGATGAAGCCGCTGGCGAGGAATGCCGGCAGGCGGCTGGCGCGCAGCATATCCGCAACTTCCTTCTGCGCGCCGATTACGAGTCCCTGCATTGGACGCAGCAACTCTTGCCAGTTTATGTCACCTGGTATCGTGACGATCAGGGCACCCCCCACATGGTATATATCAATGGACAAAGCGGAACCATTGGCGGCACGCGCCTGGCCTCGCAGAAAAAGGGCTGGAAACTGGCCGGTGTGGTATTGCTGATTGCAGCCTTGATTTTTCTTGCCGCACTAGTCTTCGGTTTGGTCGGGGTTTTCTTTGCCCCAGGTATGCTTCTGGCGAGTTTGTTGGGCATACTTTCCATGCTGGTTGCCTGCTTTGCGATTGCGCCGGCGGTTTGGCCCTGGCAATGGAATCGGAATGGGCTCGTTGGTCTTACGCGCAAAAACTCTGGCTAGCCGTAACTGCCTACGACCCTCACCCCCTGCCCCTCTCCCGACGGGAGAGGGGAGACGAATTACAAAAACCGAGATTTGCAGACGGCGCTGATCCCACCACTGTGCAGGTGATTCCGTCCGATAGCGGTAGTTGAAGTAGAGATAGGGGCTGCCGCTTTCCGGCAGGCGGATGGGCGGGGAAGTCAGGCTGCCCCGGCCGCTGTAGGAGCTGCCGTTGCCGTAGCGCCAGTGTGTACCGGTATGCTGCCAGCCGCCGGTGGCGTGCCAGTCGCCATTGTTGGTGTTCATGTTGTCGCTGTAGAGTGCGGTTTTCAGGTTGTTGTTGGGCAGCGCGGCGCTGGTGACGGTGAAATTGACCCAGTCGGTGCGGTCGGCGCAATTGGCGCCGCTGGCGGCCACTCTGGTGCAGCC
>DAOUML010000171.1:0-20275 GCA_034411635.1 Anaerolineales bacterium
GCGGAGGGCGAAGCGTATTTTGCGAAGCCCGTAGTCGAAGGATGGTTGTTGAGCCTGTCGAAACACGCTCCGCTCAGGACTTATGCAAGAAGTCTAGTAAACAAGGCAATCTCTGCGAAACCGCAAAGACTTCACTATGGCAGCGCAGGCAAAATCTCACTCAGGGCTGGCGCAAAGACAACCCCAATCAAACACCCCACCATCAATAACAAAATTGAGGGCAGCAAAATAACCATAAGGGCGCGTACAAATGCAAAATCATGCGCGGCGGCCAACGCGCGCGCATTCAGAATCAAGCCATAAATGGCAACCAGCGGGCTAATGCACTGCACAAACGGAATCACGCCAATTACCGTTGAAATAATTGTATAAGGCGCAAGATAAGCCGCAAGCGCATAAACCGTATGCCCAAAAGACCCGCGACCACCCAACAAAAGAGCAATCAAAAATTGAATCCCCGCCCCAATCATCAACCCCAGCACAGCCGAAAGACAAGAAAAAATAGCCGAAGCCGCAAAGACCAAAACCATAAGCGCAACCGGAGCAACATTGGGGAAAACCTCGCCAAAAATAGTATTAAACTGGCTCAAAGACAAAAGCGGCAACAACAACCCGGAAAGCAAACCAATATACGCCATCCATTCATACGCGCGCGCCTGCCCGGCCTCTGGGTCGCGTAACAAATCCTGATAGGCCTCTTTCTTATTCGAGGTAAGCGCCGTAAGCCAAACATCATAAAACGCATACGAAACAGGCGCAGGCTCTTTTTTCTTCTTTTTGACCGGTTTCACCGGCTCGCTCGCCACAACCGCCGCCTTGGGTCTGGCGGGCTGTTGGGCTTGCTCGATGGCCTCCCAATCAATCGGCGCGCCGCTGCTCAGCACAGGCTCATCGCTCAAATCAGATTCATGTTCCCACACCACCCCGCGTTCTGGCTGCTCTTGCTCATCTTCCCACGAAAACTCAGCCGGGGCGGCAGCGGCCTCAACCTTCGGCGCGGCAGATTGGTTCTCCAGCGCATCCCAATCAAAAGCGGGTTTCGACTGCGGAGCAGAAACCGGCGGCGCAGCCCAATCGCTGGAAAGAGAATCGCCCCCAGAATCAGAAGCATCCTCATCCCAATCAAAATCCAGGCCTGGGTCAATTGCTGGCGCAGGTGGCGAAATTTTTGCCCGCAAAATCTCCAACGCCTTCTCAGCCTGGGCATTGCCTGGGTTGGCCTTCAGGCACAACTCCAGCACCTTAACGCGCTGTTGGGGCGTATCCAACGTCTCGGCATACCATAGCCAATGCGCTGCCTGGTTAGGCTGACTACGCAGCAACTCCTCGAGCAGGCTGCGCGCGGCTTGTTTTTTGCCTTGTTTAATCAGGTTAATTGCACTTTGTAATATCTCGACCATACCAACTCCATCTCTTACCATCATTAAAGCATAAAATTTCTCCAATTCAATATTAAAAGCATAAACCAATACACAAAACCAGATAAACCTTTCGGCGCGAAGAAAATTGCGCGGAATGTCTTGCCCTCAAGCGTGTTGCCGCGCTCGAACCACAACTGCCCGGGTAAATTTCCCCGCGCCCTCAGCAGGAACGCGCCACGCTCAGGCCCGGCCACCGTTTCCCAGCCGCTCACACGCGGAAAGTTAAAAGCCGCCAATAACTCCAAATGTTGGAACTTTCCTCCGCCTGGAGGTGTTGGCCCTCCCGTTACCCGATAGTCAATCAAAAAACCCTCATGCTTCAGCCGCATCCGTTCCCGCCCCGCATCCAGCCAAACCGGCTCAACATTGCGCGGGTCTAGCGCATTCAACGATTGGCGCACCGCATCGGCGTAATCCAACGGCTCAATGTGCGGAAACAAGCGTCGGGCCGTTGGCTGTAACACCAGGCTATCGTTTTGGAGTCCTTCCACCAGCGGCAACGCGTAAGAGAATTCCACCGGAGTCAATTTGTCAATCATCCAGGCCATGAGCAGCGGCGGAATAAACGGCAAAAGCAGGGTTTTACGATTCAAGCCGCGAATTTGGGCGTATTCCTGCATCACTTCGATATAAGCGCGCTGTTTTTCGCAGCCCAACTCAACAATTTCACCGCGACAAGCGGGCGTTTCAAGGGCCGCCAATAAATATTCGACGATATCGCTGGCCGCGATGGGCTGTGAGCGATGTTTTAACCAGTTTGGGCCAATCATCAGCGGAAATTGCTCGGCAATAAAGCGAATCATTTCAAACGAAACGCTGCCCGGGCCGGCAATTACCCCGGCGCGAAATTCGGTTACTGGTACGCCGGCCTCGCGTAGCGCCACCCCGGTTTCGATGCGCGAAAGCAGATGCAAAGCCAGTTTTTCGCGTGGGTCGGCCAAACCACCCACATAAATGATCTGCTCCACCCCGGCTTTTTTGGCCGCCCTGGAAAAATTACGCGCCGATTCCAAATCGAGACGATGATAGCCCTGCCCAGCCGACATGCTATGAATCAAATAATAGGCCGCGTTCACCCCCCGCATAGCCGTCGATAAACTCTCGGCGCGGGTTACATCCCCGGCCACAACCTCCACCTGAGCAAACCAGGGCCGGTTACGCAACTTCGCTGGCGCGCGCGCCAAACAGCGCACCCGATACCCCGCTTCAAGCAAACGCGGAATCAGACGGCTGGCAATATAACCTGTCGCGCCGCCGATAAGGATGAGGGGGGAAGGGGGGAGTGGGTTCAAGGGTTTTTACCTGTAGAGGGCGATGCTCGATATTCGATGCTCGATGCTCGATACTCGATGCTCGATATTCGATATTCGATGCTTGATGCTCGATGCTCGATATTCGATGCTCGATACTCGATACTCGATATTCGATGCTCGATACTCGATACTCGACTAACAAATATCGAATATCGAATACCGAATTATCGAATATCGAATACCGAATTATCGAATTATCGAATTATCGTCACTGCTACTAATTTCTTCCGCCTGTAAGACCAGCCTGCGCAACATGCCATCGAAAATAAAGCGGTGGGCGGGCCACATGGCGTACCAGTAAAGATAACCAAACAAACCGCGCGGGGCAAAGTAGGCAGTTTGAACAAAAAGATTTTTGCCGTTTTCCTGCGGAATTACCTGAAATTCGAGCCAGGCCTTGCCCGGCACCTTCATCTCGGCCCGCAAGCGCATACACCGGCCAGGCGTAAGCGCTTCAACCCGCCAGAAATCGAGCGACTCGCCGGCCCGAATCTCGTCTGGGTGTCTTCTGCCGCGCCGCAGCCCCACCCCGCCGACGGCTTTGTCCATCCACCCGCGAATGGCCCAGGCCCAGTCCATATACATCCAGCCACGCTCGCCGCCAATGCCGGTAAAAGCGCGGAAGATGTCCTCGGCGGGCAGGTCGGTTAGCGTTTGGCGCTTTTCGAGGAACATGCCCTCTTCAAGTTTGAACAGGTAGGGCGGCACATCCCCGGCGCTGGTAACAAGCGCATCGCTCCACGAGGTTTCCACCTGTCCATTTTCGATTTTTACCAGCGCATAACGGACAGCGGTTTGAAAATCGAGCGGCTCGATGCGTGGGAAAAGTCTCTGGGCAAGGTCATCCTTCACCAGGCTTTCAATACGCAATCCTTCAATGAGCGGCAGCAGCGATTGATACGAAACCGGCGTAACCATGTGCACCCAATAAGCCGAAAGACGCGGCGCATAAACCGGAGTAGGGATGAGAAAACGCCACAATCCACGTTCTTTCGAGTAGCCCAGTAGCATATCGGCGTAGGTCAACTGGGTTGCGCCGCCAATTTCAATCAATTTGCCAACGCTTGCAGGCGTTTCGAGCGCTGAAACGAGATAACTGAGCGTATCACGGATGGCGATTGGCTGGGCTTTTGAAAAAAACCAACTCGGGCAAATAAAAACCGGCTGCAACTCTGCCAAATAGCGCACCATTTCAAACAGCGCGCTGCCCGAACCAACAATCATGCCCGCCCGAAACTCAGTCACCGGCACACGGCCCTGGCGCAAAATGTAGCCCGTCTCATGGCGCGAACGCAAATAGGGCGAAAGTTTGGCGGTGGGGTCTACCAGTTCGCCCAGGTAGATGATGCGCTCAAGATTGGCATCTTCCGCCGCGCGGGCAAAGTTGCGGGCGGCAGTCATATCGCGCTCGGCGGTAATTTTTCCGCTTTGGCGGCCATGAATCAGGTAATAGGCAATGGAAATGCCATCCAGCGCAGTAGAAAGACTGACCGGGTCGAGCGCATCGGCCTGCGCCACCTCAACCTGCTTGAGCCAGGCGCGACCCTGCAAACGCGCCGGGTCACGGGCCAATACGCGCACGGCGTAGCCCGCCTCAAGCAGGCGCGGAATTAGTCGTCCGCCGATATAACCGGTTGGGCCGGTGACGAGGATTTTTCTGGGTTGGGTCATCGTCTTCTCGAATTACCCATCCCCGCCCTTTAAAAGATAGGGGATCGGAAAAAGTTCATTTCAGGTTTGGAATTGCAAAGGGTACAACATTCAATCTAAAATATATCACGATTGGGAGTAGAATCATCTTCATCCTACTCTCAAATTTCATCACAAATTGCCATGAAAAAACTAAAACTGCCTCGCAACGTCTGGGTGATGACCGGGACATCTTTCCTGACCGACATCTCTTCCGAAATGATAGCCAACCTGATGCCGCTCTTCCTGAGCAACGTACTTGGGGTTGGCACCGCCCTGATTGGCCTGATAGACGGCCTCGCCGAAACAACTGCCAGCCTGATGAAACTATATTCAGGCGCCCTTTCAGATAAACTCGGCAAGCGTAAATGGCTGGCAGTTGCCGGATACAGCCTTTCCACCCTAGCCAAGCCCTTCCTGTATTTTGCTACTTCATGGGGGTGGGTGCTGGGGGTGCGCTTTGCCGACCGAATGGGCAAAGGAATCCGCACCGCGCCGCGCGACGCCCTGCTGGCGGGCAGCATAGACGAGAAACAGCGCGGCCTGGCCTTTGGCCTGCATCGCGCCGGAGATACAGCCGGAGCATTGATCGGCCTGGGAATTGCCGCTCTGGTCATCTACTTCTCCCAGGAAAGCGCAACCCTGCTCACCCGCGCGACTTTCCAGACGATAGTGCTGGTCTCCTTCATCCCGGCTCTGCTGGCGGTCGTTTTGCTGGCCTTGCTGGCGCGTGATGTTCAGGTTGCAAAAAAGACCAGTCTGCCAACTTTCAGTTTGGCAGGATTTGATGGCCGCTTCAAACTCTTCCTGCTGGCCTCGGTTTTATTCACTCTCGGCAATTCATCTGACGCTTTCATCATCCTGCGCGGCCAGGAGCGCGGACTTTCTCTGCTGCAAATCATAGGCATGTTGCTAACCTTCAACGCCGTGTACAGCCTGCTCTCTAGCCCACTCGGCGCATTATCAGACAAAATTGGTCGCCGCAAACTTATTTTCGGCGGTTGGCTGTTCTACGCCCTGGTCTATCTTGGATTTTCACTGGCCCAAACCGGCGCGCAAGTTTGGGCCTTGTTCGGTTTGTATGGTCTCTTCTACGCCCTGACCGAAGGCAACGCCAAAGCCTTCGTCGCAGACCTGGTGCCAGACGAAATGCGCGGGCGCGCCTATGGCCTGTATCATGCCTCCCTGGCGCTAACCGCTCTCCCGGCTTCGCTCATCGCCGGCCTGCTCTGGCAGGGATTGGGCAATTGGCCCGGGTTTGGCCCTGCTGCGCCATTTCTATTTGGATCACTGATGGCACTAGCGGCAGTAGCCCTGTTTACAGTACAATCAACCCGATATGAGACTTAACCTCGACCGCCTCGCCAATATCCACATTTTCTGGCTGGCGCTGGCCTTCCTGTTTGGCATCATTTTGGCCGCTCAAATAACCCTGCCCACGCAAGTTTGGGGTGCGCTGGCCGGGCTGGGTCTGCTGGCAGGCATTCTCTGGCGGCTGCTCAATAAAGGCGGCAGTTTTCTGCTCGCGCTTCTTCCTTTTTTTCTCTTCTTTGGCGCGGCGCGCTATGAGTTTGCCCAACCCGAAATCACCCCCGAAACCCTGGCTTACTACAACGACTATCCGCGCACCGTTTGGGTGACAGGTTCGCTCACCGAACCACCCGACCTGCGCGAAGGCTACCAAAATTTACGCGTCAAAGTTCACGCCATCGATTTCGGCGAAGGCGATATCGCCATCGAAGGCCTGCTCCTCATCCGCGCCCGCCAGGCCGAAGACCTGACCTACGGCAGCCTGATTCGCGCGCGCGGCGATATCGAAACCCCCGCCGAAAGTGAAACCTTCTCGTACCGCGATTACCTGGCCCTGAGCGGCATTCACAGCATTATGAACGCCAATCGCGTCACCCTGCTGCCCCAGGACGGCGAAACGCACGTTTTCTGGTCGTTGATGTATCGCCTGAAAGCCAGCCTCTCCAACCGAATCTACCTGCTCTTCCCCGACCCCGAAGCCTCGCTCTTGCATGGCATCATGCTTGGCGACGAAAAAGGCATGTCGCCCGAATTGCAGCAAGCCTTCCGCGATACCGGCACCTCGCACATCATCGCCATTTCGGGTATGCACGTCGCCATCCTGGCCTTGTTGCTTTCGGCCATCTTTGGGCGCATCTTTGGCATAAAAATTGGCGCGATACTCACCATTCTCGGCATCATCGGCTACACCCTGCTCGTCGGCGCAACGCCTTCCGTGGTGCGGGCCGCCATTATGGGCACGCTCAGCATCCTGGCTTTGCAACTGGGCCGCCAGAACTTTGCCCTGAACGCCCTGGCATTTGCCGCCCTGATCATGGCCTTCATCGACCCACTCCTGCTCTGGCATGTTGGTTTTCAACTCTCTTTTGTAGCCACCCTCGGCCTGATTCTCTATGCCCAGCCCTGGCAAAACGCCAGCCTTGCTTTTTTACGCCGCTTTCTGCCTGAAACCCTGGTCGAACGACTGATTGTCCCGTTTCTTGGCTACGTCATCGCAACCTTTTCAGCGCAGGTGATGACTCTTCCGCTGGTAGCCTACCATTTTGGGCGAGTGGCGCTGGCAGGTTTTGTACTCAACCCGCTCATTTTGCCCGCCCTGCCGCCTTTTATGATGCTGGGCGGGCTATCGGTGGCCGCCAGCCATTTTTATTTGCCGCTGGGTAAAGTATTGGCCGCCCTGGCCTGGCCTTTCGGCGCTTACATGACCCGCATGATAGAGATGTTCTATGAATTTAAGTGGACTCTCATCGTATTGGGGGAATTCAGCCTGCTCTTTTTACTGGCAATTTACCTGCTCCTCTTCGCTCTGACCCTTAGCCCTGATACGCTAAAGAAAAAACTTTTCAAGGCCCTCACCCCGGCTGCTACGCTAATACTGCTCGCCCTTCTGCTCACGCTATCCGTGCGGCACACCGCATCTGCTCCCGATGGACGCCTGCACCTGACGATTTTGGATGTCGGTTCTGGCGAGGCTATCCTGATTCAGACTCCCGCCGGGCGCAACCTGCTCATTAATGGCGGCCCCAGCCCCTCGCGTCTCTCTGATCAATTAGGACGCCGCCTGCCGCCCTTCAACCGCTCTCTCGATTACCTGGTCATCGCCGCCCCACGAGAGAATCAGGTAGCCGCCCTGCCCACCGTCCTGGATCGTTTTTCACCCCAGGCCGTGCTCTGGAGCGGCGATTTGCAAGCATCTTACCCGGCCCAGCAAGTGAACGATTGGACCCTGAGAACCGGAATAGAATCGGCCCGCGCCGAAGTTGGCAACGAACTTGATCTGGGCGAAGGGGCAAAACTGCGCGTGCTGGATATTTCGCCGCGCGGCATGGTTTTGCTGGTTGAGTGGAATATCTTTCGCGTTGTTTTGCCAATAGGGGTCAATTTTGAAACTTTTGAGCGGCTCGAAAATGGGCGCAATATTGGCCCGGTAACGGCCCTGCTCCTGTCCGAAAGCGGCTACGCTCAGGCCAACCCGCCGGAGTGGTTGTTCAACTTGTCCCCACAGATTTACATGCTCTCGGTTGCCGGCGACGATTCTTTCGGTATGCCCTCGCCCCAAACCCTGACCTTGTTGCAAAACCAAACCCTGCTGCGCACCGACAAAAACGGCTGGATTCGCCTTTCAACCGACGGTGAGCAACTTTGGGCCGAGGTGGAGCGCAAATGACATCAGGCGCGAAACTTTGATAAATCTGCCGGATCGAGCCCCAGGCCTTCGAGCAGGTTTTTGATGGTGTTCCAATGAACATGCTCCCAGGCCGCCGGGCTGGAGTTGGCGTTGTGCGGGGCGAGCATCACGTTGTCCATCGTCATCAGTGGGCTGGCATGGGGCAACGGCTCATGCTCGAAGACATCCAGCGCCGCGCCGCCGAGATGACCGGATTGCAGAGCGGCGACCAGGGCTTCTTCGTGGATGATGGGGCCGCGGGCGGTATTAATGACAACCGCGCCGGGTTTGGCGTGTGCCAGGGTTTTGGCATTCAGCAAATGCTGCGAGGTGGGGTTCAGATCGCAGTTGACGGAGATGAAGTCGGAATTCGATAATAGATATTCGAGGCTCGTCATTTCAAGGCCGGTTTCGGCGATGAAGACGTGGTCGATATCAACAATATCCGTCCCGTAGATTTTCATGCCAAAGGCGCGGGCGCGGCGGGTAATGGCTTTGCCAATTGCGCCAACGCCGATAATGCCGAGGCTCATTTCGCTCAGGGATTTGCCGGGGATTTTTTCCCAGATGCCGTTTTTCATGTGTTGGGTCATCCAGGGTTGGCGGCGGGCGAAGGCGAGCATGTATCCTAGTACGGAATCGGCTACGGGCAGGGTGAAGGCGTTGGGGGTGCGGCAAAGTTTGATGCCCCAACGGGAGCAGGTTTCAGCGTGGATTGAATCGACACCCGTCCCCCATTTGGAGATAACCTTGAGGCGCGGGGAGCAAGCCTCCAGCACGGTGGGGGTATAGCGGTCATCCCCGCAAATTGCGCCGTCGAACTGACCGGCGTATTGGAGCAGGTCGGCTTCTTCCATGCGTTCCTGCACATCGGGGACGATGAGTTGGATGCCGTAGTGGTCGAAGGCCGGGCGAAATCGCTCCACGAAGGGGAGCATATAGGGGGCGGTAAGGAGAACGGTTGGCATAGGGTTACTCAGGAATCACACATAATTTTGCGTATTTCTTCATATTTGTAGTCAAATTCTTCGGGGTAGTTCGGATTTGTAGATAATGAACGACATAATGGGTATCGAAGTTGTATGCGTCCTATAAATTCTTGACTTACCATTTTCTTGGCTTCTTCTACTCGGCCTAAGTTTACCAGCCCTTCAAAGAAGGGAAACCATTCTGCCTGATCTCCTGGGCGGAGATTTTGGGCTACAACCCTGTCATATAGCAGCCCTATTTCTTCCCAATCGCCGAATTGACGAGCCAGGGATGCTTTCTGATAATAGTAACACCAACCATGCGGTGGCTCAAGTCCAAAAATAGATACTGGGGGAACAGGAGATTCTTCCGCAAAAAGAATGTGGTTTACATTAGAAAAAGAGCCAACTTGTTGAACCAAGAGCGCGGCATTTTCGGAGTAAACAGGGAGAGTTCCATCAATAATATGCGCGCAGGCGTTGGCTGATGGTTTGTTAATTAGTAAGAAGTTACCATAATCGCGATTCATAGGAATGTCACGCATCATGTTAAAGCGTGTTTCAGAGCGCATCACCGAGTAGGCTGTTTGGCTTGTGAGTACCTCAGCATGTATGCCAGGTGATTCTGCAAACCCAGGTCTATAAATCAGGTTTATTGGCCCCCATATTTCATAATCTTGCTGAAGTTGGTAACCATTGGGTAAATAAACCATTACAAGTGTTTCGTCCTCAATATTAGGGGCGCGCCAGGCTAACTGCCACCAGGTTTCTCGTTCATATTGCCAGAACCGCTCCCATCTATCAGCATTTAATCCCTGAGCAGTGACTGATATAAACATAAGAGCCAATAGCGCAATTTGCCTAACCCGTACTCTAAACATTAGTATTATGCCAACAACAAAAATAACAACTCCGCTGATTGGATGCAACCCGTAGCTTTTATAAGCATCTGTCAATTCTACTTCTCGGCCCGATGCAACCACGGGGAATATGGCGAAAAAGATAGATAATGCGCCGATCCAGAGAAAATCTTTGGAAAGACTAATATCCGTTTTTTCTGTATGGTATTTATGACCCCACCATTTCTCAAAAACAATCGAATATAAAATAACAATGAGCAGCACCGCAATTGCAATCAAAATAGATTTACCCAGAACAGAATATTCTGCGCTGGAAATCATTCGATGCGGCATAACAAACCAGGCGAAAATTGAGGTGTCAAAAAAATCCTTAACGGTCTCCAGCGTCAAGCGAATTGACATCTGACGCAGATTACCCAGATAATCACCAGCAAGGCGCAAGAAATTTGTGGCGTTGCGAACGCTTTCAAATAGAAATATTCGCCAGTATAGAAAGATCGCAGTTACAAACGCATAAGGCCACCAGGTTTTTATCATTGCGATAAGCAAATCTCGCCAACTCCGGGTTCCTGTGTTGTAATAAGAGTAACCTAATAACACAATCCTCATACCTTCGAAGCCAATCATATACTCATAGATGAACAGGTAATTTGCAGTCAAGATGGCTGAAAGAGCAACGAACACTGTTTTCCAAAGAATTTTTTGAATTTTTAATGATTGAAGCATTAAGGCTATAGAAAAAAGCGCAGAAGCAAATCCAAATAGATGATTCTGTTTTGTGTTGGCATTTGGTAAAGAGAGAAACCCCGGATATACAAGAAATAAAATCGTCATAAGGGTTATTAAATATTTTTGATTTGGCCAAAGCAAGCGCAAAATCCAAAAGAAAGCCAAAGCGCCTAAAAACCGCAGGAAAAGAGCATATAAATGCCAGTTTATAATCTCGTCTCCAAGGATACGAAAAATATATGAATAGATTACACCCATATAAGGCCGGTCAGTTGTAAACAAAGAAACAATACTTTCTGCTCCTCTAGACAGGCCCGACCAAAGCAAATACCAGTCATCATGATAGTATCCAAGCGCATTGATACGGGGTGCGTACGTAACCAAAGTGACCAGAAAAAGCAAAATTATTGAAAAAAAAGTTTCATTTTTTATAATTTTTTGAATAAGTTGATTCATTTTCGCAACTCCATAGCGCAAGAGGTCAGACCAAGTTAAGCCGCCCGCGCATGAGCAAATCGGCAATCTGGAAATCGGATTCTTCGTCGATATCGATGGATTCAAGGCGTGGAATCTCGAACATCAGAGGGCGTTCGCCCAGGCGATTACGGCGAGCGATCAGGTTGGGTCGGGTGAACAGGTAGAAGCAGGAATTTTCCTCGTAAACTGGGGGCAAATCCTGGGTTTGGAGCAGGATGGCTGGGTTGTGGTTGATGGGCCGGGTGAGCGAATCCCACAAACGGGTTTGCAGGCGGGTGACGGAGAACATCGAGTCGAAGGCCGGATATTTGGACAGGAATCCGTTAATGGCGGCGGAGATAGTTTCGGCTTTCAAGAGCGGATTGGTGCTGTGGGTTTGCAGGTAGAAATCGGCTTCTATCTGGGCGGTGTCATAAGCCAGGATTTCGTTCATCGGAATTTCGGGCGCGCGCAGATTTTCGGGGCGCTGGATGATTTTGACCTGCGGGAAGTTTGTCCGCAGGCCGTCCATAACCGGCTCGGAATCGGTATCGACCATGATGGCGGTGATTTCCGGGACGGCCAGCAGCGTCTCGATGATGTGCTGGTAAAGCGGCTTTTCGGCCAGCGGGCGGTAGTTCTTCCCGGGGACGCGCTGGCTGTGGTGACGCATGGGGACAAGGGCGGCGATTGTGGGCATATTTGAGAACCTGTTATTGAGGCGGGGCGCAAAAGTAGCGAAACTAAGGGGATTCAGGGGTGCTTATGACACATCCTAGAAAATCAATAACTTCTTTGTATTCATCCTGCTTGGATGGCGATTCTGGCGTGGTTAAGTATAATTCCTGCCATACAGGACAAAGAGAATGATACATGCGACGACTAATACGATTGGCTGAATCGGTTAGTTGCCGTGCTGTTTTCCAATCACCGGTTTGAGCATACCCCTCAATAAAAGGGATATATTCAAATCCGTGTGCCGGGCGTTTATCATGTTTTTGCGCTGATTGCCAGATGGTTACAACCTCTTGCCAGTTCAGGAATTGTCTTGCGAGGTCAGCCTTTTGATAGTAATAGCACCAGGTGCTTGGCGCATCAGACAGCGCTTGCTGTTGCAACAAAGAGTTTCTGGGCGTCTCGGTGATTAATCCTAAGTCACTGATTGTTGCCAATTGCCGTTCTGAAGCGTTTATCGATTGTGAATACGCATCTTGTGGACGAATAACTCTCAAACATTCGTAAGTATCTGGTTCAAATCGAATTAAGATGCTTCTGGTGCTAGGGCTGGAGAAAGAAAAGGAATGTTGAGCGTCGGTCAAGAGAATGCCGCTTTGCAAATCTGATTCCTTACCCCAAAAACTACTGCTGACTGGAAAAAACCAGTATGGAATTTGACGCTGATTTGGCGCGATATCCTTTTGGTAAAGAACATTAATGGCAAAACTGGTTGGGTAATCTCCCATGAAAAACAAAATCTCTTGTTCGGAAAGAATTGCTACATTTTCTTCCAGGTCAGGTATGCGCCAGGATAGTTGCTGATATAAATTTACCTGCTTGTTCCAGGATAAGCGAAATTCGTTCGCATTACGCACCTGATACCCAATAAGCAAGGCGACGAGGACAGCCAGAACGATATTCTGTCGCCTGGTACCGCTTATTATCGCGTAAAAAAGATAACTTGCCAGCATCCCTGCACCGAGAAGAGATCCTAGCGCTACCCGGCTATTCCAGGGAGGCATTTTGTCGTGCATGAAATAGCCAATTGCATAGTAAGGAGCCAGCCCAAACAGCAGAAATAGGCTGCTTATTATTAAGAGATTGGACGGAAATGTTCTGGAATCTTGTTTCAGGTTTAACGATATCCTTTGTATCACAAACCACATCAATAAGCCAGATAATAGCAGAACCACGAGAAGAAGCCCATTAACCAGGTTAGAATATTTAAATAAATAGGGCGTCAGGATGGCATACCAACTTGTTATGAGAATTAAAATCGCATCAGGGAAAAGGCTGCCCAGCATAACTTGAATACTCTGAATTGGTTCATCCAAGAGCGCAGCAATCATCACTGGCTCTGCGCGGTTATCAACCGGGGAACTATAAAAAAATACTCGCCAAACAACGTATGCCAGATTAATAAATAAATAGGGTAGCCACAACTTGAATGTATACAATATCTTTTTATACACATTTCCTGCGTAATTTTCTGGAATCTGGTGCCAGATAAGAAATGGACGGACAAACTCTAATCCTGTTACATAAGCACTTGTGAAAATATGCAAAAACTTAAAAGAAAAGCCAATGATATGATACCGATACTTATGTTCTTGAATTCCTCTACCTGAATAGTAAAAAGACCACAGTAACACAGCGTAGCTAATCCATACTTCAGAGTAACAAATTGCCTGTGGCTGTAAAATGAATGCCGGATGAATCAGAAAAAAAATAGCGGCAGTCAAGGTCTGTTTGAGATAACCTGGCCAAATCTGGTGCATGAGCTTCCATGCCGCCACTGCTGCCAGCCATCTAAAGAACAGTGAAAACAGATGCCATGCAAGTGGCTCAATCCCCAGCACTCTAAACGCAACAATATATACCCAGGCAGATAAAGGATGACCATCGTAATGCATCAGCTCAATCATGCCGGAGTCGCCTAAAGTCAGATAATAATAAATAAAATGCCAATCATCTTGATAAAACCCCAAAAAGGGCGCAATCAGAGCATAAGAAAGTATGCTTATCAAAAACAATATAACGGGGATAAGGCTAGGGGTGATGGTGATTGATAAAAAACGTTGACTTTTGCTTGTGAAAAATTTTTTAATTCTCATAGTAGCATTATAAAATAGCCTGGAAGCAAGGAGAGATTAATACAAGGCCATAATCACAAATTGAGCGTTCATAGCCTTATCAAAAACGCAATTTGTGGTTGGGACGAGTATAGCATGACAGAAATGGAAGCATAAAAAACGCTTTTTGCGTTTGAGCAAGCCCCCCGATTATACCGAATTGGTTGCGAGTTTCGCGATATTCACGAATCAACGCTCGGCATTCAACAACGTCTTTTCATCAGAAAATTGCCGCGAACCACCCGCGCAAAAGCACTTATCCCCGTCGCGGTCACAAATTGCGCTTTTTATAAGCGCATGAGCGGGCAATACGGGATTGCATGTTCATCAGGCCTAAAGCCTCAGTCGCGTTGGCTGCTTCAATTCCACGGCTGAGCCCATTCTTGTAAAACAGTGTAATCTGAAATAGTGATACGCCGGTTCTCAACCTGAATAGCGCCACTGCGTTCCAACTCGCGCAGCGAGCGGGCAACCACCTCGCGCACCGTTCCCAGGCGGGCGGCGATTTGCTCCTGCGTCCAGCGCGCGCCGCTTTCGCCGCTCAACTCATGGGGCGGAATTTCCTCAATCAGCCGCGCCAGGCGGTGCGTCACCTGCAAAAACGCCATTTCAGAAGTCATTTTCACCAGATGGCGCAGCATCTTGCCCAGGCTGTTGATGATGCGATAGGCGTATTCCGGGTCTTGTTGCATGAGCAAACGAACGGCATCAGCCTCCACCACCCAGGCGGTGGCAAGTTCCAAGGCCTCCACATTGACCGGATTAACGCCACCGTCAAAAACCGGCACTTCGTTAAAAGTCTCTCCCTCCTGGGCAACGCGCAAAATATGCTGACGACCTTGCGGCGAAACGCGAAAGAGTTTCACGCTGCCCGTTTCAAGAATATGCAACCCGGCGCACGGGTCGGCCTCCCAAAACAAAGGTTCTCCACGCTCAAACTCGCGCAAACTGGTGTGCCGGGACAATTCTTCGAGCGATTTTTCTCCCAACCCCTGAAAAAACATATTCCGGCCCAAAATTTCAATTTTCTTCTGACGCTCAATGCTTAACGTTCGCATACGATTAAGAAACATCTCCCAGCAAAGCAAAATCCTGGCCCCGGTCAATTTCCCAGGGATAAACAATATGCGCAGCAGTCACTTCGGCGTAATAATCGGGGCGAACCGAACCAAACAAGTTGCGGTAAGGATTAAAATGCAGCACGCAAGTTTCAGGGAAACCACCCGCCGCTGAAACACGGTTCTTCACCGCCGTAATCGTGCGACCTGAACCCCAAACATCATCCACAATCAAAACCGAACGCCCGCGCAGATTTTCATTTGCCGGAAACTGAATAAACTGCGGCCAGGCCATAAACTTTTGCTGCTCGTTGGCCTGCTCAAACGGAAAATCCACCGCCGCCGTCAGAATGTGCGTCAGCCCCATGGCCTCGGCCAACATTCCACCCGGAATAATGCCGCCGCGCGTAATCATCACCATCGCGGTAAACTCGCGCCGGAACTGCGGCAGCATCTGGCGAATCAATTTATCGACATCTTCCCATGAAAGCAAAATTCTCTGCATACTCATAAAAAACTCCCAATAAATTACAACGGCTCAATCGTCAACAGTTTTTTCGATTTTGGCAAAAGATAAACCCGATACGACTGGCCCTCAATCAAAGCCGCGTAAGCCTCCGCGCTAACCTGAAAAGACTGACCATCAATCTCATAATAATAGATCGTTCGGCGACTACGGCGTCCGCTGGCAGTGCGTTTGCGCTTGCCACCCAACCCCTCCACCACGAGCGGCGCATGCGCCGTATAATCTGCGAGGCCTGTAAACACCATCCAGCCTCCCATCGCCGCAAAAATCAACAGAAAAAGCAGCGGCATGAGCCAGGTATCCAGCGACATCGTTCCCCCGCGAAACCAAATCAGGCCGACAAGCCCAAACGGAAAAGCGCCAAACAAAAAACCGACAATAATAGTGCCAAAGCCTCTGCGACGTTGCGCCTCGGTCAGTTCGCCGTTGCGGTTGCGCTCCAAATCTTGCAACGTGAACCGGTTGGCCTGGGCCAAAATTTCCAGCAGCGAACTGCGCGCCCGCGCCGGGCTGGCCTCAAAAACCTCCTGCGCAGAAAGCACAAAAGCGCTCTCTTCGAGATAATAAAAACGATAGGTTGAACCGGGCATCAGCCCGCCAATATTTTTGCTGGCCGGCAAAAACAAATCGCGCCCAGATGCGCGGGCAATATACTGGCCCTTGTCAAACGCCAGTTCACCCTGCGCCTGGCGCACCGCGCGATTTTCACGGTCACGGCGCAGGGCTTGCAAACGCTGAATACTGGCATAAAATTTCACAAACTGAGTCCCAAGCGTCACCAAAATAATGATGCCAAAAACCAACAAGAAAATCGCTGGAACCAATGCCCCCTGAGCCTCGCCCAAAAGCATAAAAACTGGCACAAAAAATACCAACGGCACCAAAAACAGCACGATCACCACCAGCGCGCAACCACTCTGCAAACCCAGGCTGCCCATCAGCCGCGAATACTGCGCCTCGGTAATCTCACCGCGCTGATTGACCTGCCAATCTTGCTCATCCAAAAGATTCACTTGCGAAGGGGGAAGAAAATTCATCATATCGCACCTCATTCAAACCATTATAGCAAACTGACCGGGCCTACTTCAACCCGCCAGCCGGTTAAATTTTTATCTTTCAACAAACTGGCTGGGTCTGGCCCGCGCAATACGATTTGCCAGCGATAGATCCCGGCGATTTTCGGAAATGGACAGGGAAATGGCCCAATCATCTCCGTCTGGATACGACCCTCGCGCTCCATCCAGACCCGCAACTGGTTCGCCATGTTACGAGCCTCCGCCTCGGCCCGGGCCGGGTCCTGCTCCCGCCGTTCCAGACGCGCCAACCGCGCGAAAGGCGGATACCCCAACGCGCGCCGATTCGCCAATTCGTCGGCATAAAACCCGCTGAAATCGTGTTCCGCCGCCCGAAGGATGACCCCGCTCTCTGGCTGGAAGGTTTGCAAGACAACCTTGCCGCCCTTGCGCGACCTGCCCGCCCGCCCGGCCACCTGCGTCAGCGTCTGGAAGACGCGCTCCGGGGCAAACGGGTCGGGCAAATTTAGCCCCACTTCTGCCAGAATAATTCCCACCAGAGTCACATTCGGCAAATCCAACCCCTTGGCGAGCATCTGGGTGCCAACCAACACATTGGCTTTTCCGTTCGCAAAATGGGTTAAGATGATTTCATGGGCATCCTTCTGGCGAGTGGTCTCCCAATCCCAGCGCAGCGGAATCGCCGCCGGAAACAGACGCACCACTTCGCTCTCCACCTTCTCGCTGCCCAGCCCAAACGCGCGAATTTGCGCGCTCTTGCACTGCGGACAGGTTTTTGGCATCTGACGGCTATACCCGCAGCGATGACAAACCAACCCGTCTAGCCCTGAGCGGAGCCGCTGGTCGAGTAGCCGCCGCTGGTCAAGCAGCCGCCGCTGGTCAAGTAGCCGCCGCTGGTCGAGTAGCCGCTGATTTTGCGGCGTATCGAGACCCGGCGTATCGAGACCCGGCGCACCTTGCGTGTGATACGTCAACGGCGTATCGAGACCCGGCGTATCGAGACCCGGCGCACCTTGCGTGTGATACGTCAACGGCGTATCGCAATGCGGACATTTCATCACATGTCCGCAACTTCGGCAAAAGACATACGTTGCGGTACCGCGCCGGTTGAGGAAAAGAATCGCCTGCTCGCCGCGTGAAAAGGTTTCTGCCAACGATTCGGCCAATACACGGCTAAAAATTTCGCGGTTGCCGGCCTGCAATTCCTCGCGCATATCCACCACCTGCACGGGCGGTAATTCAAAATCGGTCGATTGATTCACAACCGAAAGACCAACCCGGGCAGGTAGTTCGAGCAACGTCAACTGACCGATTTCAGCGCGGTAACGCTGCTCCACCGTAGGCGTGGCCGAGCCCATCAGGCAGGTTGCGCTACAAATACGGGCGTAGGCCTCCGCCGCGTGAACGGCATGGTAAAACGGCGGTTCAGATTGGTAGTACGAATTGTCGTGACACTCATCCAGCACAATCAGGCCAATATCCTTAAACGGCGTAAACAGGGCCGAGCGCGCCCCAATCAGCACCGAGATTTGCCCGGAGCGCGCCCGCCGCCAGGTGTCGTAACGCTCGCCATCTGAGAGTTTGGAGTGCAAGATACCCACCTGCCCCGGAAAACGAGACATAAAACGGCGGACGGTTTGGGGGGTAAGCGCAATTTCTGGCACAAGAATTAGAACCTGGCGGCCGGCTTTCAAGGTCTGCTCGGCAGCGCGCAGGTAGATTTCGGTCTTGCCTGAGCCGGTAATGCCGTATAAGAGAAAAGGCGTTGCAGGTTGAAGGGCCTGCCGCCGCTGGTCGAGTAGCCGCCGCTGGTCGAGTAGCCGCTGATTTTGCGGCGTATCGAGACCCGGCGTATCGATACCCGGCGTATCGATACCCGGCGTATCAGCGAGGCCGGATGAAGTTTGGATGGTTTCAACAATCTGCCCCAGCGCGGTTTCCTGCGCGGGAGTGAGTTCAAACTCATCGCCCCTTTTCTCGTTACTCTTCACCTTCTCCAGCGGATCGCGCCAGATTTCGGTTTCGCGCAGCAGAATCAGGTCGCGCTCGGCCAGTTCCTGCAAATCGGCCAGGTTGCAAGCGCTGGCAGCATAAGCCCAGGAGACGTTGACGGCTTCGGCTTCTTGGATTAAAAATTCGAGCGCGGCGCGGCGGCGTTTTTGGGTGGCTTCGGTTTTGCCCAGGTCGTCCATCGCGGCGCGGGCGGCTTGGGGAGAGACAGCCAATTGCGCGGTGCGGACAAATTTTCCGCGCACGGTTGGGGCGGGTAAAACGCTGGTCTTGCCGAGCAGACCGCGCCGCGCCAGGGCCTCGGCAGATTTGCGCCAGTCGACGCGCGCGAAGTGGCGCTCGATTTGGCGTCCGCGCAGGGGGCCGCGTTCGGTGAGCAGGGCAATGATTCGGGTTTGGGTGGGGGAGAGTTCGTGGCCGCTGCTGTGGGGGGCCAAAAGGGTGTAGAGGGTGTCGGCTTGCTGAAAGAGGCCGGGGGGCAGCATCAGGCTGATGATGGCTGCCAATGGGCTAAGGGTGGTTTCGGCCAGGTGAAAGGCCAGGGCGATTTGCTGCTGCGTCAGAACGGGATGTGGGTCTAACAGCGTGGAAATGGGCCTGGGTTCAGCAACTGCAGGCTGAGGGGTGAGAGCGGTCACGACCCCCTGGACGGTCTGACGATTAAACGGGACCGTGACCAGGTTGCCAGGCCCTATTTTGGCGGACATATCCAGCGGTATGGCGTAGTCGAAAATACCGCTCAGGGTGGGGATGTTGACGGCTACTCTGGCAAAGGTCATGGGTTGATTATATCAATCAAAAAAGAGCCGGGGATTATTCCGGCTCTTTTGATTTCAAAAGTGGTGAGGCATGGCAGGGTTACTGGTCAGAGAAGATGTTACCGCCGCTGGAGGTTTTCTTTTGTCGATAGGTGATGCGTCCGCGTGTCAGGTCGTAGGGCGACATTTCGACTTTAACGCGGTCGCCCAGCAGGATGCGAATGTAGAATTTGCGCATCTTGCCTGAGAGATAAGACAACACTTCATGGCCGTTATCCAGCCGCACGCGAAATTGTGTGCCAGGCAGGGCCTCGACCACAACACCTTCAACGACGATTTTATCGTCTTCTTTTGCCATACATACCTCCTACTAACTTTAATCCTATTCGTAGGATTTTACCTGTCGTCTTTTGAGACGGCGAATAGCCTTTTTGTCATCCATGCGGCGTTGTTCGCTTTTGGATACGAACCAGCGTTTGCGGCGCACGGTGCTTAAAACCCCGCTCTTTACAACTTTCTTGCGAAAGCGTTTGAGCAGTTGGTCTTGTGATTCACTTTGTCGTAAATATACTGCGGTCATTGCTATTTCACCTCCCTTCTTGGTAAGGGATAAAAAAACCGGCGATTGTCATAGACGCAGCCGGGCAGAGGATCATAGAACCAGAAAAGAACTTTTCCAGAAAATCTTCCGCTTCTGCGCAACTCCCTTCATCGTTTGAGATTAAGAATCAACACACAGGGGTTTGTCTATAACACGGCGATTATACTACAGGCGCGAATGATATGGAAGGCCTGTTTTTTGATAAAACAGCAATTCCAAATCTAAAATCCACTTGTCAGCCAGCCGCCTTACTGACCGTACCCGGCGGGATAAATCCCTGCCTCAGTTCATGAAAGTCGGCTAAAA
>DAOUML010000172.1:0-8836 GCA_034411635.1 Anaerolineales bacterium
TTGCGATGAGCATTCTCCACGTCCAGCTCGGCAATCATGGCATAGCGTCGCACCATGTCCAAACTGCTGTGTCCCAGGATGGCCTGCAAGGTGAAGACATCTCCGCCAGCGCGCAGGTAGGCGATGGCAAAGGTATGACGAAAGCGGTGGGGATGGGCTCGTTTGACCCCCGCCCGCTCCGCTATGCTGACAATCAATTTCCTGAGTGAGTTTGGATTAAAGGGGCGATCATCTCTGGCTTGAAAAACATAGGCGTCGGCATCATCACCATCCTCGCGCTCTGCAAGGTAACGTGAAAGAGAACGTCTTGCTGCTTTGCCCAAGTAAACAAAGCGACCTTTGCCTCCTTTCGCGCCACCCTCGCGCCCATCTTGAATTTCAATTTTGCCTGTTTTTAGATCAATATTTTTTACCCGCAAAGAACACAACTCCATCGCGCGCAAACCAGTGTCTACCAACACCATGAGAACAGCCTGGTCTCGATGTCCATTTGGCAGGCGCATGACAAAGGCTCGGCGATTGCCTGGCTTCACTTCTCGAGAATACATGCAGACTTTGAGCATCGACTCCACTTCCGCCTGAGTAAATGGCTCCACATTGGTATTTTTGAACTTTGGCGCGGGAACCTGCTTCATTGGGCTGGGTATGCTGAACTCCCGGCTAACCCAGGTGAAAAAGGCGGAAAGCGTAATCCAAAAGTTCCGCAGTGTTTTGGGCGACAATCGTTCTTTCGGCGTGCCAAAACTGTGCGGCACATATTCAGTCCGCAACCAATTCAAGTATTCCATTAACTCGCTAGCACTGATTTTGACAACGTTTTTATCTTCCCCCATGTACTCAAACCATTTTCCTAATTGACGCCGGTATGAATCCAGCGTGCGATCAGACAATCCTTCGGCAGATTTGAAGTTCAGAAAAACTTCAATCGCCTTGCTTACGGGTAGCGAACCCGAGGGACGGTGGTTCATCAAAAAATCCTCCTTGTTGGGAAATTTGAGTAACCACAAGCCTCCGGTCTAGCAAAAAACCGTAGCCCGGAGGACTACGGTTTGCGAAAAGTTGCGGGGGCAGGACTCGAACCTGCGGCCTCCGGGTTATGAGCCCGACGAGCTGCCACTGCTCTACCCCGCGTCGTTTGTTTGTTGGACTGCTAATCTTACCACTTTTTAGAAATGCGTCAAGGCTTTAGCAAAATTTCGTGGCTGTACAGGTAAGCCAGGCCGGGAATGCGATCGTCGTTTTGGCGCAGGATGATGCGGGCCGGGGTGTCTTCTGTGATGCGGTAGGGCAGGGTAGTTTCAAAATGTTGGAATTCGTTCAGGGTGGCGTCGAAATAGAGCAGGCGCGAGCCGACGACTGCGCCGCGTTGATCGACCAGTTCGAGGATGACCGGGCCGTTGTTGAAGGGCCGGATCATGCCGACCACGCGCGCTTCGCCGTCGGTTACTTCAGATTCGCGGCGTGGAAAACGCAGAACAACCCGTTCAACTGGTTCATACGGTGGGGTAAATTGGCTGTCGCCAACCGACATGAGCAAAACGCGCACCGAGTTGAACGCCATGATGCGCCCAAATTCGTCTTGCGTGCTAATTTGCAGGCGGGCTACTTCACCAGTGACCGGAATTTCAAAGCGGATTTCTTCAGCCACCCGGCTGGGGTTACTTTGCGGAAAGGTGCGAAAGACTTTGCGGTAGATTTCGCGACCATCTTCGCCTATCAATTCGATGCGGGTGGTGCCGGTGTATTCACGTTGCACATAGAAGACCAAGCTAAAGGGTGAGGAGAGTTTCGACATGGGGCCGATGCCCGCAAAACGCAGGTTGATGCGACTGGGATCGAGGGTAGCGGTGTTGGAAGGGGTGAAGGTGGGGGTGGAGGTCCACAAACGGCGAGTGGCGGTGGGGGTAAGCGAGGGGGTGAGCGTTTTGGAGGGCGTAAAAGTAGGCGGACGGCGGGTTGCCGTGCGCGTGAGGGTGGCGGTGCGGGTTGGAGGCGGGGGTGTAAGGGTGGGAGTCGGTTCAGGCGTGGCGATGGTTTCAGTAGCGGTAGGCAGGCTGAGGGTGGCGCGGTCGGTGCGCGTACAGGCGGAGAAAAGAGCCAGGGAGCAGATTAAAAGCGCGAGGGGCAGAATGCGGTTCATAAGTCGGAGTTATATCATAAAAAAAACGTCCCGAAGATGGGCTTCGGGACGAGGGGGTGGTCTCGATACGTCCTTCGACTGCGCCGCAAAACCCATGCGGCTCCGCTCAGGACGGCTCGCAATGACAGCCGACTATAAGCCGTAGATGGCGCTGTATTTTTCTTTGAGGTAGCGCACGTAGGGAGCAGAGTCGATTTTTGAGCCGGTGACGCGCTGGACGAGTTCTTGCGGTTCGTATTTGCGCCCGTGCTGGTGGATTTTGACGCGCAGCCAGGAGAGCAGGTTGGAGAAGTCGCCCTGGCGCATTTGGTCGTCGATTTCGGGGTTGAGGGTTTTGAATTTTTCCCAGAGTTGGACGGAAATCAGGTTGCCTAGGGCGTAGGTGGAGAAGTAACCGATCATGCCGCCCGACCAGTGGATATCTTGCAGGACGCCCTGGGCGTCATTGGGCGGAGTGAGGCCGAGGTAGTCTTTGAATTTGGCGTTCCAGGCTTCGGGCAGGTCTTTGATTGCAATGGCGCCTTCGATCAGGGCAATTTCAAGTTCGAGGCGCAGCATGATGTGCAGGTTGTAGGTGGCTTCGTCGGCTTCGACGCGGATGTAGGAAGGTTTGACCTTGTTGATGCCTTTGTAGAAGGTTTCCAGGCTGACCTTGCCGAGTTGTTCGGGGAATGCCGCTTGCAGTTGGGGGTAGAAGTGTTCCCAGAAGGGCAGCGAGCGCCCGACCAGGTTTTCCCACATGCGGCTTTGGGATTCGTGCACAGCCAGGGAAGTGCCGCTGGCGAGTGGGGTGCGCGCCCAAACGTGGCCGACGCCTTGCTCATAGAGCGCATGACCGGTTTCGTGCATGGTGCCAAACAGGGCGGTGGCAAACTGGTTTTTGTAGACGCGGGTGGTGATGCGCACATCGTCCATGCCGAAACTGGTGGTGAAGGGGTGGGCCGATTTGTCCTGGCGGCCGCGGTTCCAATCGTAGCCGAAGGCGCTGGCGACTTTTACGCCGAAATCCCACTGCTTGCTTTCATCATAATCGAGGCGCATGAAGGAATCGTCGATTTCGGGCTGGGCAGTGACGGCTTTGAGCAGTTCGACCTGCTGGGGGCGCAGGGCTTCAAAGATGGCTTTGACATCGGCGGTTTTCATGCCCGGCTCAAAGTCATCGAGCAGGGTGTCGTAGGGGTGGTCGGCAGGCGGGAAGAAGGCGATGTAACGTTTCTTCAGGTCGAGCACTTTTTCGAGGTGCGGCTGGAAGATCGAGAAATCGGATTCGGCGCGGGCTTTGGCCCAGGCCTGGTGGGCCATGGCGGTCACTTGCGAGGCTTCGGCCACAAATTCGCTGGGGACGCGGGTTGCTTTGTCGTAGTCTTTGGCAGAGACTTGAATCAGGCGGTGGTCTTCGCTATCGGGGTCGAGGCTTTCAGCCCAGGGCAACAGTTCTTCGAACAGTTTGCCGATTTCAGGCGAGGTGGCTTTTTGATGGGCAAGGGCGCCGAGGGTTGCCATTTGCTGGGCGCGGGTTTCGGCAGAGCCAGGGGGCATGTTGACCTGCTGATCCCAGCCTAGCACAGATTCTATCTGGTACAGGTCGGCGGCTTCGCCGAGCAGGGTTTTGAGTTGGGCAAGTTTTTGTTCCATGGGGGCTCTCTCTTTTGTGGGGTGGGGTCTCGATACGCGCTAGCGCGCTACTCGACCAACGGTGTCGAGCAGATTTTACCATATTAGATGATTGTCTAAAACTCGAGTTGTTGCAAAGAAGGCCGCATTTTGGGGTGTGTGAGCGTGCGCTCACACACCCCAAAATGCGGGACATTATAAATCAAGATACCAGTTCAATTGCACTTCGTGCGCCACCGATGGCTCGTTGATGTAGGCAAAGCGGCGAACATCGCCCAACTGGCAACCCTGGGCAGCGTAAAAGCGACAGGCTGGCACGTTGATGTTCTGGGTTTCGATTTTCATGCGCGCGCAACCACGCTGGCGCGACCATTCGGCAGCGTGGTTGAAGAGTTTTTTGCCGAGGCCTTGTCCGCGCGCATCGGGGTGGATGCGGATGTCCCACAGCACCGACAGGTCGGAGCGGCCTTCGAGCATGTTGACCCCGTCCGTGTTCCAGGCGACCGCCGCGCCGCCGAGTGCCTGACCACCGTCATCGACGGCCAGGAATAGGCCCCAGCGGCTGATGTCGAACTCATCCGGCCACGAAAGCGGAGTCTCGAGTTCGTCGTAGTCCTTGCGGTAGGGCGTGACTGGCGTTTCGGCGAGATGGATTCCGCCCAGGCCATTTTCGGGCAGACGCACGTCAAAGATGGTTCGCGCCTCGAAGGCAATCGGGATGGCGGCGTAGCGGGCCAAGTCGGCGGATGAGATTTCGGAAATAGTTGCCATTTACTCGTAACGCAGGGCTTCAACCGGTTCGAGCGCAGCAGCGCGGTTGGCCGGGTAAATGCCGAAAAACAGGCCAATCGCGGTGGAGAAGAGCGTGGCGAGCAGTATCGCGCTCAAGTTGACGTTCGGGTCAAAAGGCGTGCCACTCGCAGCGGCAAATTGTCCAACGCCCATGGCAATCAGCCAGCCCAGCAAAATGCCAACCAGCCCGCCGATGAGGCTCAATAACGACGATTCGGTCAGAAATTGAACCAGAATATCGCGGCGGCGCGCGCCCAGGGCTTTACGCAGACCAATCTCACGCGTTCGCTCGGCAACCGAAACGAGCATGATGTTCATAATGCCAATGCCACCCACCAGCAGCGAGATGGCGGCAATGCCGCCCAGGAAAGTGGTGAACACACCGGTAATGGAAGCCGCAACCTGTAGGAAGTCTTGCTGCGAAAGCACGGTGAAATCATCCAGGCCAACTTCGGTGCGGTGGCGGGTGCGCAAAACCTGGGCGATTTCTTCGGCGGCTTGCGGCACAACGTCGGCGTTGACGGCCTGGACAAAGATAACATCGACCCGCTCGCCAGCGCGGCGGATGATGCGCGCGCGAGCCGTGGAAAGCGGAATAATGGCAACGTTATCTTCCGAGCCAAAGGCGCCGCCGCCGCGCGATTGCAGAATACCAATCACGCGGAAGGGCTGGCCTTCAATGCGAACGGTTTCGCCCACCAGCCCTTCGCTGCGTTCAAATAATTTTTCAGCCAGTTCGGGGCCAAGTAATACAACGGAAGCGCGGCCCAGGTTGTGCTCTTCGGTAATAAAACCACCTTCGGCGACTTCGTAATTGCGCACACTCTCATAAGAAGGGGTAACGCCTGTCACCGTTGCGCTGCTTTGGGAAGTAGACGAAGAAACGCTTACGCCATTGCGCTGGAGCACCGGGGCTACATTCTCCACTGAGGGAGCGGCAAACGGATCGCGCAAGGCTTCGGCATCTGAAAAAGTTAGCGGGCGCACATTGCGCACTTCGGCCTGATCATTGCCCGAAAAAACAAACAAAAGATTTGTGCCAATGCCAGAAATTTCACCGGTAATACTATCCTGCGCGCCCTGACCGATGGCAAGCATGGCAATTACCGCCGCAACGCCAATGACAATACCAAGAATGGTCAGGCCGGAGCGGAGTTTGTTTGAGTTGAGACTTTCCAACGATTCGATGATGATTTGCGCCAGGCTCATGGTTGATTCTCCGTATTGACAACCCCATCTTGAATACGGATGACGCGCTGGGTTTGGGCGGCTACTTTCGGATCGTGGGTGACAATGATCAGGGTGGTGCCGCGCTCTTTGTTAAGGTTGAGCAGTAAATCCATAATTTCCTGGCCCACTTTCGAGTCGAGATTTCCGGTTGGCTCGTCGGCCATGATGATGGCCGGGTCGTTGACCAGGGCGCGAGCAATGGCAACACGCTGTTGCTGTCCGCCGGAGAGTTCGTAGGGGCGGTGTGTCATGCGGTCTTCCAGACCAACGGCTGTCAGGGCCTGGCGGGCGCGGTCTTTGCGTCCGCTGGTGATGCCGGCATAGCGCAGGGGCAGTTCGACATTGGAGAGCGCAGTCTGGCGCGAGAGCAGGTTGAAACTCTGGAAGATGAATCCGACTTTGCGGTTGCGGATGTCGGCCAGTTGGTCGTCCTTCAAATCTGAAACGCGCTCGCCGTCCAGAATGTATTCGCCAGAAGTGGGCAGATCGAGACAGCCCAGAATATTCATCAGGGTCGATTTGCCCGACCCCGATGGGCCGACAATTGCCACCACTTCGCCGCGTTTAATCGTGAGTGAAAGCCCACGCAAAGCATGAACTTCGACATCGCCCATTTTATAGACTTTGGTCAGGCTTTCGGCGGTGATAACGAGTTCGCTCATATTTAATTGCCTCGCCCTGGAGGGCCGCCCATTGGCCCAAAGGTTGTCGGCGGATTGAGAATGATCGGGTCGCCTTCTTTGAGATCGCCACCCACTACTTCACTCACCGTGTCAGAAGAAGCGCCAAGGCGAATGTCTCTCTGCACCGGCAGGCCATCGACCAACACATAAACCACGCGCTGACCATCGACAATGCGGACGGCTCGGTTGGGCACGAGCAAAACATCTTTGATTTCGCGCACCAGAATATTGACCGCGGCGGTCATGCCGGGGCGGACATCGGCGTCGCCATCTACCAACTCAACCGTGATATTGAAATTGACCGCGCCCTGAACAACCGTGCCAACCTGACCCACCTCTACCACTTTGCCGTTATAAGTTTTGGCGCTGATTGCGTCAAAAGACATCGTTACGGGTTGCCCAATCTGAATGCTGTTAATGTCTATTTCCGACATTTGGACATCAACCAGCAAGCGGGTCAGGTCGTCGATGCGAAAGGCCTGAGTGCCGGGCGACACTTGATCGCCGGGCAGCGGGTTCGACTGGGTAATCGTCCCGTTGAAAGGAGCAAGGACATAGGCCAGGTCGAGCGTGGCCTGTGCGGCGGTTATCTGGGCTTCGAGGCGGGCGATTTCAAGCGTATCGGGGCCATCTTTGAGACGTTCCAGTTGGCGCTGGGCGTCGGCGAGTTGGGCTTTGGCAATTTCATAATTACTCAAACGTTGGGCAATTTCGTTTTCATCGGGGCGGCCAGTGATGTAGTTCAGTTCGGCCACTTTTTGGTTGCGGCGCAGTTCGAGCGAGGTCAGGTTCGATAAAGCCGTTGCTTTGCGAGAATCGCCATCGGGCAGGTTTGCAACCGCATCATAAAAACGACGCGCCTGGGAAATCTGGTTATCGAGCAGATCGATTTCAGACTGGACGTTATCTATCTTTGTGTCTGATGCGCGGGCAAAGTTGACGCCTTCGTAACGAGTCTGGGCATCACTCAGCGCTTTTTCTGCCTGCACAACGGCCAGTTCAGCCTGGGCGCGAGAGGTGCTGGAAGTTTTCAAATCTTCAAGCGTACGCTGGGCGGTAAGCAAATCGACTTCGGCCAAAATGATGCTTTGCGAAAGGGATGTTTTCGATAATTCGGCGAGAATATCATCCGCGCGAACGGTATCGCCTACTTTAACGCGCACGGCCTCCACCGAACCAGTGGTCTGCCAGGTGAGCAGGGCGGTTTGGTTGGCGCGCACGGTGCCGGTTGCGCCGACGGTGGCTTCAATGTTGCCGCGTGCAGCGGGGGTGGTCTGGTATTGGTTTTCGGCGGCGGCCTGTCCCTGGCTCCAGAAATAATACCCGGCGGCGGCAATGGCCCCCACCAGGATGAGCGCGATAAATACATTACGGATGGTTTTCATAGGGGTCTCCAAAATTTTTTGAATATCAATAGTAATCTACGCAATCAAAACATGATAGTTTCAGGTGGATGGAATTAATACAACTCATACCAAAAGCGGCTTCCCATTCATGTGACATTTTCGCGTTTCGTGCAAATGCTGCATAAAAAAAGGAAAAGCCACAGGATGGCCTTCCCTTTCAAAAAACTCGGCATTTGGTTAACGAAATTTAGGCGTGTTTTATTCGGTTCTATCCGCTAAAAGCAAGATTTAATCGCCTCGCCAATGGCGTTAAGTGCTGGTGAACAATTTCAGCAGATTCTTTTTCTTCATTCTTGTGGGCTTCCTCGACAATTGCACCCAGGGTAAGCGCGAGTTGATATTCCACCCGTCGCCAAAGCGGAACGCTCATATAAGCCAGGCCGCGTTCAGATGCCAAAAATACCGCTTCGCGCAATGGATGCCCCGGCTGATAAATCTCTTCAAGCGCATCGGCGCGGGCTGGCATACTTTTCACCTCACGCGCCCATAGCAACTGATTTTGTCTTGAGTTTAAGAACTGCACCAGCCCAACCGCGGCTTTCTCCTGTTCGGGAACCCCGCGCGTATGATTCCAGATAACCATACTGCCGCCCCCACACCACGGCACTTGCGTAAGGGTTGCAACGCCCAAATTTTCAACCGCGAAAGACAAATTTTCTGATGCAAAAAAAGAATCAGCCGCGCGAATGTCTGTCAGAATGGCGGCAACCTTCCCTTTTGAAAACAAATCAAGCCCCAGATTTGTATCGATATGCCGTTGATCGCGCCGAACAGCGCGGTAGGTATCAAGCCAGCGGCTGATCCCGCGAATTGTGCCAGGGCTGTCAAAAACCAACCGGCCGCCCTTGTCATCAATAAATTGGCCGCCTGAGCCCCAAACCCAGGAAGCAGCCGTATGTAAATAATCGTTATAGGGAGCAACAATTAGTGGATTCAGCCAGGGAATTTCCAGGCTGGATTGCGCCAAACGC
>DAOUML010000173.1:0-2924 GCA_034411635.1 Anaerolineales bacterium
AGTCTCCCGTTTAATGGGCAAAACTGACCTTTTGGAGATTGCTTCGTCGCTGGAGAACGCTCCTCGCAAGGACAGTTGGCGACTTTAAGAAAGTCCTGCTTCGCATGTATACTCTTCTTGACATAATGTATAAAATGTATTACTATAAGTATGCTTTTGTATACAATGAGTGATGTGAAATGAGAGCAATTCTGAAAACGTTGCCGGCTGGTTAATTTGTCATTTCGACGACCACCGCCACCGCGCTCGGACACTTGCCCCACCTGCACCGAACGCAGTGTGGCGCAGGTGGGGCGGGCAGTGCCAGGGATGACAGGCTGGCTTGCGTTTGGGGAGTTGCGCCTATATGAAACAGACAAAGGAGAATCTATGTCCGAACGAAATGTAACCATCTCTGTATCCCTGGTTAGTACCCTGCTTATTTTGGGCTATTACCTGATCAAGTTAATTCCGATGTTCCAGCAAGGCGATTTAATCGCGGATGATGTTTTCCGCCTGGCAGGAATTGTTATCGTTGCTTCCATTGTGCTTAATATTGCCGGCAACATTATCACCCACATTGTCATCAACATTGTCCACGCCATCCAAACCCGGTCAGAGGAAGAAGTGCGCCTGATCGAGGACGAACGCGACAAGTTGATTGGGCTGAAAGGCACTCAGGTTTCGTACTTCGCTTTTTCGCTGGGCGTGCTGGTTTCCATGTTGAGTTTTGTGCTTGGGCAGCCGGCCCTGGTGATGTTCAGTCTAATTGTTTTCTTCTCGCTGCTGGCAGAAATTCTCGGAAATCTCTCGCAGTTCTATTTTGACAGCCAGGGGAGTTGACATGCAAAAGTATCAAGTTCGCAACAAGGTCCGCAAACTGCGTTTCAATAATGGCGAAATGACTCAGGAGCAACTGGCCGAAAAAGTTGGCGTCACGCGCCAGACCATTATCGCCATCGAAGGTGGCAAATACGCCCCCTCGCTCGAACTGGCCTTCAAGATTGCCCTGGCCTTTGCCGTGCCGATTGGTGAAGTCTTTTCTTATGAAATGGAGGAAAAATCATGAAAGCCATCGTTTTTACCGAATATGGTTCCCCGGATGTACTGCAACTCACACAAATCCCCAAGCCCACGCCAAAGGATTATCAAATCCTGGTGCGGGTGCGCGCCACGCCGGTCAACTATGGCGACCTGACCGCGCGGGACTTTGCCCACGCTGAGTTCAACATGCCCGCCCCGCTCTATCTGCCAGCGCGGATGACTTTTGGTTGGAACAAGCCCAAAACCAATATCCTCGGCAGCGAACTGGCCGGGGATGTGGAAGCGGTCGGCAAGTCTGTTACGAAATTCAAGCCCGGCGACGCTGTTTTTGCCTATGTCGGCATGAACATGGGCGCGAATGCCGAATACATCTGCTTGCCTGAAAACGGGATGATTGCCCTCAAACCCGCAAATCTGGGCTACGCCGAAGCCGCCACCCTGCCCTATGGCGCGATGATGGCCGCCAGCCTGCTCACAAAGGTCAATCTTCGATCTGGGAAAAAAATCCTGGTAAACGGCGCATCCGGCGGAATCGGCGCGATGGTCGTCCAACTTGCCAAACATCATTACGGCGCGCAAGTGACCGGGGTATGCGGAACCCCCAGAGTGGAATATGTCAAATCTCTGGGCGCGGATCAGGTGGTGGACTACAAAAAACACGATTTCACCCAAAGCGGCGAGACCTATGATGTGATTTTCGACATCCTGGGACGGATTTCATTCTCCCGTGCCAAACAGTCGCTCAAACCGGATGGCATCCTGTTGTATGCCAGTTTCAAGGGCCGCGCGCTGCTGGATATGCTCTGGACTTCGCTTTTTAGCCGCCAAAAGGTCATCTGCGCGATGGCGGATGAAAAAATTCAAAGCCTGGAATTGGTCCGGGAACTGGCCGAAGCAGGCAAAGTCAAGGCGCTGGTAGACAAACGCTTCCCGCTCGAACAGACCGCCGAAGCGCACCGTTACATCGAGGCCGGAAACCGACAGGGCAACGTGGTCATCACATTAACGTCATAACCCAAACGGACGAGAGAAATTCCTCGACAGCCCGGTGGAACTCCACCGGGCTGTCTTTATGTGCGCAGTATTTCATTTTGCGTTTTAATGTTCGTCGGCAGTTATGTTTTGATAAGCAAATTGACTTGACAATTTGCCATGTATTTCATAAAATATGAACTAAAGGTTCACTTATTATGCTTCGCGAATGGGTTCACATTCATACCATGATTCTCGAATTTGAACGGGATGGGGTGGTGACGCGCACCTTCCGCCGCCTCGACCCGGAACGCCAGCAGGCAATTGTTCAGGCTATTCTGGATGAAGCGCTGGAAAAAGGCCCAGGCTCCATCAATATCAAAAAAGTGGCCGAACGGGCAGGGGTCGCGCTTGGTTCGCTCTACCAGTATTTTGGCAGCCGCGAGGGACTGCTGGAATTTTCCACCCGGTTGTGCGTTCGTCTGCTGACATCCGCTTTCGAGCAGTTCCGCCCCATATTGGCGGCAATGCCGTTGCGCGAGTCGCTAACCTATTACCTGACTGGCGGCCTGGAATGGAACCAGACCATGCTCGGCCTCATTCAATTCTTTGGTCGCGCTGCCTACCAGGGCGACCCGCTGCTGGCAGAAAAAGTTGTCCGACCCGTAGCGGACGCCATGCGCCTGACCATGTTCGAGATTTTGCAGGGTGCCCAGGAGCGCGGCGAAATCCGCGCTGATCTGAACCTTGATGTCACTGCCCGCGCCGTCAACGCCTGGATAATTGCCCTGGGTGACAGCCAATTGCTGCCGTACCTCAACAACTATTTTCAGGTCACTGACGATACGCTCCCGTTTGAACGCGCTATGGACGGCGCAGTCGAGATACTGGTTCGTGGCCTGTGTCTGGACTGCGCTCAACCACCATCT
>DAOUML010000174.1:0-2878 GCA_034411635.1 Anaerolineales bacterium
AGTCTCCCGTTTAATGGGCAAAACTGACCTTTTGGAGATTGCTTCGTCGCTGGAGAACGCTCCTCGCAAGGACAGTTGGCGACTTTAAGAAAGTCCTGAGTCATGGCGTCATTATCCGAAATTTCACAAACCTGTGCTAAAATATTGTGGTATTCAGGAGATGCGCCATGAAATCACATTGGATTTACCACAACGGCGTCAGGGTTTTCATCGCTGATTTTTCAGGCTATGGCAGCAACGGGGCCGGGGTGAAGGCTGAAACAGAGTATGTGATTCAACTGCTTAGAAACGAGCCTGATAAATCGGTATTATCACTTAGCACTGTTGAAGGCACTTTTGCCAATGAAGACATTTTGCGCGCTCTGACCGAACTACTGCCCATCTCTAACAAAAAGGTAAAACGCCGCGCGGTGATTGGCGTAACCGGTTTTCGCCGTCACTTTTTGGATGCGTTTGCGGCAGTTATTGGTCATGTCAAGTTTTCTGTTTTTGATACAGCCGAAGAGGCCCTCAACTGGCTTTCCAAGCCCTGATGGACTACAAGTTGGCAAAAAATACACGCAACGTCCGAAGCATTAACCTTCGGACGTTTTATTTTGCTCCTGAGTTTCTTCGCCCAGCCCCAGGTCCACCTGGTCTTCCATGCGAATTTGTCCGCGCAGGAAGGCCCCATCTTCAGTGACGAATGAAGTGGTAATCACATCACCCCACACCCGGCCCGAAGCGCGAATTTCCAGTTTCTGGGTGGTAATGTTGCCCTTCACGGCTCCGGCAACAATCACATTCGCGGCGCGAATATTCTCGCAAGTTACCCGTCCGCTTTCGCCAACGACGAGCATGCCGCGCAAGCCAATTTGTCCTTCAAAGGTGCCTTCAATGCGCACCCCGCCTGAGCCGCTGATTTTGCCCTCCCAAATCAGCCCGGGGCCAAGCACGGAAGTAATCCGCTCCACTGCTTGCACAGCCGGCGCGGAAGAAATAGGTTGGGTGGTTGTGGGTGAATTGCGTTTGAACATTTTTTAGAATTGTTGAAGGTCGAAGGTTCAGCCCGTTTTACGGATAAATAAGCGCGGAATTTCTCCGCGCCTATTGTATCATCACAGATAACATTTTTCGCCTTTGGCCGCGAAACCACCAAACAGACCCGCGCTACGCGTCTTTCCTCGGGTCCATCACCCCCATAATGTTATAACCGCTATCCACATAAAACACTTCGCCGGTTGTGCGCGCCGCCCAATCTGAAGAAAGGAAAACCGCCGCATTACCACAATCTTCAATCGTCACATTCTCGCGCATGGGGGCCATATCGGCATAATTTTTATACATATCGCGGAAACCGGTCACCCCCATGGCCGCCAGGGTACGAATGGGCCCAGCCGAAATCGCGTTTACCCGAATACCGCGCGGCCCTAAATCAGCCGCCAGATAGCGGGTGCTGGCCTCCAACGCGGCTTTGGCAACCCCCATCATATTGTAATTGGGCGCAACCTTGACCGAACCGTAATAAGTTAGCGTCAGCAACGAAGCCCCGCGGCGCAAAAATGGTTCAAAAGCGCGCGCCAGCCCCACAAACGAATAGACGCTAATATCCATTGCCAGGTGAAAACCTGCCCGGCTGGTGTTGTAAAAGTAACCTTGCAATTCATCCTTGTTGGCAAAACCAATCGAATGGACAAGAATATCAACCTCGCCAAAATGCGCGCGCGCCTTCTCTGCCACCGCCGCGATTTGCTCATCTGACGAAACATCGCACTGTTCCACAAATTCAGCGCCCACCTGCGCCGCCAGTGGACGTACCCGTTTTTCGAGCATATCGCCGGCATAACTAATGCCAATTCGCGCGCCCTCGCGATGCAATGCCTGCGTAATACCCCAGGCAATCGATTTATCGTTCGCCAAACCAAAAATAACCGCATTTTTACCACTGAGCAAGCCCATACAATCCTCCAAGATTCGAGATTAGATATTCGAGATTAGATATTCGATGCTGGAATATCCAACCTAAACCGCCAGATGATGCTTTTCTACGTTTCTGGCACATTAGTTAAACCCAAGCGCGGGCCAACCGTCACGCTCGCATCAAAAATCACTATTCCAGGCTCAGTCTAAATTTCGCGCCTTCTAAAGAGACTGCTTACCGTAGCGCGGCTTTCAAGTCATGTTTGAAGTAGACATCTGAGAATTTGCTTTCAGGCGACATACACCCTCATTCGGGGACGATGTATCGCCCTGCTAATATCAGTTCGTAGGCAATTACGTTGATTTGAACATTTGCATTCTGCTGTATTATAATGAAAGCACGATTGGTTAATTTAACAGGTGAAGTTATGATCGATCTTGAGTTTTCCACCATCCCAGATTCTGAGTTGGATTTGCAGGTTCTATCGCGACTGGTCGATGAATTTGGCCGTCGCAATGGCGTTCGGGTGAATCTTGTGCCGATGACTTGGGCAAACGCCTGGACCGAATTGATGACCATTGCGTCGCATGGTCGCGGGCCGCACATCTCTCATATTGGCGGCTCGTGGACCAGCAGCCTGATTATGATGAATGCTTTGCGGCCTTTTCAGCCGGCTGAAATAAAAGCAATCGGTGGCTCGTCTGTTTTTATGCGCCCAACCTGGAATAGCGCCCGATTGGATGGGCAAGATACCTGTTATGCCATTCCGTGGACAGGCTATATCTACGTTATCTGTTATCGCCGCGATTTGATTGCCCAGGCCGGCATTGATGAAGCCTCGGCTTTTGGCTCAATAGATGTCGTTGATGCCACAATCAGGCGTTTGGCGCAATCCAGCCTGGAAATTCCCTGGCTGAATCCACTAATTGTTGCTCCCTATAACGATTATTTACATACGGCTGCTTCCTGGGTTTGGGG
>DAOUML010000175.1:0-19604 GCA_034411635.1 Anaerolineales bacterium
GCTCAGGTTTTGAAAGATGATGCGATTTTCGGGAACAAAGCCGATGCCCAGGTTGGCGATATCGAAGGAGCGCATCCCCTTTAGTTCGCGCGCGTTGAAAATAATTTTTCCTTCACGCGGCGGGGTGAGGCCCAGAATGGTCTTGAGGGTGGTGGTTTTTCCGGCTCCGTTACGGCCCAGCAGGGCGGTAATTGTGCCGCGTGGGACGTTAAAATCAACCCCCTGCAAGATGTGATATTGCTTGATGAAAGTGTGGACGTTGTGAAGTTCAAGAAGGTTTTCCATGGCTACACATTCAACTCATATAAGCCGCCCAGGTAAGCGGTTTGCACTTCGCTATTGGCGGCAATCTCGGCAGGCGTACCCTCGGCCAACACGCGCCCCTGGTGCATGACCGTGATGGCATCGGAAACGCTCATCACCACGTTCATGTTGTGTTCCACCAACAAGACGGTTTTGTCGCCAGCGCGCTGAATTTCTTGAATCAGTTCAATTAATTCTGGCACCTGCTCAGATGCCATGCCAGCGGTAGGCTCGTCGAGCAGCAAGACTTCGGGGTCAGGAGCCAGAATCATGCCCAGTTCGAGTTTGCGCTGGTCGCCATGCGGCAAGGCCAGCGCGAATTGATAAGCGCGTTCTTTCAGACCAACCTTTTCGATCACCTGCCAGGCGCGCTCTTCGTATTTTTTGAAGGCTGAAGCCGACTGCCAGAACTTGAAGTTATCGCCCCCCATCGCCTGGGCCGCCAGGCGGATGTTTTCTAAAACAGTCAGGTTGGGGAAGATGTTGGTAATTTGGAACGAGCGCCCAATGCCGGAATGAATCGCGCGATGTACCGGCTGGTTGGTAATATCGCGGCCTTTGTATAAAATTTTGCCGCCGGTGGGTTCAAGGTTGCCGGAAAGCAGGTTGAAGAACGTGGTTTTTCCGGCACCGTTGGGGCCAATGATGGCATGAAGGCTGTTGGCGCGAACTTGCATGTTGACATCGTCTACGGCAACGAGCGCGCCAAAGGCTTTGCGAAGGTTGATGGTTTGGAAAATAATCTCGGATGTCATGTCACCTTCCATAGATTTGAATTGGGGGTTGAGCGCTGACACTGTGGAAATTTCTTTCCCGTATCAACGCTCAACCCAGCGTGCAATGTGGGCGATTTTCAATCTCTCAACCCTGACTTGAGGGTTTCGCAAATCGTCAATCAAAAATCGCAAATCGAAACTAATTTCCGCTCAGGCTGCCATGCGGCAGGTCGCCACAGCGGTCTTTCAGATTTTCGGGTAGCAAGCAGGGCGGTTCGGGACGGGTGGTATCGACATATTCGTAGAAGTTGGCATCGGGGTCGGTCACGTTGAGCAGTTTCAGGATGTACATATCCTGAATGGCGACGTGGTCTTCAGGGCGAATATAAACAGGGCCTTTCGGGCCTTCAAAGGTCATGCCTTCCATGGCGGCGACCATCGTCGGGCCGTCGGTGCTGCCGTTGGTCAGGCGCAGAGCCTCCACCAGCATGATGGCGGCGTTCATGCCATCGGCATCGAACAGGTCCGGGTTCACGCCGTAGCGCGGCTTGGTGTTGGCAACCAGAAAATCGTTGGCCGGGTTCTTCGGGGCGCTGTAGTGGTAAATTATGCCGTTGGTGCTGCCAATCGCATTGCCGTACCAGATCGGCATCAGAACATTATCGATGAAGGTCGCGCCGAGGGCCATGCTCTCGGTGACGCCCTGATCTACCGCGGCCTGCATAAGCGGCACAAAACCGCCGCCGGCCCAACTGACGATATAGGCTTCCGCGCCAGAGTTATACACTTGTTCCATGTAGGGGGTGAAGTCGGTGGTATCAAGCGGCGCAAAGATATCATCGGCCACAAAACTGCCGCCAGCCAGGGTGCAGGCATCACGGAAAGCCGCCGCCGAGCCTACGCCAAACGCATAATCGGGCGCAATCTGGACGAAGGTCTTGTACTGTTTGGCGAGGTACTGGCATTCGTTGATGGCGTCCTGGTAGTTGTTGCGGCTGGTGCGAAAAGTGTACTCGTTGAAGTTGACGCCGGTAATATCATTGGCGGCAGCAGGAGCCACAATCAGCGGAATTTTGTTCTCAAAGGCAATCCCTTGCAGGGTGGCAGTCGCGCCAGAAGACACGGTGCCAACCAGAATATTGACCTTCTGCACGTCGATCAGTTCGCGGGCAATGGTAGCGGTATTTTCGGGGTTGCTGCCATCATCACGCACAAAAACCTGGATTTCACAACCCTCAACCACAAAGGTATTTTCCTGGGTGGCCGCAAAATCGAATTTCTCGCCAGCCGAGCCAGGCGCGCCAGCAACATATTCCATGCCGAGCATGAAGGATCGCACGATGTGCGCGCCGTAAATTGCCAGAGAGCCGGTCACATCCGTAATCAGGCCGACTTTAATGGTGCCTTCACAGGAAAGGCCGGCGGCAGGCTCTTCAGCGGGTTCTTCGGCAGGCGCGGCGGGTTCTTCAGCCGGGGCAGCCGGTTCAGCAGGGGCGGCAGGTTCTTCTACCGGGGCAGGTTCAGGGGTCGCTGCGGGGGCGCAAGCCGCCAAAATCAAGGCCAGGGCGACCAAAAGAAAAACAATGGTTCGTAATGCTTTCATTTTTTCTCCTCCAGAGAATAGGGTGGGGCAGGTTTGAACCTGCCAGGATTGTTTTATAGATGGGCAAACACCCATCCTGAAACACACGCTATACCGTAAATCCCAAAAACGTCTTCGCCGCTTCGCCTTCGCCGCGTTTCATGAACGTAGCCGTCACCGGCTGGCCGATTTTGATGCGCTCCGGCTGTTTCACGTCCACGCCCAGCAGTTGGGCGCAAATGCGCGGGCCTTCTTCCAAGGCAACCACCGCCGCGCAATACGGATTCTTGCGGTCGAACCCGGCTTCAATCATAGCGGTTGGGGCGATGTAAATAATGGAGTAAGCCGCCAGTTTGCCCTTGCCCGAAAACTCAACCGCCTCCATCTCGCCGCCATGACATTCGGGACACATCGGACGGGCCGGATAATAGGTTTTTCCGCAAGATTTACAGCGGCTGCCGGTCAATTTCCCTTCGCCAAGCGCGGCGTAATGGGTGGTGTGATTGAACTCGCTCATGGCTTTCCTCTTCTGAAAATATGAACTGTACAAGTTTGGCCGGTGCCACCGACGTTGTGCGTCAAACCAAGAGACGGATTGCCCGGCAACTGACGTTCGCCCGCTTCGCCGCGCAACTGCTTCCAGATTTCAAGGACTTGTCCCACGCCGGATGCGCCGACCGGGTGGCCCTTCGATTTCAAGCCGCCGGATGTGTTGACAGGACGCTCCCCGCCCCGGCCTGTTTTCCCATCTTCGACCGCTTTCCAGCCCTGGCCGGATTCAAAGAACCCCAAATCCTCGGTGGCGATGATTTCGGCAATCGTAAAGCAATCGTGGACTTCGACCACGTCGATCTCGGCGGGTTTGACGCCAGCCATCTCGTAGGCAATTTCTGCCGCTTTTTTGGCCGAGGGCAACGACGTCAGGGTCGGGCGGTCATGGATTGCGCCGTCGCTGGCCTGGCCGGAACCAATCACATAGAGCGGATTGTCGCTAAAACGGCTGGCAATCTCTTCGCTGACCAGGATGACCACCGCCGCGCCGTCTGAAACCGGCGAGCAATCGTACAGGCGCATCGGCCAGGCAATGTTCGGGTTGGCGCGCTCGTCTTTCAGGAAGGCCATTTCATCGGCCCATTCGGGGATGGGCAGACCCTTCTTGGCGGCGCTCTTCTTGCGGATTTCCATGATGTCGGCGATGCGCTGTCCGAACTGGGCTTTGGGGTTCAGCGAACCGTTTTCGTGGTTTTTGTAGCCGACTTTCAGGAAAACGTCCGGGTTGGCGTCGTATGCCTCCATGTAGGCGGTCGCCATCGACGCGTATAGGCCGGGGAAGGTGAACCCCGCCGGGACTTCATAAAGAGAGTCGGCGGCGGTTGCCAGGGTGTCGGTAACGCGTTCGATGGGCAGGTCGGTCATCTTTTCGATGCCGCCCACCAGAACAATGTCGTACAATCCCGAAGCAATCGCCAGGATGCCCTGACGCAGGGCCGCGCCGCCACTGGCGCAAGCGTCCTCGACTCGGGTGGCCGGGCGCGGGGTCAGGCCAACCCAATCGGCCATGATCGGGGCGGTATGGCCCTGATTCTCGAACAGGTCGCTGCTGAAGTTGCCGATGAACAGCGCTTCGATGTCGTTCGGGTCAAACCCCTTATCGACCGAGGCCAGCATCTCCTGGAAAGCGTCCACGAACAGGTCGCGGCTCGATTTGCCGGGAAATGCGCCAAATTTCGACATTCCTGCGCCGACCAGGGCCACGCCCCGGTTGAGTTTGCGGATGGTCATGTTTTTTCTCCGAAAATGTGATGACAAAGAGTGTGCGTAGTGCGTGTTGCGTAGGTTTTCTCAACGGAACACGCACTACGCCCCAGATTATGCGCTTTTCAAAAACCGGTGAAACAGCCCATTAAATTCATCCGGCTTCTCAATATATGGGCTATGCGCCGTATCGGCAATCACCTGCTCCTCGAAACTGCCGCCAGCGGCGGCGTACTGCTCGAAGACCTTGCGCGTCTGCTGGAGCATGGGCTGGGGTGGGAAGATTTCGTCGCCAGGCCAGCCGGGGACGTAACCGAGTTTGCCCAACATGCCCAGGTCGAACATCGAATTGTCTGAGACGATCATGTCGCTGTCGCCGCGCACCCACAGGATGGGCGGTTTGGGGCTGACAGCCAGCAATTCAGCCACGTCATTTTTCAGGTATTTGGGCGACCAGCAATTGACGATGCCCTTCGTGCCAGGCGCGACATTCGGCCAGTTGGCGGAGGGGACGAAATCGCCGTGGTATTTCTCAGGGCCGGTTTTTTCCATCAGCGCAGCGGTCAGGAAGTCTTCTTCGCGGGCGGCGCGGAAGGGGGCTTTATAGTAGAAGGCGTTGATGATGTTGCGCGGGGCATTCGGATCGTCTGCGCCGCGTTCGCCATTGGCAATCAGTTGAACAAAAGTGGCGTTAACTACGCCGCCGCCGGAGCCGGCAAAATCGTCGAAGCAGGGGGTACCGTCCACATCTTTGGTGCCGCCGAATCCGTAGGGGGAGACGGGGCAGACCAGGGTCAGCGAGAGGGCCCGGCCGGGGTAATCGGTGGCGAAACGGTACAAGACCCCGGCCCCCATCGACCAGCCGACGAAATGGGCTTTTTCCAGACCGAGAGCGTCCAAAAGGGCGGCAACGTCGTCAGAAAGGTCACGCAGGCCACGGGTGGAGTCGATCAGTTTGTCTTCCGTCCAGCCGTACCCGCGCAAATCGGGGGCGATTCCGCGAAATCCGGCGGGCAGGGCCAGCATGGTTTCTTCCCAATACAGGGCGGCAGAAAAGTTGCCGTGCAGGAAGACGACCGGGATGCCGTCCTCGGGCCCGGAGAAGTAAACGTTGGTTTCGATTCGGGCGGTAGCGACCATTTTGTTGCTAATACCGGTTAAGGGGGTTGGTTTTTCCATTTGGTTGCTCCTATTTTCTGTAACTTTTAGTCCTGAGCGGAGGGCGTAGCCCGTAGTCGAAGGACGGGTTGCTGCTCGAATCGCCCTTCGACTACGCTATGCTCCGCTCAGGGCTTGGGGATGACCAATTTCGGCACAATGCCAAGCCGGTGGGCTTCTTCGCGCAGCCACTCGCGGAAATCGGGATGGGCGATTCGAATCAGGGCTTCCATGCGATCACGAACGCTGCGCCCGCGCAGTTCGGCCACGCCGTACTCGGTCACAATCGTATCGACATCCTGGCTGGGGACGGTCACTTCCGCGCCTTCAGACAGAATCGGGACGATGGTCGAAATCGCGCCGTCCTTGGCGGTCGAGCGCAGGGCGATGATGCCGCGTCCGCCGGGGGAGAGTTGCGCGCCACGATGGGTGTCCAACTGTCCGCCGGTGCCGCTAAAGTGGCGGTAGCCGATGCTCTGCGAACAAACCTGCCCAAAAATATCAACCTGCAAAGCCGTATTGACACTGACCATCTTGTAATTTTTACCGATCACATACGGGTCATTGGTCACTTTGCCCTGCTGGAACTCAACGCCAATGTTGTTATCGACAAAATCGTAGAGTTTCTGCGTCCCAAGCGCAAACGCGCCGACCATTTTGCCCGGCCAGAGCGTTTTTCGGCGGTTGTTGACAATTCCGGCTTCGTACAAATCGACCATGCCATCGGTGAACATCTCGGTGTGAATGCCCAGATCGCGGCGGTCATGCAGGAAGGCGGTAATGGCATTCGGGATGCCGCCGATTCCCAACTGGAGGGTGGCACCGTCTTCGATCAACTCTGCGATATAGCCGCCGATGGCTTTTTCCGCTTCGGAGGGCGGCGGCGGGGCAAACTGGAAGAGTGGGACGTGGTTCTCGACGACGTGATCGACCTCGGAGATGTGAACCTGGGTATCGCCAAGTGTCCAGGGCAGGTTCTCGTTGATTTCCAGCACAATCAGGTCGGCGGCGGCCATGAGTTGTTTCTCTGTCACCAGCCCAAGCGAGAGCGACATGTATCCGCGTTTGTCGGGCGGGGTGGCCGTGCCCCAAAAGACATTCAGTTTGCCCTGCGAAGCGGCCAGTTTGACGGTGGCAGCCTGATTCAGGTTGTTGGGGATGTAGGAAATCCGCCCCTGGGGATGAACTTGCCGATCTGGCGCGCCATAGAACCAGTTTTCGACGAAGAAATGACCGGCCATTTCGGGCTTAAGCACAAAATCGTACTGGCGCAACGGCAGGCAGACCCAGACCGTGACATCTTCGAGCCTTTCGCGGTGATGGGCCAGTTCGGTCATCAGGCCAACCGGCTCCGAGGCGGCCATGGCCGTGCCAATCGTCTGGCAAGGCTGAACCAGGGCAACGGCATCGGGGATGCGGATGAGTTTTTGGCGGTAGAGTTCTTCGGGATTGGTCATAAGATTCCTGGTTTCATTCTCTGAGCGGAGGGTCGAGTAGCCCTGAGTGCAACGAGGGGTGTATCGAGACCCGAAGTCGAAGAGTGGTTATCGCAAAATGCCCTTCGACTACGGGCTTTGGCATAAAGTGTTCAAATCCTGAGCGTGTTATTCGAAAGACAGGTCGCCGGGAAATTGCCCTTCGACTGCGCTACGCTCCGCTCAGGGCATAATAAACGCCGCGCCAGCCTGGTTGTAGCCAACACCGGAGCCAATGAAGACCACCAAATCACCTGATTTAACCTTGCCCTGCTTGCGGGCATCATCAAAGCACATCGGCAGGCAGGCCGAGCCGGTGTAGCCCCATTTGTCCATAATCCAGTGGGCTTTTTCGAGCGGCAGGCCGAGTTTCTCCATCACCAGTTGGATACTGCCAAAGCGCACCTGGGTAAAGATAATCAGGTCGATGTCTTCAATCGCAAAGTTGCCTTTTTCGGCCAGTTCGCGCACGCGCGCCGGCCAGCCTTCATTGTTCACTTCTGCCGGGAAGGGCGTGACAAAGCGCACCTGGTTGCGTCCGGCGGCCACGCTTTCGGGGCTGGCGGGTTCATAGGTGCCGCCCGCGTAAATGCCCCAGTGTTTGTGGTAAGAGCCATCGGCAAAAAAGGTCGAGGTGATGAAACCAGGCTTGCTATCGGCGGTCAGGATGGCCGCCCCGGCGCCATCACCATAGAAGAAGGAGGCCACGTCGTTTTCCCAATCCGAAAGTTTGTGCATCATGTACGCGCCGATGACCAGGACATATTTCAGGCTGGGGTTGGTGGCAATCAGCCCGGCGGCGATATTTAGACCGGTGGGGAAGGAGGCGCAGGCACAGCCGACATCAAACGTCCCGGCGTTGGTTGCGCCCAATTTGTGCTGGACGACGACCGAGGTAGCCGGGGTGATGTAATCGGGACTGTCAGTTCCCAAAATAATCAGGTCGATATCTTCGGGCTTGAGATTGGCGTTTTTGAGCGCGTCTTTGGCGGCCTCAACCGCCAGGTCGGAGGTGGCCCAATCATCGGGCGCGTAGAAGCGGCGTTTGATGCTGGTCGAGGCTTCAAATTTGTCGATCACCTCGCCAAATTTTGGGCGCATTTCGCTGTTGGGTCGCTCGTGTTCGGGCAGGTACATTCCAGTTGCAATGATGGTCGCGTAACGGGACATGATTTTGCTCCTCCGGGCTAAGTGCCGACCACAATGCCGCCATCTACGCTGATGGTTGTGCCGTGAACAAAAGCGGCTTCATCGCTGGCCAGCCACAGGTAAGCATTGGCAATATCGCGCGGGTCGCCCAGGCGTCCGAGCGGGGTGTGCGATTTCATGTCGTTGAGAATGTTTTCGGGCATCTGCTGCACCATCTCGGTCATAATAAAGCCTGGCGCAACCGCATTGACGCGAATGTTATGGCGGCCCAGTTCGCGCGCCCAAACTTTGGTCATGCCGATTACGCCGGCTTTGGTGGCAACGTAGTTGGTCTGGCCGAAGTTGCCATACAAGCCAACCACCGACGAGGCATTAACCACCACGCCGCCGCCCTGTTTAATCATAGTGGGGGTCACGGCCTGGGTGCAATTAAAGACGCCCTTCAGGTTGACGTTGATGACGGCATCCCAGGCGGCTTCTTCCATCTGTTTAACCAGTTGCCCGTCTTTAACGCGCACGAACAGTCCATCGCGCAGAATACCGGCGTTGTTAATCAGCACATCCACGCGCCCGTAGTGGGCAACGACATCATCGACCCAGGCTTGCACTTCCTGCCGGTCGGCAACGTTGACCTTGTAGAAACGCGCTTCGGGGCCGAGTTCGGCCAAAAGGGCCTTTCCGGCTTCTTCGTTCAGGTCGCAAATAACCACTTTTGCGCCTTCTTCGGCAAAACGCAGGGCGGTGGCTTTGCCAATGCCGGCAGCGCCGCCAGTGACGAGGGTGACTTTATCTTTCAAACGCATTTCGATTTCTCCTTCTTGTGTGAGGCTGGGAAACAATTTTCAAAACAAAAAGTTCAGATAGCAACCATCTTATCAGAACGTGGTTACGGGCCAGTTACAAAATTTGGAATTTCGCTGGTAAGATTAAGAAAGTCGAAAACGCACATCCCCCAACCCACCGCAAGGAAAGCAAACCATGTTCATCACCCTCGAAGGCCCCGAAGGCTCAGGAAAAACCTCCCACATCCCGCACCTGGTCGCCTTTTTGCGCGAACAAGGCCGCAGCGTCTTCCCCACCCGCGAGCCGGGCGGCACCTCCATTGGCGAACAAATCCGCGAGGTAATTCACGATCTGAAAAACGCCGAAATGCACCCGCGCGCCGAAACCCTGCTCTACCAGGCCGCCCGCGCCCAAATTGTGGAACAGGTTATCAAACCGCGCCTGGCCGCCGGGGAAATTGTGCTTTCGGACCGCTACTTCGACTCGACCATTGCATACCAGGGCTACGGACACGGTCAACCCCTCGAACAAATTCGCCAACTCATCCAATACGCCACTGGCGGCCTGACGCCCCACCTGACCATCCTGCTCGATCTGGATGTAGAACTCGGCCTGCAACGCAAATCGAACCAACAGGAATGGAACCGCCTCGACGCCTACACCGTCGACTTTCACAAACGCGTGCGCGCCGGATACCTGCAACTGGCCGCTCAGGAACCGTCCCGCTGGCAAATCATCGACGCGAGCCAGCCCTGGGAAAACGTGCAAGCCACCCTGCGCGAAATCATCGGACTGGCGCTGGCCTGATTTGCTTGCCCAAACCGCCGCTTGCATATAGAATGAAGCCATGCGATTTGATGTCTTTACCCTGTTGCCCGAAACCCTGCGCCCCTACCTGAGCGCCAGCATCCTCGAAAAAGCCGCCGCGCGCGGACTGATTGAAGTCCACCTGCACAATATTCGTGATTACGCGCAAGATCGCCATCACACCACCGACGATACCCCCTACGGTGGCGGCGGCGGCATGGTGATGAAGCCCGAACCGGTCTTTGAAGCCGTCGAAAGCGTGCTGGGCAGCCCGCCCCAATGCCCGGTCGTCCTGCTCACCCCGCAGGGGCGGGTCTTCAACCAAAAAATCGCCTTTGAACTGGCCGCGCATGAACAAATTGCGCTCATCTCTGGTCGCTACGAAGGATTCGACGAACGAATCCGCCAACACCTCGTTAGCGACGAAATTTCAATCGGGGATTATGTCCTGACCGGAGGCGAGTTACCGGCCCTGATACTGATCGATGCGCTCTCACGCCTGATCCCCGGCGTGTTGGGAGACCCGACGGGGGCCGAAGATGACTCCCACGCTTCGGGCCTGCTCGAATACCCGCACTACACCCGTCCGCCCGAATTTCGCGGCTGGCAGGTTCCTGATATTCTCCTGAGCGGTGATCACGGAAAAATTGATCGCTGGCGGCGCGAACAAGCGCTGCGCCGCACCCTCGCCAAACGGCCTGATATGTTGGAAAACTTATCCCTAAGCAAAGAAGATCAAAAATTACTGGCAAAAATCAAGCAAGAACTTGATAGCGGTTAACTTTCCAAATCCCAACAAAGGAGAATCCACCAATGAGCGATAATAAGTTTCCCTGGGCAAGAACATTTTTACTAGGGTTTGGTTTTCTGGGCATCAGCGTTATCTGGCCCATCTTTAACCAATACCTGCCCATTTTTTTGCAAGCCGGCAACCCGGAATTTGAACGACAATTAATAGAACAAGGTCGCGCGATTCCTGATATTGTCGGTTTTGGGTTGGCCCCCAGCCTGGCGCTCTTTATTATGACCTGGGACAATATTCTCAACATGTTCATTGCCCCCTGGATAGGCGCAAAAAGTGACCGCACCTGGAATCGCTTCGGACGCCGCAAGCCCTATATTTTGCTTGGCGCGCCAATTGCCTTACTGGGCTTTGTCTTTATCCCGGTGGCGCAAACCCTTACCGCGCTCATGGTTTTCATTTTTGTTACCAATCTGGGCATGGCCATCTTCCGTTCGCCCACTGTTGCCTGGCTTGGCGACCTTTTTGATGCCAACAATCGCTCCAAAGCCAATGGCGTTATCAATTTCATGGGCGGCGTGGGTGGCTTGCTGGCCTTCTTTGGCGGCGGCATGTTGTTTAACTCTTTAGGGCGCAACGCTCCCTTTATCGCCGGGGCGATTGCAACCGCGCTGGCGCTGGCGGCGGTGCTGATTTTTGTAAAAGAGCCCAAAGAACGCATGAGCATAACCGATGAAACCCCCAGCCCCGGCATTGTAGACAGCCTGAAAATCTTGTTTTCCAACCCCGACAAAGGCGGGCTGATGGTGCTGGTTAGCATTCTGCTCTGGTTCATGGCCTACAGCGCGCTGGATGCCGGTCTCTCGTCTTTTGCGGTTTTTAGCCTGGGAATGCAGGCCGGCACCGCTTCAATTTATGCCGGGGCAATCACCATTTCGTTCATCATCTTTGCGGTGCCTTCTGGCCTGGCCGGAACCCGCTTTGGCCGCGAAAGAATCATCCGCTATGGGTTGGCTGGATTGGTAGCCCTAACTTTCATTGGCTTTTTCTTCATCACCTCGCCAATCACCTTTTTAATTGTGTTGATTGGGGCGGGCGTCTGTTGGGCCATGGTTAACGTAAACAGTCTGCCACTGGTTTATGATCACGGCAACGAGCAGCAAATTGGAACCTATACCGGCTTGTATTACTTCTCCTCCCAACTGGCGGCAGTGCTTGGCCCAACATTCGCAGGGATTCTTGTGGAGGCCATGGGCACGCAATATCGCTGGTTATGGCTCTTTAGCGCGCTCTTCATGTTGTTGGCTTTTGCGGTAATGACCAAAGTGCGCGCGCCACTCAAGCGCGGCGAGGCCAAACCAGCGGCATGAACCGGCTTGCGTGCGCCTGGCGGGCCGCTGGCCTGCTGATGCTATCTTTTCTGCTCATCGCTCCGGCGGGCTGTTTGACAGTTCCGCCGGATTGTCATTCTGAGGAGGTAATTTGCCTCGGGTTTGTTACCGATCAAAACGGCTTGCGCGATTATGGACTGAACGAGCAAGCCTGGCAGGCCTTGCAAGCCCTGCGCGAGCAAGGATTTGTTGTCGATGTGATCGAAAGTATTGATGCTTTCGATTATGCCAAAAATGTAGCCTATTTTGCCGATCATGGCTACGACCTGGTATTTACCAGCGGCTACACGCTAACAGAAACCACCCATACGATGGCAGAAAAATATCCGCAAACTTCTTTCGTCATGCTCGGCCAGCCGCCCAGCGAAGATGCGCCGCCCAACCTGGCAGGGGTGCTTTTCCCGGAGGCGCAGGCTGGCTTTTTGGCAGGCGCAGCGGCGGCTATTTTGAGCGAATCGGGCAAAATCGGCGCGATTTTTGCCAACCCGGAATTGCCATCAGTAAAAGCGTATGCGCGCGGATTTCAGGGTGGGGCCGGGCTGAAAGAAGTTGAAGTTTTCGTGGTGGCGCATGAAGATGCGCGCTTCGCTGATTCATTAAATGACCGTGAATGGGGGGCCCGGCAAGCCGATACACTGGATGAACGCGGGGCAGATGTTTTGTTTGCTTACGGGGGCGGCACCGGTCTTTCGGCGATGGAGCAATTTCGAGGTCGAGTGATTGGCGCGGAGATCGATTTCGGCAGAAGATACCCGTCGATGCAGAAGCGGCTTATCGCAAGTATCTTCTTCGATTTGTCCATCATTAATGAAATTGCGCAGGCTGGAGGCGTAACCCAGCCGATTTATGAAGGGACTTACCAAATTTTGTGGGGGGAGGCAATCGACCCAACTCTGCTGGAGTCGCTCCCTTCCCCGGAAGAGGTCGATGTTGCGTTGGACGAGGCGTTGCTATCCAACGAGGATTTGCCAGAAGATGAGGCTGAAAACAACAACAGCGAAGAGAACGCGGATGACGATAATAATGTCGAATAATCGTCGCGGCATAAGCCATTCTTGTAATGGTTTTGTGACATGTGTCGTGACATTTTTCGGCAAAAATGACTTGCGGCAGATACCGGGATGTTGTATACTCCCTATTAATGGATAGAATGAGCGTTCATTCTGCCAAATCAAATCTTTTGTAACACCGTTCAAGGAGAAGAAGTATGTCGAAAAAGTTTTACTTAGTTATGGCGTTGCTGGTTGTAACCAGCATGGTTCTCGCTGCCTGTGGCGGCACCGCCGCCCCTGCCGAACCGGCTGCCAAGACCATCAAGGCCTGCCAGGTGACCGATGTTGGCGGTATTGATGACAAATCTTTCAATGCCACCGCCTGGAAGGGCATGGAATCTGCCGCCGCTGATTTGGGCGTTGAGGTCAAGTACCTTGAATCCCAGAACCAGTCCGATTACGAAGTCAACCTGAACGCCTTCGTTGAAGATGGTTGTGACGTGATCGTCTCGATTGGCTTCCTGCTGGCCGATGCGACTGCCGCCGCCGCCACCACCAATGTCGACCAGAAATACGGTATCGTGGATGTTGATTGGCTGTCCCTGCCGAACCTGCGCGGGAACGCCTCCCAAATCGACCAGGCCACCTTCCTGGCGGGCTACCTGGCCGCTGGCATGACCAAAACCGGCAAGGTTGGCACGTATGTGGGTATTCTCTTCCCCGCTACCCAGGCTTTTGTTGATGGCTATGCCATGGGCGTTGCCAAATACAATGAAGTGCATGGGACCAACGTCGAAGTATTGGGTTGGGACATGGAAACCGCGACCGGTCTCGAAGTTGGTAACTTCGACAGCCTCGACGATGGCCGCGCTCTGGGCGAATCGCTGCTCGATGAAGGCGCCGACATCATCATGCCGGTTGCTGGCCCCGTTGGTTTGGGCACCCTGGCTGTGATGCAGGAACGCGGCACCGGTCTGGTGATTGGCGTCGATAACGATTGGGCAGTTGCCAACCCCGGCGGCGCTGATTTCATCCTCGCCAGCGCGCTGAAGAAGATTGATGTCTTTGTTTACGACACCATCAAAATGGTTGCCGAAGGCAATTTCAAAGGCGGCGAAACCTACATGCTGACCCTTGAAAACGGCGGCGTTGGCCTGGGTTACGGCTCAGCCTGGGAAGGTCAAATTCCGGCTGAGTTGAAGGCTGAAATCGAAGCCCTCATCCCGCAGATTATCTCCGGTGAAGTACCCACCCTGCCCACCCGCTAATCTTTTTTTGTACGTTCACAACAGAGCCAGGTTTTGCCTGGCTCTGTTTCACTTGCTTCAAGGTATTGTCAAAATCTTCTATCTCTGCGGGCAGAGATAATTTTGTTTTATGTAACATCGTATAAGAGAGGCCAATATGCCACCATTGCTTGAGTTACGCGGCATTACCAAACGCTTTCCCGGGGTTTTAGCCAATGACCATATTGATTTAAGCCTGGAGAAAGGCGAAATTCACGCCTTGCTTGGCGAAAACGGCGCCGGCAAAACAACCCTGATGAATATTCTCTATGGGCTATATAACCCCGATGAAGGCGAAATTCTGGTAAATGGAGAGAAAAAAATTATTCATTCGCCAAGTGACGCAATTCGGGCCGGCGTCGGCATGGTGCATCAGCACTTCATGCTCATTCCAGTCTTTACAGTAACTGAAAACGTGATGCTAGGCGATGAATATTTAAAATATGGCGACGTATTGGATCGCTCAAGGGCCGCGAAAAAAATCAAAGAAATCTCAGATACTTATAATCTTGAAATTGACCCTTCCGCCTATGTCGAGAGTCTTTCGGTGGGCACCCAGCAGCGGGTAGAAATCATCAAATTGCTCTTCCGCGAGGCTGAAATCTTAATCATGGATGAGCCAACCGCCGTGCTAACCCCACAGGAGGTGAAAGAACTTTTCAAGATTATGAACATGCTCAAAGAACAGGGCAAGTCGATTATTTTTATTACCCACAAACTGGATGAAGTGCTACACATTGCAGATCGAATCACCGTCATTCGGGGTGGCAAGGTGGTTGGCAATGCCGTTCCGGCCCAATCGACCATGAACGACCTGGCCGCAATGATGGTGGGCCGCGAAGTGAGCCTGCAAGTCGAGAAAACCCATGCCGCCCCCGGTGAAGTTATCTTGAAAGTTAATAATCTCAAAGTGCTGGACGGGCGTGATATGCTGGCCGTCAACGGAATCTCGTTTGAAGTGCGGGCCGGCGAAGTGTTGGGCATTGCCGGCGTGCAGGGCAACGGTCAGACAGAATTGATTCGCGCCATCACCGGCCTGATGGATCCAATCGATGGCGAAGTGTACGTCGAAAATGTCAACGCCACCCACTACTCGCCGCGCAAATTTACCGAATTAGGCACCGCCCACATTCCCGAAGATCGCCAAAAAGACGGCCTGGTGCTGGCCTTCCCCATTTCCGATAATCTGGTGCTGAACACCTATTACCTCGAACCCTATTCCAAAAACGCCTGGATGCAGGAAAAAACCATCTTGAGTTTTAGCGAAAAAATGGTTCAAAATTACGATATTCGCACACCCAGTGTACAAACTCCGGTCGGGTCACTTTCAGGAGGCAATCAGCAAAAAGTGATTGTGGCGCGCGAATTTTCGCGCCCAATTAAGTTACTGATCGCCTCGCAGCCTACGCGCGGTTTGGACGTTGGCTCCATTGAGTATATTCACCGGCGGATGATTGAAAAGCGTGATGAAGGAACCGCCGTGTTGCTCGTTTCGACAGAGTTGGAAGAAGTGATGCAACTCTCTGATCGAATCGCGGTGATGTATCGCGGGCAAATTATTGATATCGTCGATGCCGATACAGCCAGCAAGGAAATGATTGGCTTACTCATGGCCGGCATCAGGCTTTCAGATGAAGAGAAAAAATCGATGATGACCAGCGGCAAAAGCGCATTGGTCACCACCTAAAGGATTGCAAACATGAGCGAAGAAAAAGTGCCAGTGCAAAAGAAAAACTCATTTGCGATATTTTTGGATGAGTTATCCAGAAATTCAATGACCGTGATTGTCCTTGCCATCCTGACCGGTATCGTTCTGGGTGGGGTTCTGGTAGCCTTCACGTCAGACAGTGTTTATGCGGCTTTTAATGTCTCGATTTGGGAGGGGATAAAAGCCGCCTTTTTGGCCGCCATCAACACCTATCGGGCCTTGTTCACCGGCTCTTTCGGAGACCCGGCCCGCATTCAGGCCGCGCTCGAAAGCGGCGACCCGCTGCTCATCCGCCGGGCCTTCAATCCATTATTTGAAAGCCTGGTGCAGGCCACCCCGTACATCTTTGGCGGATTGGCAGTAGCGCTCGGTTTTCGGGTGGGCTTGTTCAATATCGGCGTGGAAGGCCAAATTTTCATTGGCGCGGTTACGGGCGTTTGGGCTGGTTACGCCATTACTGGCTTGCCTGCGTTCATCCATATTCCGGTTGCGATGCTCTTTGGCGCGCTTGGCGGCGCAATCTGGGGCTTTGTGCCAGGCTACCTGAAAGCGCGCACAGGCGCGCATGAAGTCATTGTAACGATTATGATGAACTACATTGCCTTCCGCCTGGTCGATTGGCTGCTTAAATTTCCCATGAAAGACCCCAACGAGTTCACGCCAAAAACCCCTTTCATTCAAGAAACAGCCCAATTAACCCGTCTTTTTGAAGCCCCCATTCGTTTTCACATTGGTTTTTTCATTGCCCTGCTCTTTGCCCTGCTGGTGTACCTGCTATTGTTCAAAACAAAATGGGGGCTTGAGTTGCGCATGGTTGGCGTGAACCCAAAAGCCGCCCGCTATGCCGGCATTAATATCACCGTCAGCACCGTGATGGCGATGGTACTTTCAGGCGGTCTGGCGGGCATGGCCGGGGCCACCGAAGTGCTTGGCCTGAATTATCGCATGGTGCCATCCTTCTCTTCAGGTTATGGATTTGACAGTATCGCCCTGGCGCTGTTGGGCAAAAGTCACCCGCTGGGGGTGGTGTTATCGGCCCTGCTGTTTGGTTTTTTGCGCAGCGGCGCGCGGGCCATGCAATTATCGGTGGGCGTTCCGCTTGAAATTGTGTCAATTTTGCAGGCCTTAATCCTGGCTTTCATTGCCGCGCCTGCCATCATTCGCACCATTTATCGGCTCAAAGAACCCAAACACACCGAAGAACTTGTATCCCTGCGCGGCTGGAAAGGAGAGTAGACAATGACAGCAACAACAGACATAAAAAACGCAGGCGGCGGATTGGCAAAACTGGAACGCCGCCGCAGGTTGGTGATGGGACTGATATTTATCGCCGCGGCCCTGTTTATCTGGCTGGTTTTTACCCCCAATGCTGAGACGGGCGAACTATCCACCTTTGTCATGTCGCCTGGCGGAAGTTCTGCCGCTATGGGTGATTGGGTCTTTGAATCGCTCGCCTATCTCAACTTCATCGCCACTATTTTAGCAGTGATGGGTGCCTTTCAACTCTTTCGTGGGTTTGGTAAAGCGACCAACGCCATGCTGGCCCTGGCCGCGATTTTGTTCATTTTCGGGTTTCTGGTATGGGCCACTTCAGGAACCAGCACAAACCTGGCGGGGCTGCTGCGGGTGATGGTCGTGCGCGCCGTGCCGCTCACCCTGGGGGCGCTCTCTGGTATTTTGTGCGAACGCGCGGGCGTGGTGAACATCGCCATCGAAGGCATGATGCTGGCTTCCGCCTTCGTCAGCACAGTCATCGCCAGCCTGACCCAGAGTCTTTTTCTTGGCCTGGTGGCGGGCATTTTAATTGGCGGGTTGCTTGGCCTGGTTCATGCCATATTTTCAATCAAATACAAGATCAACCAAATCATCTCCGGCACCGTGATTAATATCTTTGCGGCAGGGCTTACCTCGTATTTGTCATCTCAATACATCCAGAAAAGCGCCTACCAGCATTTGAACGAACCAGGCATGATGCCGCAGCTGGAAGTTCCTTTTCTCTCACAAATCCCATTCATCGGACCAATTTTCTTCCATCACAACATGTATGTCTTCCTGATGTTTGGATTTGTCCTCCTGCTAACCTTCCTGCTCTTCTACACCCGTTGGGGACTGCGCCTGCGCGCCGTGGGCGAACACCCCAAAGCGGCCGATACGCTCGGAATCAACGTTTTCCGCACCCGCTACATGGCCGTAATTTTGGGCGGCATGATGGCCGGCCTGGCCGGAACCTACTTCACCCTCGGCTCTTCGGGCCGTTTCGACGAATTTATGACCGCCGGACGCGGCTTTATCGGCCTGGCGGCCATGATTTTCGGCAACTATCACCCCTTTGGCGCAATGGGCGCCGGGTTGTTGTTTGGCTTCTTCGACTCCCTGGCGGTCAAATCATCCCTGTTGCAAGTGCCGCTGCCCTCCGAATTTTTGAACATGGCCCCCTACCTGGCAACCATCATTGTCCTGGCTGGCGTGGTTGGGCGCGGACACATCCCCGCGGCTGACGGTATTCCTTACGAAAAAGAATAAGTTTCGGGCAATCAACAAAAAAGGCTCGCTCCGGTTGGAGCGAGCCTTTTTTATCCAACTAAAATTCCAAAACGGCATCGACCATTGCCATAATATTTTCAGGCGGCACTTCATCCATAATCGTATGCACTGAAGAAAGCATATACCCGCCGCCAGGAGCCATAATCTCCAAAACGCGGCGCACTTCCTGACGAACTTCTTGCGGCGTGCCAAACGGCAGGTAATGATGGGTATCCACCGCGCCGCAAAACGTCAATTTATCGCCCCAACGCTCTTTGAGCCCCGCCAAATTCGACATCTTCCCCGCCGATGTCTGAATCGGGTTGAGAATATCGACCCCAATCTCGACAAAATCATCAATCAGATTAAAAACGTCGCCATCGGTGTGAAAAAAGACCTTTGCTTTGGTTTTGCTCTTAATAAACGAGATAAAATCGGCGTGAATGGGCTTGAGCAATTGCCGATACATGCGCGGCGAAATCATCAGGCTCTCCTGGGTTCCCAGATCATCACCAATTTTGATCATATCGAGATTATCACCAACTTCATCCAGGAAATGACCCATCAGGATTTTACACAGTTCGGCAATTTTTTCGAGCAAGGCCTTGGCAAAAACAGGATGCGCGGCCATATTGTATAGAAAAACATCCAATCCCTGCATGGCGTGGGCGCGTTCAAACGGGAAAAGCAGCCAGGGTGTGCCAATAATCGCATATTGATTGGCCTCGGCCAGCAAACGAGCCTGCTCACGCACATGCGCCACCCGGCTGGGGTCGTTCATATCGGGCCAGGGATAGGCTTCAATTTCTTCAATCGTCGTTGCCGCGGCCATCGGGTGAATGCCCGGATACCACAGGCCAGGCTGAACTTCCTTTTGCCCGGTTCCCCAATCGTCAAGAAACGGGTCGTGCGGCGGACGTTTGCGGTTGCGCTCATAGACCCAACTGGGGTAAAGGTCCAATACCCCGCGCGCGTCGCTATGCAAACGCTGCATGGTTTGCTCATCAGGCAGGGCCGTGCCCAATTCAGGCCAATCGTAGATGTAGCGGGTCTCAGCCTCAATACCCAGGTATTTTTTCAAATTTTCGTAAGCCTTGCCCTTAATACCGGTGGTATTGCTGGTTCCCAAAATAATCGGAACCCGGTCAGGCTGCTGATGATGGATGGCGGCTAAAACACGCTGGCGAGATGTCATGGTCATAGGGTCACTCCTTTGCTGGTTATAATTTGAAAA
>DAOUML010000176.1:0-3927 GCA_034411635.1 Anaerolineales bacterium
CCGGTCAGGGCGGCCATTTCGCCGGGATGGGGAGTCAACACGGCGGTTTTGGGCAGCGCTTCGTGCCAGTTCTCAATTTTCGCCAGCAAACGCAGCCCATCTGCATCGACCACCAGCGGCGGCAAGGCCGGGGAAATCTTTTCTTCACCAGCCTGGCTGTCCTTGAGCACAAACCCGATTCCGGGTGATTTACGCGCCGAAGATTTGCCATTTAACAGGTTTTCGATAAATTTAGCGGTTGAATCGGCTTCGCCCAGGCCAGGCCCAACCAGCAGGGCGGTGGCGCGCTCAAAATGTTTTGACAAGGTTTCGGCGGCAGCGGCGGTCAGCGCCCCCATTTCATGCGGCAGGAGCGCCCAGGTCGCTTCGGGGAAGGAACCCGCCATCAGCGATTGCACCGGGCCAGGAACGGCCATCTGCGCCAATCCCGAGCCGGCCCGATAAGCGGCTTTGCCCGCCAGGATGGCCGCGCCGGGATAATTGAGTGACCCCGCCACGACCAGGGCCGTGCCGAACGTCCCTTTGTGGGCATCCAATGGGCGGACGGGGAGCAGTTCTTCCAGGAGTTCATCGCTGGCAACCTGATGACGCACCGCCTGCCACTCGTCCTCGTCTGAAAGGCCGATATCGACCACGCTCAACTCGCCCGCCAGTTCAAAGGCCGGGAGTTCGAGCAAACCGCGTTTAACGGCGGCCATGCACACGGTCAGGCTGGCCGGAATCGTCTCCGGGGCGGCTTGACCGGTGTCGCAGTCCACGCCCGAAGGACAATCGACCGCCACGACGTAGGGCGGCCAGGACAGGGCGGTAATCGCCTGATTGACAGCATCCAACACACGGGCAATCTCCGGCTTGAGCGGCAGTTTCAGCCCCGTGCCTAGCACGCCGTCCACGACGACATCCGCCGTCTCGACGAAGGCGGTCAGTTTCTCGAAATCCGGGTCATCGGCGGCGTCCAGCACTTCACCCCCCGCCGCTTTCAGGCGTTCAACCAACGGGTCGTCCTGCCCTTTGCGCCGGACAAGATAGGCGCGGGCCTGCCAGCCTTCGGCGGCCAGGTGCGCCAACGCAACCAGAGCATCGCCGCCATTGTTGCCGGCCCCAACCAGGGCCAGCAAATTGCGCCCATCCGCGCTATAGGACAGGACTTCGATTTCCTGGGCCAGGCCGAGACCGGCATTTTCCATCATTTTGGCATACGTCAGGCCGTTGGTATCGGCCTGCTGTTCAATGGTTCGCATTTGGGATACAGTGACAAGTTTCATAAGGGTTTCTCCACAGGGGCAATCAATTTCAGCACAGCGCGGTTCCAGCCGCCGACCAAAAAGGCCAGCAAAAAGTAATACAAAGTAAGCGCGGGCGCGTAAAAGGACAGAAATGACTCCTGATACAAATCCGCCATGAGCCAACCGGAAAAAGAAGCGAAAGCCAAAAGCCAGACCATGCCTGCGCCAAGAAGCGCAAAAATAAATCCGGGCCTGAACCCCAGCACCAGACTTGCGAAAAGTATCGGCAGGGCGTAGGCGGAAGCCCCCAAAGAATCGAGGCCATATTCGGCCACGTCGAGCCAGATGACCAGCGACAAAAAGATGTTCAACAGCCAGGCCGCCAACATCTCGCGCCCAACCTGGGCCAGGCGGGCCAGGCCCAGCAAGATGGCAACAAAAACGAAACCTGCCAGAATTGTATCCAGGCTTTCAAGCGTGCCGCTGAGAATCCAAAAAAGAATGAGCGCGCCAACAAAAAACGCCAGGCCAAGCACCAGGCGAATAACCAGCAAGGCGCGCAGACGCTGTAGCGGAGAACTGGCGCGCAGATGAAAAAGGTCGGCAAGTTTCAGGTTCATCATGTCCCTTAAATGACCCACCCTGCCGTCAGGACGAGGGCTGCCGCAGGGGGGGTGGCTCTTCGCGTTTGACACGGACAGGGTAGGAATTTTGTTGCATTCAGTTGCTGTCTCTATTTTATAACAACTTGCCCAATTTTACCACCCCTTTTGGGAAAATTGGAAAATTGGCAGTACCACATAACTTGCTATTGTTCGCCAAAGCCAACAAACTTCAAATCAGGGTATTTTTCGGTGTAATAGCGCAGAAAGAAGGAGCCGTTAAAAAGCGCCACCGGGTTTTCGTTCACATCGCGGGCGATAATGGCATCTGAACGTTCGGGCAATTTTTCGATGACCGGGGCCGGGCCTTTGATCCAGCGCAAGTCGGTGTGCGACATTCGTTCCAGCGTAGTGGCGACGTTGTATTCACTTTGCAAACGTGATTGAACCACGTCAAACTGCAATTGCCCCACAACGGCCAAAATTGGTTCGCGCTTGAAGGCGTTAACGTTGTAAAAAACCTGCACCGCGCCTTCGCTTTCGAGTTGTTGCAAACCTTTGGCGAATTGTTTTTGTTTGTTCAGGTCACTGTTACGCAGCAGGGCAAAGTGTTCGGGCAGGAAGCGCGGCAGGGGCGCGAAGCGAATCGGTTCACCGGTGCAAAGGGTGTCGCCAATGGCAAATTCGCCGGTATTGGGCAGACCGAGCACGTCGCCGGGGTAGGCTTCTTCGATGATTTCGCGCTCGCTGCCAAATAATTTGTAAGGGCGCAGGGTGCGCAAGGTTTTGCCGCTCTGGGTGTGAAACAAGTCCATGCCGCGCTCGTAACGCCCGGAGCAAATGCGCAGGAAGGCGACGCTGTCGCGGTGTTTGGGGTTCATGTTGGCCTGGATTTTGAAGATGAAGCCAGAAAACTCGGGCATTTCGGGCAAAACCAGGCCGGTTTCACTCAGGTAAGGCTGGGGCTGGGGCGCGTACTGGATGAATTCTTCCAGAAAAGGACGCACGCCAAAGTTGGTGAGCGCGCTGCCAAAATAAACCGGGGTCTGTTTTTCTTGCAAGACGCTTTGCCTGTCGAAGACGATCCCCAGGCCATCGAGCAAGTCGAGGCTTTCGGTCAGGTTTGCCAGGCGGGCCGGGGAGAGTAATCGGCTTGATTCGAGTTCGTTTAACGGAATAAAGGTTTCTGTCGAGATGCGTTCGTTGCGTTCGGTGCGTTCAAAGACATAGACGCCGCGCGAGGCCCGGTCGTAGACTCCTTTGAAGTCCACGCCATCCCCCAAAGGCCAGTTCATTGGCACAGGTTCCATGCCCAGCACCTGCCTGATTTCGTCGAGCAGTTCGAGCGGATCGCGGGCCGGGCGATCCATTTTGTTGATGAAGGTGAAGATGGGGATGCCGCGCTTGCGACAGACCTCGAAGAGTTTGAGGGTTTGCGGCTCGATGCCTTTGGCAGCGTCGATGACCATGACGGCGCTATCGACGGCTGAAAGGGTGCGGTAGGTGTCTTCGGAGAAATCCTGGTGGCCGGGGGTATCAAGCAGGTTGATAATGCGGCCTTGATAGGGGAATTGCAGAATGGTGGAGGTAATGGAGATGCCGCGTTCGCGCTCCATTTCCATCCAGTCGGAGGTGGTGGCGCGCTGGTTGCGGCGCGCGCGCACGTTGCCGGCCAGTTCGATGGCGTTGCCGTATAAGAGCAGTTTTTCGGTTAGGGTGGTTTTGCCCGCATCGGGGTGCGAGATAATGGCGAAGGTGCGGCGGTTGGTGAAGAGGTCAGATTGCATTGAACTTTCCTGAAAAGGTGTAAAAACGTGAACGAGGTGAAAAGGCTTTTGATTATACCCGTCCCGGTCACAAATTGCGCTTTTTACAAGAGCATAAAAGCGCAATTTGTGACCACGGGCATTATATATCAAAGTAATTTGCCCGATTCGGCCACGCCACTGGCATTTTTCGCTCATGCTGCTTTTTCCGGTAGAGCCGGCCTTTAACCATAAAAACTATAGATGTTAAGAAAATGAATTTTACATATCGGCCCTTCGACTACGCTGAAGAACGCTCCGCTCAGGGCCTGCGTGTCAAAATAATTACCTTAA
>DAOUML010000177.1:0-4824 GCA_034411635.1 Anaerolineales bacterium
TTTTTTGGAGGCTGCGATGTTACGAAAATTTACGGCTGTCATTGAAAAAGACCCCGATACCGGCTACTATGTCGGCTATATTCCCGGCTTTCCCGGCGCGCATTCCCAGGCTGAGTCGCTGGATGAGTTGCGCTTGAATCTTCAGGAAGTGGTCGGAATGCTCCTTGAAGATGGCGAGCCCAAGTTTGAAGCAGAATTCATTGGCACGCAGGAAGTATTTGTCGCCTGATGGGAAGCATCCCGGTCTTGAAGCCTCGTGAAGTGGCGTCCATTTTGCAAAAGATGGGTTTCGTTGAAGTTCGCCAGCGAGGCTCTCATAAACAATTCCGTCATCCTGATGGACGTGGTACCACCGTGCCATTTCACCCAAGTCGTGACATATCGCCTGTTCTTTTGCGACAAATTGCAAAGGATATTGGGCTGAATCCAGATGAATTTTTGAAGTATCGCTAAGTGATTTTGCCTGTTCACCAAAGCGCAAAGACCCGGTTTGTCTTTGCGCTTTTTCTTGAAACAAGGACTCTATGCTCAACAACATTTCCCAAGCCCTGCAAAACTCTGCCCGCGCCCGTCACCTGCTCTTTCTGGCGGCCACGCTTGCCACAGTCTTTTTCATTGGCTACCACTTTGGTACGTTCGACCAGGCCATGCACATTCCTTTTCTTAAGGCCTCGGCTTACCCGGCCATGTACGATGGCGATGCCATGATTGGGCTTAGCCGCATCTATTATTCCTACTTCTGGCATTCTTTTGTGCCGATTTTGCAAGCCGGGTGGCTTGAGCCCACGCTCTTTCTCCTGCACCTGGCAACAACTTATTTGAGTTTTTGGGCCATCTGGAACCTGAGCCAGACCCTTTTTGGTAGCCCGGCTGTCTCATTTTTGGCAGTGCTGGGTTTTGTTGTGCCGCACTTTGGTTTTTCGGGCTTCCCGATTTTTGAATTTGCGCCCCTCAGCCGGACTTTTGTGCTACCTTTTTTGTTGGTTGCGGTGGATCAGTTCTTGAAAGGACGCATTGGGCTGGCTTTCCTGATTGCCGGGCTGATGTATAACGTTCACGTTGTGTCGGTCAATTTTGTGCTGGCGATGTTCGGGCTGGCCTGCCTGCTCGAATTTCGCCGCATCGGATTCAAAACCATTGCGCTCTCAGCGTTCACCTTTCTGGTATGCGCTTCCCCGGTGTTGCTCTGGAAAATGGGCGGTTCACCGATTGATTTCACTTTGCGCCCGGAGTGGGTTGCATTTCTAAACCAGACTCTGTTCTTTCATCTTTTTGCCATGTTCAGCCCGAATTATCCCGGCACCTGGCCGATTGTTCTGGGTGGCATCAGCACCGTTTTTGTTTTTTTTGCCGCCCTGCGCCGCGCCGATCCTGCTCCAGTCATTACCACGGCGCGTAATTTTGTTTATGCCGGCATCATTGTTCTGGCGGTGCAGGTCATTAGCGTGTATTTCCTGCCTGTCACCATTCTGATTCAATCGCAAATTGTGCGCGTTGGCACCTGGATCATGATTTTGGCCTATCTTTTCTTTGCCAATTACCTGATAAAGATTCATCAATTGGGCCGCTATTCGCGCCCGGTTTTTGCCTTCCTGACGGGTATTTACCTGCTTTCGCCCACGCCTTTGCTGGTTTTGGCGGCCTGGGCGGTTGCTAAATGGGTCTGGGCGCCAACGATGAGAAAAATGGCCATGCTGTTGGTCTCGTCTTTCGTTTTGGCCTCTTACGCCACCGTCTGGATGATGGGATTCTGGAATCCGGGTACGCTTTACCTCTACGGACAACCCACTCCCTGGGTCGATGTTCAGCGCTGGGCGCGTGATAATACGCCCAGCGAGGCACGTTTCATCACCCCGCCCGAAAAATGGGGTCCGCAGGAATCAGATTGGCGCGTCCACGCCGAGCGCGCCAGCGTTGCCACCTTGTCCGAAATCCTGGTGGGAGCCTTTCAGCCTGGCTACGAACTCGATTGGCAGCCCCGCTTTGAACGGGTGGCCCCCGGCGCGCTCCAAAAATTTGACGGCGACTATTTCAACAATGTCCGCCTGACGCGTGAAGCCTATTACAGCCTTTCAGCCCAAGATTTGCTCAGCGCGGCCTGCGCCCTCGAAGCCCAATACGCCGTCATCGAGAAACCGAACCAGCACCCCCTGCCAGTGGCGTATGAGAATAGCCAGTTTTGGGTGTATAGCCTCGCCGGGTTTGACTGCCCGTAAGTGAAACCATTGACCATACATTCAGGAAAATAGAACGCGGATTCAAGTCGGATTATGCGGATTTACGCAGATTTTCGTAACCGCCTACGAACTGATATTCGTAGGGCGACACATCGTCCCCGAATGGGGGTTTATGTCTCCTGAAAGCAAATTCTCAACTGTCTTAATCCAAACGCGACTTGAAAGTCGCGCTACGGTAGGCAGTAAGCGTTCACATGGGGCCAATTTGCCGGCACCGCCCGGACGTAAACATCCGGGTAATTTATACCCCGTGAACGATTACCTATTTTTTAGGCTATCGAGCGTTAATTCAGCGATTCTCATTTTAAAAGGTAACGCCGCCTGCTTTGAGTATGTAGCGCCGCCTTCAGGCGGCGACTCACCGCCTGAAGGCGGCGCTACACTGGCATATTGAGAATTGCTGGCGTTAATTGTTGGAACTTGCAGCCTCGTTTATAATCTTTATCCATGAAAACCACCCTCATCCACCTCGAATCCCACGACAACCTGGTCTCCATTCGAGATCGCATGTCTTGGGCCAAAACCCCGCGCATATTGCTCGTCTGGCCGCGCCGGGGCAGGGTGGATGTGCGTCCGCTCGATCTGACCCTGCTGCGCCGCCATGCCCGCACCTTGGGCGCCGAACTCGGCCTGGTCTGCCGCGATACTGGCATCTGGTGGGCGGCGCGTGAACAGAAAATACCCTGCTTTCGCGCCAGCAAACAGGCCCAGGCCAAAACCTGGCAAGTCGCCCCGCTCTTCGACTTTCCCAAACCTGCCCGACTCGACCTGCGCGCCCTGCGCGACGACCTGCCCGGCGACCCCTACCGCCTCAACCTGCCCGCCCGCCTGGGCGTTTTTGCCGCCGGCGTGCTGGCCGTTCTGCTGGTCCTCATGCTCTTTTTGCCCTCGGCCAAAATTGAAATTATTCCACCCATCCGTGAACAAACCGCCACCCTGTCCATCGTCGCCCGCGCCGATACGACCCAGATCTATCTCTCAGGCGAAATCCCCATTCGCAGCCGCGCCATCGACGCGCAGGCCAGCGCCTCCACCCCCGTTACCGGCTGGGGCAGCCAGCCCGGCGAAAAAGCCGAAGTCCGGCTCGAATTTCGCAACCTGAGCGAAGAAGCGGTCAACGTCCCGGCTGGCACCATCGTGCTTACCCGCGAAAGCGCCCCGCAAGCCTTTGAAACCCTGAATCGTGTCATCATCAAGGCCGGGCGTGATCAGCCGCCGGTCAGCGTCCGCGCGCGGGCGTTGGTGGGTGGCGTGGCGGGCAATGTTGCCGCGGAAGCCGTCAGCGCTTTTCAGGGGCCGCTGGGGCTGAGAATCAGCGTCCGCAACCCGGAGCAGGCAGAAGGGGGCAGCGACCGGCGCGGCCCCATTGTCACCGACCAGGATCGGGAGCGATTAAAAGCCGATTTGCTGAAAAAACTTGCCCAGCAGGCCCGCGCGCAAATCTCCTCGGAATTGAATCCGGGCGATCTGTTGTTGGACGATTCCGTTAAACTGGTTGAAATTCTCGACGAAGAATTTAACCTGCCCCCCGGCGCGCCCGCGGACTCGCTCAGCCTCAGCCTGCGCGCCCGTTTCGAGGCCGCCTATGCCGCCGAAGCCGACCTGCGCCAACTGGCCGTTTTTGCCCTCGACGCCGCCCTGCCGCCCGGATACGTCCCCCGCCCCGCCACGCTTACCGTTAAACCCGCCTCCCCGCCCGTTTGGGATGCCGACGGCCTGGCGCGTTGGCAGTTGCAGGCCGCGCGCTCGATTCAATTGCAGGTCACTCCCGCCGAAGCCCTGACCCTGGCGCAGGGACGCACCCCGCGCCGCGCCGCCAGCCTGCTGACCGAGCGTTTTGACCTGGCGCTGCCGCCAAAAATCACCTCCCGCCCGGTTTGGTGGCCCTGGCTGCCGCTTTTGCCCTTTCGCATCTCGTTTGCTTCCGGGTTTTAATTTTTGGGATTCGTGTTATTTCGAACCGCGTAGCGGCGAGAAATCTTACCCCTGCCGAAGATTTCTACCCACGGGCACGATGTTGCCGCCAGGTTTCGATAGGCTCGACCACCAGCGGTTTGAAATGACATAGCGTAGCGCGGCATTTATGCCGCAACCCAAAATGGCGACATAAATGTCGCGCTACAACATTTGCGCGTTCAATGCAAATGTTGAACAGTAATACGATAAAGAGATCCTCATGCGTATCCTAGCCGTTGATCATGGTGAAAAAAGAATTGGGCTGGCCCTCAGCGATGAAACCGCCCGCCTGGCCCGCCCGCTGACGGTGCTTCTGCACGTTTCGCGCGCTTTGAATTCTGCCCGCGTGGCTGAAATTGCTGCCATTCAGGGCGTTGGGCTGATTTTGGTCGGCCAGTCTTTTGATTTGGACGGCAACCCCAACCCCGCCGGACGCCGCGCCGCCCGTTTTGCCGAGGCCCTCGCCGCGCAAACCGACATTCCGATTAAACTGTGGGACGAAGCCCTGACCACTCGTGATGCCCAATCCGCCGCCCGCGCGATGGGCCTGGGGCGCAAAAAACGCGCCGGTCACCTCGACGACCACGCCGCCGCCGTCCTGTTGCAATCCTATCTCGATACGCTCGAACCC
>DAOUML010000178.1:0-44770 GCA_034411635.1 Anaerolineales bacterium
GCCATGCCCGCCCGCGGACGCTGTTCAGAACCGGAGAAAATCATATCTTCGGTCTTTTTGGCGCGCAGCAGGTTTTGCGATTGCTCACCCAACACCCAGCGCAGGGCGTCGGCAATGTTCGATTTGCCCGAGCCGTTCGGCCCGACAATCGAGGTGATGCCGTCGGCAAATTCAAAGTGCGTGCGCGAGGCGAAGGTTTTGTATCCGTGCAGTTCGAGAGATTTGAGTCGTAGTGGCATTTTTGGGAAGGATGGAGGATGGAGAATGGTTAATGGAGGATGGTTAATGGATGATGGAGGATGGAGAATGGTTAATGGAGGATGGAGAATGGAGGATGGAGAATGGAGGATGGAGGATGGTTAATGGAGAATGGAGAATGGAGCAAGTAAACCATTAACGATTAACCATTAACCACTACCCATTAACCATTAACCACTACCCACTACCCATTACCTACTACCCATTACCTACTCCCCATCCATCTCAATACGCTCCAGGGCGTTTTGCGCGGCAGATTGGCTGGCATCTTTTTTGCTGGAGCCTGAGCCTGTTCCGAGCAATTTGTCGCCCAGAAAAACCTGCACGATAAAAATTTTGGCATGGTCAGGCCCCTGGCTGGCAGAGGGGACATAGCGCGGAATGCCCAAACCCAACCGCTGCGACCATTCCTGCAAACGAGATTTCGGGTCTACCATAAATTCGGGCATTTCGAGCGCGTATTCTTCTGCCAGCGGACCGATCAAGGGCAAAACGAAATTGCGAGCAGCATCGAGACCTTTGTGCTGGTAAATCGCGCCGACCAACGCCTCGAAGGCTCCACACAGCAGGGTGTCGCGATCACGTCCGCCGCCCTGGATTTCGCCGCGTCCGAGGCGCAGGGCATTGCCCAGGCCAATCTGACGGGCCAGTTGGGCCAGCGCCTCGGTGCGAACCAGATTGGAGCGCATGCGTGTCATCTCCCCTTCGCGCATTTCGAGGAAGTGATTATAAACATACGCGCCAACAACAAAATCAAGCACGGCATCACCCAAAAACTCGAGGCGTTCGTTGTCGTCGCCGGCATTGCCGTGTTCGTTGAGATAGGAGGTGTGCGTTAAGGCGCGGGTGAGCAGGCGCAGGTCGTCAAAAGGCAGGTTGAGACGCTGCGCCAGTTGCGCCGGGGTTTCTGAACCGGCGCGTTCGGTCATGGGTTCTGCAAATGTCATGGAATTTTCTCCCGGAACTCAGGGAGCGCGAGACTCCCTCGCCAACTTGCGCGGGCAGAGAATCTCGCGGCCACTTTGTTCCTGATCAAGTTTTTGAAAGCCGTTGCTTTCAGGGGGTCATTTTACACGATATTTTTCTTTTTTCGCAATTTACGGGCAATCGCGCTGAATCACAATTTTATCGGTAAAAATCTGACTGCGGGCAACCACGTCGCCGCGGGTGTCGGTTAGCACAAATTGGTATTGCAGCCAGGCCGGGCTGTATTCCTGGTAATTGGCAATTCGCGAAAGAACAAGCGGATATTCGTACTGTCCGCCGCCCAACGGACGCATACTGCGCCCAGCGTTCCAGGGGCTGTTTGCGCCGGTTTTCTGACTGCGCAAGCGCGTAAATAACAAAACGCTGAACACCTTTTCAGGTTGGCTAACCGTTACCGTAAAAGTGACTTCTTTGGGCAGGCAATCTGTTCCAAAGTAAATCTTGTCGGAGCTGAATTTAACTTCGGCAAGCGGGTCGTTGCCGAGGGTGGCGGTGGCGGCATTCAGCGTGGGCGTGGGCAAAAATGGTTCAAGGGTAGCCAGTTCGAGGGTCGGTGCGACAACGGGGTCGAGGGGTTGGGCCGGCGTCACCGTCTCCAGATGATACGTGGGGAAAATGAGCGGCTCAACAGTTGGGCGTGGGGCCAGTCCGGGGGCGCTGCAAGCCAGTATGCCCAGCAAAAGGGGCAGGAAAAATCTTAATTTCATCTCTTCTCCTTTTGGCTTGATGATAGCACCTTGCGGGCAGAATTTGCAAGGTATAATGCCCGCCATGAATGAAATAGACCAACCCCACCCCTTGGAATCGCCGCAACCTGAGCGGCGAATGCGGCCCAAATTACCACAATGGCCCAATGTCGTTTTAATGGTTTTGCTCGGCATCTCCCTGTTTGGCGCTGGCTTGCTCACCGGTTGGTATTGGCGCGATACCATGCCTGCAAACGAGCAACCTGTCGCTCAAAATCCTGTCGAAGCCAGCGCTCAAGCGACTGTCGCGCCAGCAAATACCGAAAATAAACCGGATGATTCTGCCGGAACGATTGAAATTCCCGAAGAGTTGACGCGTTACGATGTCAGCCGCGAAGATTTGCCCGCTCTTGGGCCCGCCAATGCGCCAATTTTGCTGGTTGAGTTTAGCGATTACCAGTGTCCGTACTGCAAACGCTGGCACGACGAGGTGCTCTCGCGCCTGGTGGCCGAATATGGCGACAAAATCAAGTTTGTCTATCGCAACTTACCAGTGATTCGCGCCAACTCTGCCGATGCAGCCCAGGCTTCTTATTGCGCCGAGGAGCAAGGCGCATACTGGGAATACCATGAAGCCCTGTTCTCTTACGCATACGGGTTCGACGATCAGGCTTATGAGCAGTATGCCCGCGACCTGGGTTTGGATGTTGAAACCCTGATGGAATGCTATCGCTCAGGCCGTTACGCCGCGACGGTAGATGAAGATTTGCAGTTTGCGCGCTCGCTGGGCATCGGCTCAACGCCAACTTTTTTCCTGAACGGTATTCCGGTTGTTGGCGCGCAACCGTATGAGATTTTCAAACAAATTATTGACCTGGAACTGGCCGGGGAACTTCCCTAATGAAAAAATTTGTGGCCGTTGCCGGCAATATCGGCGTAGGGAAATCGACTCTGGTGAATGGGTTATGTGAATGTTTGGGCTGGCAGCCGTTCTATGAACCGGTTACCGATAACCCCTACCTTTCTGATTTTTACAGCGATATGAACGCCTGGTCTTTTCATTCGCAGATTTTCTTTCTTGCGCACCGCTTGCGCGCCCACCATGCGATTGCCAGCCACCCAACCTCGGTCATGCAGGATCGCAGCGTTTACGAAGATGCTGAAATTTTTGCCCACAACCTCTACCTGCAAGGACATTTCAACCCACGCGATTACCAGACCTACCGCGAACTGTACCAGACGAGCATAAATTTCCTGCCGCCGCCCGATCTGGTCATTTACCTGCGCGCCTCCGTGCCAACCCTGCTCAATCGCATTGCCCGGCGCGGACGGGACTACGAACGCGCCATCAGCGCCGAGTATCTCGCCAGCCTGAATGGGCTGTACGAAGGTTGGATTGCCCGTTTTGGCCTTTGTCCGGTGCTTACCGTCCCCGCCGATGATCTGGATTATGTGGCCCATGCCGGGCATTTGAACCTGATTGTGCGTAAAGTGGAGGAAAAACTGATGGGGCGCGAAGAAGTCATCTTTGCCCCCGAAGAAGTCGCCCGCGCGGCGGATGATTAAAAAAAAAGTCCCCAAAGGTCTTTGAGACCTTTGGGGACTTCATTAAATCGGGGCAATTTACGCCCAGCCGCGCAACTGCATGGCTTTAACCACGCGCTCAATGGCAACCATATAGGCCGCATCGCGCATGTAGACGCCTTCGCGCTGGCTCATCGCCAACACACCGTGGAAGGCAGAAGTCATCTTGGCATCCAACTTCTCCAGCACTTCGGCCTTGCTCCAGTAGAAATTCATATCATTCTGAACCTGCTCAAAGTAAGAAGTGGTTACGCCACCGGCATTGCACAGAAAATCGGGGATATTGAAAATATTATTCGCCTTGAAGAACGCATCGGCTTCGGGCGTGGTGGGGCCGTTGGCGCCTTCGGCTACCAGGCGCACGCGGCTGTGAATCTTCTTAACCGTCTCGGCATTAACCTGGCCCTCAAGCGCAGAAGGAATCAGCACATCGGCTTCTTTGGTGATCCAGGCATCGCCATCTTCGATGAGATAACCGGCTTTTTCGGCCTTTTCCTTGTCAATCGTGCCGTATTGATCCGTAATCGAGAGCAGGAAGTGCGGGTCGCAACCGTCTTTATGGCTGTAGGTATAGGCCACCCGATCATGACGATCCCAGCAAGAGACGCAAGCCACCTTGCCGCCCAACATCTCCACAAAACCAATCGCCGCATACTGCGAAACATTGCCAAAGCCCTGCAAGGCCGCAACCGACTTGGTCGGATCCATGCCCAGGTGTTTCATCGCTTCGCGCACGCAGTAAATCGTACCGTAGCCAGTTGCCTCGGTGCGGCCTTCAGAACCACCACCGCCCAATGGTTTACCGGTGAAAACACCCGGCGTATATTGACCCACCAGTTTGGAATACTCGTCCATCATCCAGCCCATCATCTGGGGCGTGGTGCCAACATCCGGTGCCGGCACATCCTGGCGCGGGCCGATATTCTTCCACATCACATCCACCCAGCCGCGGCACAGTTTTTCTTTTTCAGTGGTTGAAAGCGAAGCCGAATCGACAATTACGCCGCCTTTGCCGCCGCCCAGCGGAATATCCGCCACAGCGCATTTCCAGGTCATCCAGGTTGCCAGGGCGCGCACGGTATCGAAAGTTTCAGATGGGTGAAAACGAATGCCGCCCTTCGCCGGGCCGCGCGCGTCATTATGCTGAACGCGAAAACCCTGGAAGGTGCGCAGCGAGCCATCATCCATGCGCACCGGAATACGGAAAGAATACTCACGCATCGGCCAGCGCAAGATTTCCGCAATTTGCGGGTCTAAATTCAACTGACTGGCAACGCCATCAAACTGTTGCTGTGCCATTTCAAAGGCATTAATTTGACCGGACATAACTCATCTCCTGGAATAGGGTTGTGAAATTAAAATACAAACGGGCTACCGGATCGGAAGCCCGCTCTTGAAAAGGATTATGGGAGAGACGCAAATCATCTGATTCTTCGCCTTGATTAATGCTCCTTAAGGGTACATGAAATTCAAAGCCAAGTCAATATGAGACTCGTCACATCTTTCACTGTGATATGTCAGACAAAAACAATTACCGCAAACTTTTCTCCAATACATCGCGCACCACCTGCGGGTTGGCCTTACCACCCGCCTTGCGCATCACCTGCCCAAACAAGAAATTCGCCACCGTCAGTTTGCCCGCCCGATAACTTTGCGCCTGCTCAGGGTGGGCTGCCAAAACCTCGTCCACCAGGCGCGCAATCAAATCACCATCCGAAACCTGCGCCAGCCCCTTCGCAGCCACAATCTCAGCCGCCTTCAGCCCGCTGGCAAACATCTCGGCCAAAACCGCTTTGGCCGTCGTCTGATTAATCTCAGCATTGGCAACCAACTTCAACAAATCTGCCAAATCTTGGGGATGGACGCGAACCGACTCAAAACCGTTATGCAAAGCATTAACCAGGCTCAAAAATTCACCCGTTACCCAGGCAAAGACCGAACGCGCCGACCCGACACCGGCTTCCATTGAACACTCAAAATACGCCCCCAGGCGTTCTTCCTCGGCCAGAAAAATCGATTCAGCCAAACTCAAGCCAAACTCATGCTGATACCGCCTGGCGCGCGCCAGCGGCAATTCCGGCAAACCAGCCCGCACCCGCTCCACCCAATCCGAATCTATGCGCAAGGGCGGCAAATCGGGTTCAGGAAAATAACGATAATCATGGGCGTCTTCTTTGGAACGCTGGCTATACGTCATCTGGGCGGCATCATCCCACCCGACCGTTTCCTGTGCTACTGCTTTTCCGCTGCGCAAAAGCACCTCGTGACGCTTAATCTCATACGCCACGCCACGCTCCAAAGCCCGAAAAGAATTCAAATTCTTAATTTCCACTTTCGTCCCCAAAACCCCCGACCCCAGCGGACGAATGGAAATATTTGGCTCAATGCGCAAAACGCCTTTTTCCATATCACCTGAATTAACACCCAAGGCCCGCGCCAAAGCCCGCAAAGCCTGCCCATAAACGCGCACATCTTCCGCAGAGCGAAAATCTGGCTCAGTGACAATCTCTAAAAGCGGCACGCCAGCGCGGTTCAAATCAACCAGGCTATACGCCTCCTGCGCCACATCTGGCAGCCATTTTTTCGACATTCTTCCTTTCTCAGGCCCATCCGATTGATGCGCCGCATTCGCGACAAGAGCGGCTTTCGATGCCGTTGTACAATGCGTCAACTTACCGGTATCTTCTTCCAAATGCACCCGTCGAATGCGAATCACCTTATCGCCTTCCGGGGTTTGCAAAACAATTCGTCCATGCTCTGCCAGCGGCTGCTCATATTGCGAAATCTGATAACCTTTGGGAATATCGGGGTAAAAATAATTCTTGCGCGCGAAAACGCTGGTCTCGTTAATTTTACATTCCAACGCCAGCGCCATGCGCAGGGCAAATTCTACCGCCTGCTGATTAATGACCGGCAGCGTCCCCGGATGCCCGGCGCAAACGGGGCAAACTGCCGTATTAGGCGGCGCGGAAACCGAATCGACCACCGGGCAGGCGCAAAACATTTTCGATTGCGTCTGCATTTCGATGTGAACTTCCAAACCAATCACAGGTTCATATTGCATAGGGTATGTTTTCATGTTTTTGCTCATGCCAACCGGGAAATACTTCAGGGGGCTATTCCACTGCGCGAACACGGGCAGATTTCTGAGCAAGGAAGGCCGCCACCCCTTCACGGTGTTCAGCGCTTTTTCCGGCAATTTCCTGCAACTGACCTTCATACTCCAGCATATCAGCCAGGTTGGGTAAAACGGCCTTGTTATACAGGCGTTTGCTCAATCCAAATGCGCCAATCGGCCCTCGAACAAGTTGCGCGGCAAACGCGGCAGATGCCATCTGCAAATCTTCATCCCTTACCACCAGATTGACCAACCCCCAATCCAGGGCTTTTTGGGCCTCGATGGGCTGGTTGCTGAAGGTGAATTCCAGCGCGCGCCCCAGGCCAATCAAGGCCGGGAGCAGTAGCGAAACGCCAGAATCAGGAACCAGGCCAAGGCCTGTAAACCCAACCACAAAACGGGCAGATTGGGCAGCCAGGCGCACATCACAGGCCAGGGCAATGCCCAGCGAAGCCCCGGCGCACGGCCCATTAACCGCCGCAATGACCGGTTTCTCAATTTGTCGAATTTGCAGGATGAGCGGGTTATACGTCTCGCGCAAATGGGCCAGGTACGAGAGATTTTCGCCCCCGGCTAGCATTTCTTCAATATCCTGGCCTGCGCCAAAAACCCGCCCGGCCCCGGTTAAGAGAATCGCGCGGGTTTGCGAATCGCACGCGGCAGATTTAAAAGCAGCCAGCAGTTCATCGATCAGGGCCAGGTTGAAGGCATTGGCCTTGGGACGGTCAACCGTCAGCGTTAAAATGCTGCTATTCAGGTTGGAGCGCAGGAAAGACATAAGGGGCCTCGATTTGAAATTCGGGATTTACGCCTGGGGCGGGCGCAAATCCCGAATCGACTGGCAGGGACAGAGAAAGGTCATTCTAACAGGTCAAGTTCGTCGTCGTCAGCGTCGTCGGCGTTGAATTCCAGTTGCACATCATCCCGCTGAATATGAATCCACAAGAGCAAGACATCGCCGTCATCGGTAGCAACGGTGCGCGCGGCAAGGATGGGCGCGTATTCTTCCAGGCCAATTTCATTGCGGTAGTGCAAATGAATGGGCAGTTTTTGATGCCAACGGCGATAACAACGCTCAACCAGCGCAGCGCCATTAAATGTGCGCAAACGAGTGATCGCGGCAAATGAAACGTTGTTGGTTTCGTTCAGCCCAAGCGCCCAGGCATCCTGAACGGGTTCAAAATGTGGGGTAGGGCCTTCAATAATCGTAATTTTATCTTCCATGGGTTATCCTTTGCACCCATTCAGGGCATTATACAATTGCGCCATGATACCACAAGAATACAGGCCGCTTCCCAGCAATTCTCAATATGGCTCTGTAAGGCAGGCTTTGCGCAGCACTTCGCAGCCCGCGATTGGCCGCCTAAAGGCGGCGTTACCTGTTTACGGGTATAACGCCCACAGCGTGGTTAGAGACCCGCTCAAAGGCGGCAATGCGTACTCACTTCAGGCGCGTTTTGTTTCAAAATAAAAACTGGTCAGGACAGGAATTTTGCCAATTCATCGGCGGGAATTTGGGCGGTAAAATCGAGGCTCAACGGGGTGAGCGAAACCTGACGCTTGCCAATAAGCACGAAGGAATCGGTATCTTGCGGCTCGCCGGTCAGTTCAAAACGCACTTCGTAGCCAACCGGCCCGCGCTGGCTCCAATCGCTGCGTTCGGGCCTGGTCGGGTGAAAATAGCGCTGGCGCGAAAGCCTCGTCCAGACCAACGGGGTGGCCGGGGTTGCGTCGGATGGCACGTCAATTTTGAGCAAGTCGGCCCCGGGCGGCAGGCCATGCTGAAGCAGGCGTTCTGCCACCTGCGCGGTAAAATGCGCGGCGGCAGAAAAATCCACATCGGGAGAGTAGGAAAGGTGGTGGGCTTTATCGGTTTCCAGCGAAACGGCCAGGGCCGGAATGAAGTGCGAAGCGGCTTCCATGGCTGCGCCCACTGTGCCAGATACGGTGATGCCGGTAGCGACATTTTCGCCATAGTTGATGCCTGAAACCACCAGATCGGGTTTGGTGGGCATGATTTCGAGAATGCCATGCAAAACGGCCTGGGCCGGCGTTCCGCCGACGGCGTAAACCGTCCAGGTTTGGCCGCGAATGGTCAGGGTTTCTTTTTCGATGATTCCATCCGACGAAATGGGCAGGGAGCGACCTGCGCCAGAGGATTGTTCACGGGGCGCGGCCACCGTGACGTAGCCAAGCGCAGAGAGCGATTCGGCTGCCGCCCAAAGGCCGGGCGAGCGAATACCGTCGTCGTTGGTAAGCAAAATTTGTGGTCTTGACATGAGGTAGACAATCTCCGCTGAATATTGTACCGCCGAAAGCGGCAAAAACAAAAAGTGGCAACGGGATATTTCTCCGTTGCCACTGTGCGCCCTCGGACGGACTCGAACCGCCGGCCTATTGCTCCGCAAGCAAGCGCTCTATCCACTGAGCTACGAGGGCATTTGCGAAGTCGAATTCTACTCGAAAGGGCGCTGAAGGTCAAGGTGTTTTTTGTTTTTTTGTCGCTTATTCGTTGCCTGTTGAAATGTAGCCTTCAAACATGGCTTGCAGGGTTTCTTCGGCCAGGCGTTGTTTACCAACGCTAAACAGTTCTTCATTAATATCGGTAAGGGTAAGCGGAGCCGGGAAGTTGCGCCCCCCCTCGCCGGCAAGCAAGGCCGGCCAGGCGGCAATTGTGGCTTTGAGATAATCCGGTTGCAAGGTAACCACCCAGCCGCTAAGCGGCTTGTGGGGTGATTGGCTGCCAATCATCAGCACGCCTGAAATCGCCAGGTGTTCAAGCAGTTCTGGAATGCTGACGCTATCCTGAATAAACATGGTGCCGACTTTTTTCTGTAAAATGAGTAAATCGGCATAGGCTGGGTATTCGCGCGGCCCGGCGGTTTCGGGAATTTCAATAAATTCAGGGTATTCAAAGGGAGTAAAACGCCCAATCGGACGGCACAAGCCGCAATAATAGGTGCGTCCGGCGCGCAGACTGCGCTTAGTGATTTCAGCATCGGGGGAACCCTGGCGCAAAACCGCGCCCACTTCGTAAAAGTTTTCCGTTACCAGGGCGCTAATGTATCCGGCCATGAAGGCTTGCTGATCCACCGGAACGGCCTGACCACCCAGGGTGCTGATGTTGCCTCCTGGGTTGACATCTGGCACGTTGATAGCCAGGAATTGGGCTTGCGGCGCGGCGGCGGCCAACTGAGACAGGCCTTCTACCGGCGGCAGGGCAATGACGATTTTCAGGTTAGGCTCCAGAGACAGGTCTTCCAGTGAAAGACTATTACGAACCTGATAGCGCAGACCGGCAGCCTGGGCCAGGTTGTAAATTGCGGTCTGATACTCTTGCGAGAGCGATTGATTGAAATCTGCCGGAACAAGCAAAATTGCCAACGGCGGCGGCAGGGTGGGGGTTGGGCCAGCGGTTGGCGCAGGGGTTGCTGTAGGAACTGTCAGGGTGGCTTCCTGCGAAATTTCAGGGGTGGGAGTGGCCGCTGGAACGCAGGCGCTCAACAGGGCCAGAACGAGAAGGAATACAAGAATTTTTTGCACTAGGAACTCCATTCAATCGGTTTGCGGTATTTTACCTGATTATAAAGTATCGCCAATATACCGGTAAACGAGAATGACCCGCCTGAGTAGCGGGTCATTCTCGTTTTTGTTACTTTATTTCTTTAGTTATACGAAACCTTGATGGTTTTCGGGCGCGCTGCTTCAGATTTTGGCAAGCGCAGGCTGAGAACGCCATCTTCGATGTTGGCTTCGGCTTTTTCGGCATCGAGGGCCACTGGCAGGCGCAAGGCGCGGCGGAAGGGGCCAACCGGCAATTCGCTCATCAGCCAATCACCTTCTTGGCGCTGGAATTCGCCTTCGATGGAGATGGTATCTTCCAAAACCTGAATGTTCAAATCTTCGGCTTTCAGGCCAGGGACAAGGGCGCGCAACAGGTAGGATTCGCCTTCATCGCGAATATCGAGGGCCAGGCTGCGGGCTGAATCAAGGCTACGGGCAGCCATGCGGCGAATAACACGGGGGGCATACGGGGCGATATAGTAGTTCATTTTTTCTCCTTTTGTTTGTACCGTTCAAAGTTATTCGTATTTTATGCCCACTATGTCAAAAAAATACAAACAGGAGATAGGATTTCTGTTAAAGACTTGTACGAGAATTATCAAAAGGGGAGATTGGTTTACGGGAACAAGCGCCGGGCCTTTACTTCGGCCACTGCATCGGGGCGGTAGCGGTAGAGGCGGGCCGGGCGTCCATCGCCGCTGCGGTGATGCGAGGTGGCTTCGATGATGGCGGCATCCAGAATGCGGCGGCGGAAGTTGCGTTTATCGAGCGTTTCGCCAAGGATGATTTCGTAGGTATGTTGTAATTCGCTCAGGGTAAATTCGTCGGGCAGGAGTTCGAAACCGACCGCGCTGTATTCAAGTTTATAGCGCAGACGGCGCAAGGCATAGTCGATGATTTCGGCATGGTCGTAGGCAAGGTTGGGCAATTGACTCAGGCGATGCCAGCGCATCGATTCGAGTTCGGCCCCGCGCAAATGAATGGGGATGAGCGCAAAATAAACCACGCTCACCACCCGCCCGGCAGAACTACGGTGCGGGTCGCCGTAGGTATAGAGTTGTTCGAGATAAATTTCAGGGGAATGTGGCGAACGCGAAAAAGCCGAAAGCGCGGCGGCTTCGAGCGATTCTGCTGGATCAACTATTTTTTCGGGCAAGGCCCATGTCTTTGATTCCAATGGCGTCAACAGAACCTGCAAAGAATCCTCGCACAGGCTGAAAATAACGATGTTGACGTTCAACGTTAATCGGGACATGCAAGCCTTACCACAAGGGGACTCTCAACAGGGCAAGCACCCAGGCATTAATGACCGCGAACATTTGGGGCGAAAGCGGCCAAACCAGCCAGACGACAACCAGGCCAACCAACGCGCCAGCAAGAACATCTGAAAGGTAATGCACGCCCATCGCCACCCGCGCCAGCGATACCAGCGGCGCCCAAGCCCACAGGATAATTGCCAGCGGCGCAGGCCCAAGCAAACCAGCCAGGGCAGCGATCAGGAAGGCGCGCGCGGCATGGCCGGAGGGAAAGGAGTGCGGGTCGGTGTTGCGGTAGATGGCACCCCACTCGCCTTCGGGGCGGCGGCGGCGGATGATGAATTTAAGCGTCATCACCAGCGCGGCCAGCGCGGAGATCCAGAAGAGTTCATAAACGGCCCATTGCTTCCAGAATTGGCTGCCAACCAGCCACAAAAGCAACATGGCAATTGCCCAAAACCAGGAATCGCCCGAATGGGCAAAAATCATGGCCAGGGTGCGGCGCGTTCCGGGTTTTTCGGCCACGCGCAGGGCGTAGGACCAATCGCGATCCAGTTCAAGAATCTTCTGCCAGTTCACGCAGCGACATCCCTTTGGCCCGCCAGGTCGGCGCGCAGCATTTCGAGTTGGTGGGGTTTGTCTATATCCATACCGGCTTCGGCATGTTGCCAGATAATGGCGCGACCATGCACGCCGATACGGGCCATAACGCGTTTGACAATATCTTCAATGGTCAATTGCCGGAATAAGATTTGGAAAAGCGTATCCAACCCGATTACACGGGCTTGCAAGAGCGGACTTTTTCGATTGCCAATTAATTGCTGCCAGGTATCGAGGTATTCCTCCTGGGCCATGTTGACATGCACAATATTGACATCTGCGCCGCAAACTTCTATGCCTTTCAAGCGCGTGAAGGTGCGCCTGGAACCCGGATAACGGGCATCCATCACTTCGCGGGGAACGACGCCATAGTACAGATCGTCTTGGGTTTCGCTGCAAACTTCAACCAGCCAATCTATCATGTCGGCTTTGATGGCAGGCACATCCGATGAGACGATCATAACATAGTCGTTTTGTGGGTTGAGTTCCTGCGATTTTTCAATTCCGGCAACAATATTTGCCAACATGCGCCCCTGATTAGAGAGAAAATGGAGCGGTTTTTGGCAAGTCACGCCACTTTTCGGGCTTAACCCCATCAGGATGACATTTTGGATGGATTGCGCGCCGCTGAGCGCATCCAAAACCCACTGCACCATCGGCTTGCCGGCGATATCGAGCAAAGCCTTGGAATTGCCCTGGGTATACGGGTAGAGCGGGTCTTCGGGAAGCGGGATGCCGCCAGCAATAACAATCGCGTCCATGTTACTCCAATTTGCCGGTGATGGTGAGCATTTTCAGTTCACCAATGGCTTTTGTAACTTGAATTTCACGCGGACAGGCCATCGTACAGTTGAAAGCGGTGTGACAGCGGGCCAGCCCGTGCGTTTCGGCAATAATTTCAAGACGCTCGGCGGCGGCTTCGTCGCGGCTATCGAAAATGAAACGATGGGCAGTTACCAGCGCCGCCGGGCCGAGGTAATCGTCGCTGGCCCAGAAGGACGGACAGGAGGTGGTGCAGCAGGCGCACAGGATGCATTTGGTGGTATCGTCGAAGCGCTCGCGCTGTTCGGGGCTTTGCAAGCGTTCTTTGCCATCTTCAGGCGGTTTGCTGTTGTTGACAAACCAGGGCAAGACCTTTTTGTAATTGTCGAAAAATGGTTTCATATCGACAATCAGGTCTTTTTCGACTTTCAGGCCCAGGATTGGTTCGACGGTGATTTTATCGCCCAAATCGCGGACAAGGGTTTTGCAGGCCAGGCGGTTGACGCCGTTGATGCGCATCGCGTCTGAGCCGCACACGCCATGCGCGCACGAGCGGCGAAACGAGAGTGTGCCGTCGGTGTAGCCTTTAACATATTCGAGCAGATCAAGTACCCGATCGGTGGGCTGGGCGTCGATTTGGTAAGTCTCGTAACGCCATTTCTTGTCGGTTTCAGGGTTGTAGCGGAAGATTTTGAGGGTGACGTTCATATTAGTAAACCCGCTCCTTCGGCTGATATTTGGTAATCGTGACCGGTTTGTAGTCGATTTCGATTTTCTCGCCGCGTTTCCAGGCCAGGGTATGCTTGAGCCAGTTCTGGTCGTCGCGCTTGGAGAAATCTTCGCGAGCGTGTCCGCCGCGGCTTTCCTGACGGTTAAGGGCCGAAATCGTGACCACTTCGGCCAGCTCGAGCAGGTTGCCCAGTTCCCAGGCGTTGAGCAAGTCGGTGTTGAAAATTTTGCCGGTATCCTGTACGCGGACGTGTTTGTAGCGTTCGCGCAGTTCGGCCAATTTATCGAGGGCGCGCTGCATTCCAACTGCGGTGCGGAAAACGCCAACATCGTCGAACATGATTTTCTTCATTTCGTTTGAGATGTCGGTCAGGTTTTCTTTGCCATCGCCATTGCGCAGGGCGTCGAACTGCTGACGGGTAAATTCGGTCGGGTCGGCGGGCAGGGACGCAAAATCGGCGTCTTTGGCGTATTCGGCGGCGCGCAGGCCGGCATATTTCCCGAATACAACCAGATCGAGCAGGGAATTTGTGCCAAGTCGGTTGGCGCCATGCACCGAGACGCAGGCCACTTCGCCCGCGGCATACAGGCCAGGGTAGATGGTTCCCTTTTCGTCCAGCACTTCGCCGAACTTGTTGGTGGGAATGCCGCCCATGGTGTAGTGCGCGGTTGGTTGGATGGGCATGGGCTGGGTCATCGGGTCGATACCGAGGTAAACGCGGTTGAAGTCGATGATGTCGGGCAGTTTCTTGAGCAATTCTTCGGCGGTGACGGTGTAGGGCGAGCCATCTGGCATGGTACGGCCATCCAGGGCGGCAAATTTATTGACTACTTCAGGGCGCACATCAAGATAAACATAGTTCGAGCCATTAACGCCATTGCCCTCGCGAATTTCGAGATAAATGGCGCGGCTGATGACATCGCGCGAGGCCAGGTCTTTAACGGTGGGGGCGTATTTGGTCATAAAGCGTTCACCCTTGCCATTAATCAGGATTCCGCCTTCGCCGCGCACGCCTTCGGTAATCAGGATGCCAAGTTTATAGATTCCCGTCGGGTGGAATTGGAAAAACTCCATATCTTCAAGCGGGATGCCGCGTCGCCAGGTGATTGCCGCGCCATCGCCAGAGTAGGCATAAGCGTTGGAGGTGATTTCCCAAATGCGCCCATGCCCGCCGGTGGCAAAGATCACCGATTTGGCGTGGAAGGTGTGCAATTCACCGGTTGCCATTTCAAGGGCGATCACGCCCGCGGCGCGGTTGCCATCCATCAACAGGTCAATGACCTGAAATTCATCATAAAAATTGACGTTGTTCTTCAAGCACTGCTGGTACAGGGTTTGCAAAATCATGTGGCCGGTACGGTCGGCGGCATGGCAGGCGCGGCGGACCGGTTTGCCGGTGGCGTTGTTGGTATGGCCGCCAAACGGACGCTGCGAAATGCGCCCATCGGGGGTGCGGTCAAAGGGCAGGCCGTAATGCTCCAGTTCAAGCACGGCTTGCGGGGCTTCTTCGCACATAAATTCGATGGCATCCTGGTCGCCGAGATAGTCGGAGCCTTTGACCGAATCGTAAGTGTGCCATTCGGTGCGATCTTCTTCGCTGTTGCCAAACGCGGCACTGATGCCGCCCTGGGCCGCGCCAGTATGTGAACGAGTGGGGTAAAGTTTGCTGATGATTGCTGTCTTGGCAGTTTTGGATGCATACAAACCGGCCATCAGCCCGGCGCCGCCCGCCCCAACCACCACGACATCAAATTGATGAGTGCTCATGGTTTGTCTTCTCCTAATAGGTCCACAAAACGTACAGGCCAGCCGCCGTCATGCCAAGCATGGCAACCATGCTCAGGAAGCGCACGAAGTTTCGCCCGCCCGATGAGACGATGTAATCATCGGCAATGACCACCAGGCCATGCACGCCGTGCGATGCGCCCATTAGAAACATGCCGCTGGCTAAAAGCCGCCAGAACCAGAACATCCAGGGTTCCAATTCTGGCACATTGGTCGATTGTACGTGCGCGTAACTGCTGGTGAAGGCCCAGCGCATGACATCGGCGAAGTTCATATCGTAGCGCGCGCCCATCCAAAAAGCGCCAGCCAACCCAAGCAGAAAAAAGGCATACATTGCCAGCGCAGAAAGACGGGTGAAAATCCACATGAACATTTCAAAGGTCAGGCCACGCTGTTTGAGCGAGAGCGTTCGAGAGTTTCCAGCCATGAGTTAGCCTCCAAAAGCAACGCTGAGAATCGAGTAAACAGCAAAACCGTACAGCGGAATGAAAACCGCCCACTGCACCCAGGTGGCTTCCGGTTGGTATTCCAGCAACTTGGGCCATAAATCAAGGATGGTGATGCGCAAGCCATTGGTGGCATGGAACATCACAAAAAAGAAAATCAAAAGTTGAAAGGCCCAACTGGTGTAAATACTATTGATGAAATTGCCCGGCGCGCCCCCAAGAGCCGCCGCCAAAACGTGCATGGAAATAAAAACCGCCATGCCGATCCCACCAATACGATGCAGGATGAATGTCAGCATAGGCCCTTTGCCTTTGTAACGTAACGCAGTAGCCAGACCAACCTTCCTTGATATGCCCATGAATACCTCCTTGTAGATTTTTTCTGTTCAAACCAGTGTTTTTCTTCTGGAAAAGATTTGGGGCGTTTGGTTTCAGGTAGAAAATCGCGCCTTTTTCAGAGAAAGAACGGGCAATTTTCACGCGCAAGCATTCTATACCCGTCCCGGTCACAAATTGCGCTTTTCACAAGAGCATAAAAGCGCAATTTGTAACCACGGGCATTCTATAAAACAGTGTATCATTTGATTATGATTATATTGTAAAGGGGAAATCAACAAAATGGGCATTTTGCCCAAATTAATTTCCAAAAAATGTGACGATTGTCCTGGTAATTTTATTCCAGAAGTCCTATAAATATATTGACAATAGAACGTATAATCAAGCATCTTATTATTTCTGCGGCCAGGTTTGCCGAATGTTCCATAAGTAAACCTGATACAAAATCAACCAACGCACATGCACTACTAATTTTAGCCCAATACCCTTTGTAATGCGAGTGATTTTTGTCACTGGTATCAGCCTAATCCCAGGTTAAAAACCCCAAGCCCAAGGAGGTCGCATGTCAGGTTCGAACCATATCAGTCGGCGTGATTTCATGAAAATCACCACCGGCGCCATCGGGGGATTCATCGCGGCGGTGGTTGGCGTTCCATCCATCGCCTATTTGATTTCCCCTGCCCTTCGCGAGGACAAAGCCGGAAAATCGGTGGTCGTTGCCAAACTCGAAAACATCCCGATTGGCGTGCCCTATCCCTTCTCCTTCACCGTAACGCGAGTCAATGGCTGGGAACGCACCGCCACCGCCTATGGCGGATTCATCCTGCGCCGTTCAGAAGACCCGCAAGATATCCTCGTGCTTTCCAGCCGCTGCACGCATCTCTCCTGCCGCGTAACCTGGAGCGGCGAAGCGGGTGGATTCGTTTGCCCCTGTCACGATGCCATGTTTGATCAAGAAGGCAAGGTACTGTACGGCCCGCCGCCCACCCCGCTCGGCCACTTTGAGCATGAGATCGACGCCGAAGGCAACGTCTCCATCATCCCCGTCGAAGTGAAGGCAGGCTAACCCATGAAAAATTTATGGCAAAAATCCTACGCCTGGCTCGATGAGCGCATCGGCTTCGACGACTTCTACAACAACCTGCTCAACCGCCCCGAACCGCGCGGCAACTGGTGGAACACCCTCGGCTCGGCCAGCCTGTTCCTGTTTATTATGCAGGTGCTAACCGGCATTTTTCTCACCGTCTACTACAACCCCTCACCCGATCACGCCTACGCCTCCATTCTCTACATTATGAATGAAGTTCAGTTTGGCTGGCTGATACGCGGCATTCATCACTGGGGCGCATCGCTGATGGTGCTGGTGGTCTTTATTCACATGCTGCGCACCTTCGTCACCGCCTCCTACAAATACCCTCGCGAACTAACCTGGCTCATCGGCATTGGGCTGCTATTGCTCACCGTCGCCATGGGCTTCACCGGCTACCTGCTGCCCTGGCACCAAATGGCCTACTGGGCCACCACAGTGGGGACGGCGATTGCAGGCAGTGTCCCGTTTGTGGGCGATTTCATCCTGCAAGCCTTGCGCGGCGGCCCCGAACTAAGCGCCCTCACCCTGCAACGCTTCTACGCCGCCCATATCTGGATTCTGCCCCTGTTGCTGGCCGCGCTAATCGGCATTCACCTGTTTCTGATTATCAAACACGGTGAATCACATTGGCCGGATAAGGAGGACTGACCCTATGAATCAGGAAACCAAAGACCAAATCAACGCCAAATACGAGCGCGAACTCCAGCGCGGCGAACACTTCTGGCCCGATAGCATCTACAAAGACGCCATCGTCGCCCTGGGCATCTTCATCCTGCTCATCTTGCTGGCAACCTTTGTCGGCGTGCATGATTCGCCCAAAGCCGACCCCACCGACACATCCTACATCCCACGCCCGGAGTGGTATTTCCTCTTCCTGTTCAAATTCCTGGCCCTGTACGGGCAAATTCCGCTCATTGGCACAATCGAGTGGATCGGCACAGCCATCATCCCCGGCATTGCGGTCGTCCTTCTCACCCTGCTGCCCTTCATCGACAAATCGCCGCACCGCTACTATGCCAAACGGGCCCTGCCATTGGCAATTATGACCATCATGGTCGTTGGCATCGTTCTGCTCACCATCCTGGCCGATGTGCCAACCGTTACTGCCGATGGTTCCACCACCATCGGCTTGCTGCAAGGCATGGCGGGCATTTTCATCCCGGCATTGGCCTACATCGTCCTGGTGGTGATGGCTTACACCCTCAAAGAAAAAGCCGTGCGCGCCATCACCTGGGCAACCGGCCTCACGGTACTGCTCATGATTTCTTTTACCAGCGTATCGCTCGCCCTGCACACACCGGTTGAACATGAAACCGTCGAAATCCCTCACGCGCTGGCCGACCAGATCACTGCCGGGCAGGATTTGTACTCGCTTCACTGCGTCGAATGCCATGGCGACGATGGCAAGGTGGATGTCATTCAGGGCGTGGCCGGGCTGGAGGGCGTGGTCGTCAGCGTCATCAACAGCCCCGATGTGCTTAACACCATCAACGACCCATCGATGGTCGAACTGATCGCTTATGGCCGCCCCAATTTTGGAATGCCGCCGCTTGGCCTGGCCTACAACCCCGAAGGCCTGACGCGCAACGAAATTGAACTCATCGTCACCTTCATGCGCTATGCCTGGGACGACCGCTACGAAGCCCCCTACATTCCGCCCCTTTACCCGCCCCTGGCCGAGGGCGAAATTCCCACCTATGCAACCCATATCCAGCCAATTGTTAAGCGTTATTGTCTTTCCTGTCACCGCCCAGGCAAAGACAGCAACGCCTATTTCATGGATACTTACGAAAACATCCTCAAAAGCGGCGATAACGCCGATAAAAACATCATCGCCGGCGATATGAACTCCTACCTGATTCAAACCATCGAACACAAACCCATCCTTGATGCAGAAGGACGTATCCTGATTGGCGAAATGCCCCCCAGCCGCAAAATGAATCAGGACATCATCGACATCTTCATCCTATGGATAATGAACGATATGCCCGAATAAAACAAGGAATCTATGAGCACTGATACAAAAAAAGTCATCTACTCGATGATGCGCGTTGGGCGCATTCACCCCCCCAACAAACAAGTGCTGCGCGATATTTCGCTCGGCTTCTACTACGGCGCCAAAATCGGCGTACTTGGCCTGAACGGCGCGGGCAAAAGCACCCTGCTGCGCATTATGGCCGGTATCGACCAGGATTATGTGGGCGAAATCGCCAAAAGCCCCGGCTATACCATCGGCTTTCTGTCGCAGGAACCGGAACTGGACGAATCCAAAACCGTCATCGAAATCATCCGCGAAGCCGTTCAGCCAATTGTGGATATGCTCGCCCAATACGACGAAATCAACGCCAAATTTGCCGAGCCGGATGCCGATTTTGACGCGCTCATCGCCGCGCAAGCCAAACTGCAAGACGCCCTCGACAAAGTGGACGCCTGGAATCTCGATTCGCACCTGGAAGTGGCGATGGAAGCCCTGCGCTGCCCCCCGTCAGAAACGCCCATCAAAATCCTTTCTGGCGGCGAAAAGCGGCGCGTGGCGCTCACCCGCCTGCTGCTCACCGAACCAGACATCCTGCTGCTCGATGAACCCACCAACCACCTCGACGCCGAATCGGTGGCCTGGCTTGAACATCACCTGCAACAGTACAAGGGGACGGTCATCGCCGTTACCCATGACCGCTACTTCCTCGATAACGTGGCCGGCTGGATTTTGGAACTGGATCGCGGCTATGGCATTCCCTGGCAGGGCAATTACTCGTCCTGGTTGGAGCAGAAGCAGGAACAACTGCGCCAGGAAGAAAAAGCCGAAAGCAAACGCCAGAAAACCCTTTCACGCGAGTTGGAATGGATTCGGATGGCCCCCAGAGCGCGGCAAGCCAAAGGGCAGGCGCGCGTCACGGCTTATGAAAAACTCCTGTCGCAAGAAGTGGAACAATATCGCGGCGAGCGCGAAATCTACATTCCGCCCGGCCCGCGCCTGGGGGAGGTGGTCATCCAGTTAAACGGTATCAGCAAAAGTTACGGGGAACGTCTGATTTTGGATAACTTCTCAGCAAACATTGAACCCGGCTCGATTGTGGGAATCGTCGGCCCCAACGGCGCGGGAAAAACCACCCTGCTGAAGATGATTGTCGGGCAGGAAAAACCCGAAAGTGGCGACATCCGCATTGGTGAAACGGTTAAGTTGGGCTATGCCGACCAAAACCGCAGCCTCGACCCCGAAAAAACGGTTTACGAGGAAATTTCGGGCGGCGCTGAGCAATTGGAATTGGGCAGCCGCAAGGTGAACGCGCGCGGCTATTGCTCATCGTTCAACTTTCAAGGGGCCGACCAGCAAAAGAAGGTTGGCGTGCTTTCAGGCGGGGAACGCAACCGCGTCCATCTCGCCAAGATGCTCAAGGAAGGCCACAACGTCATCCTGCTCGATGAACCGACCAACGACCTGGACGTGAACACCCTGCGCGCCCTTGAAGATGCGCTGGAAGAGTTCGCCGGCTGCGCCATCGTGGTCAGCCATGACCGCTGGTTCCTCGACCGCATCTGTACCCACATTTTGGCCTTCGAGGGCGATAGCCAGGCGCGTCTGTTTCTGGGCAACTGGAGCGATTACGAGGAAGATTACAAAGCTCGCTACGGCAAAGATGTAAAACCGACGCGGGTGAAGTATCGGCAGTTGAAGCGGTAGATGGCATTTGACATTCCCTAAATAAAACATCCGAAGTCTGAGTAACTTCGGATGTTTTTATTTGCGAAAACTACTTTGCCTTCACAATATAAGCAGGTTCTTTTTCCAGCAGTATGGGTTGTACTCCAATACTAAGTTCTTCGGGTATTTCTTGGCTTGGCTTATGACCATTTCCGCTTCCATTCGCTTTTATCAATTTCTTCTCAACAGAAGTTAATTGTGGTGGAAACAGTTGAATGGCATCAACATTTCTTATACTTTGAATCTTGCCCAAATAATAAGAGACGTAGTAACCGTTATACAAAGACGGTTCAACTTTAGACAGTTTATCTTCTGAGATTTTCTTGTACATGGGGTCAAGTTCAAGTCCAATGTAATGTCGCCCTAATGCTTTTGCGGCAATTGCAGTTGTGCCAGTTCCAGAAAACGGGTCTAGCACAACATCACCGGGGTCTGTGCTCATTAAAACAATGCGTTCCAGTAAATGAATCGGAAGCTGGCATGGGTGTTCATCACGGCGTACATTATGACGAATACGATAGATGTCTGTCCAAACGTCACTAACCAGTGCGCCAAAGGGATGCATTTGGTCTTTTTTTCCACCATAATCTTTTAAATAGTTATCACAAACACGACATTTTTTGTGCGGGGCTCGAATTTCATAAAATTTGAAATCTTTGGGCTGTTTAGTATAAAATAAAATACCGTAATGAGCAGGTAAAAGAGTTTTGCCAAGTGGGTTGCTCATTGCATCCCAAGAAATCCAATGACGGAAATAGGCACTTTCATTCAAGATTGTGGCATAGTAAGTAAGCCATCGCGGAATATTATGAACGAAAATCGAACCAGTGGGCTTAGTGACCCTAACCAATTCATCTAACCATAATTTGCACCATGCAACATAATCGTCATCAGGGCGTTGGTCTTTATATGTTGTATATTTTTTTTCAAGATTAAATGGGGGATCCGCAAAGCACATATCTACGCTGTCGGAATCTATGCGAGATAGACTTTCAAGACAGTCACCCAAAATCACTTTATCAAGATAATCTTTTGTCATTTGATACCTCTAATTTTAATTTCTGGGAAAAAACCGTTTTGGAACATGATTTACAACGATTGTCTCCAGTTGGTCGATAGTTTGCATGTTGAGACAATAATGACAACCTTCGTGCATCTTTCTTAAATCAGACCGGCGAGCAAGCCAGCCTGCTCCATCAACAACATTGACAAAAACTCTCTGGTTGTTGGGGTAACGCACATTTTCACCAATAATTTTTTGATACATTGCTTGTTGTTCGTTTGCTCTTGTTGTTTGATTGCTCGAAGTGGTCTCCATGTATGAGACCATAACCATCACATAAGGGTCTTCAAGAGAAGGTATAGCATGGTCAATCTCTTTACCAACCATTCGGACTTGTCCGTGCGAGTGCGTCACGCCATATTTTATTCTGACACTTTCAAGAATTTCACTAATTCGTCTTTCAACAAACGCACCTTTTTGGTCAGTATATTCTCCCGTTAGTTTTTTGCGAACAATATTGCCAATTACATTTTGGTCACGAATTATTTCAGACCAATTATCGGGCAAAGAAAGTTGATCAAGATAAAAATCAGCCACTTGCTCGGCTAATAACCTACTGTCTCTACCATCAAGAAATAACCGCGCAATTTGTTCAGCAAAAACATCGTCATTTCTTATTTTCCTGTAAATTCTATCCGCTCCCCATTCGGGACCAAAATCTTGTGCCGCAAATCTTTGGGCAGTAATGATTCTCAAAAATTTCTCTTGAGATAGATTTGTTAGGGCAAGTAAAACCCCTAAGAAGTTTTCATCTTTTTGCAAGAATTGCTTAAGATTTTGAGCAGGGTCATCACTTGATTGAAAATTTAGAAGTTCATCCACAATACTACGAACACGAGTCCGCATAGCCTGTTCAAGTTCAGGAATTTTGAGCAACGGGGTACATGTTTTGATAAAATCATCAAACAATGGTTTTGAATTTGCCACTGGCATAAAATTATCTCCGGTTAGATTATATCATTGATAAAACATTTGTTCTTTCTCGATATATTGACAAAAATCAAATTGATTGTATCAAAAATTAACCTGCACAATACAACCAGATTAAGCAATGAATATTGCACAACAAACCATCCCAGGATTACACGCAAGGGAAAAGCACCACCCGGACATGAATGTCCGGGCTAATCTACGAAGTCGCCTGAAGGCGACTGAAGGCGCGACTTAGCCCGCAAAGCGGGCTTCGTAATGATAGCCGGGCGATTCATCGCCCGGCGTAGCAGCGGCTCGAATGAATTTTCGGATGGACTCTTATTCTATTTCATTCCCCATAAACTCCTCGGCGGTGGCGTGTCCGGGCTGGGAGATGCCTTCGCGCCTGAACACTTTCCAAACTGTGAGCAACAGAATCTTGATATCCAGCCAGAAAGACCAGTGATCGACATACCACACGTCGAGGGCGAATTTTTCGGGCCAGGTAAGCGCATTACGGCCATTGACCTGCGCCCAGCCGGTAATGCCCGGTAAAACCTCGTGGCGGCGCATTTGTTCGGGCGAGTAGCGTTCGAGGTATTGCACCAATAGCGGACGCGGCCCCACCAGCGACATTTCTCCGCGCAGCACGTTAAAAAGTTCGGGCAGTTCGTCGAGGCTGCTGGCGCGCAGAAAACGCCCAAAACGAGTCAACCGCTCCGAATCGGGGCGCAGGCTGCCATCGGCGGCGCGGGAATCGGTCATGCTGCGGAATTTGTAAATGCGGAAGAGAGTCCCCCGGTGGCCGGGGCGAATCTGCCCAAACAGCACCGGCGCGCCGTGCAAGAGACGCACCAGCAGGGCAATCAGCGCCAGCAGCGGCGAAAGCAGCAAAATGGCAGCCAAAGCAACCAGAATATCAAAGATTCGTTTGATGCGCGGGATAGACATGCGGCGATTCTACCAGAGACGAGTATAATTTAATCAAGGAGCCAATTATGAATGAGCGAATCCTGATTATTGAAGACGACCCCGCAATTCTCAAAATGCTGCAACGCGGATTGAGCAGCGAGGGCTACGCAATAGAAATTGCCACTGACGGCAACAGCGGCTTGGTCGATGCCCGCGAATACAAACCCGACCTGGTTGTGCTGGATTGGATGCTACCCGGTATGGACGGCCTGGAAGTGTGCAACCGCCTGCGCCTGGGCAGCAAAGTGCCCATCCTGATGCTGACCGCCAAAGACACGGTGCAAGACCGCATTCAAGGTCTGGATGCCGGCGCCGATGACTACATGGTCAAACCTTTCAACCTCGATGAATTGATCGCCCGCGTGCGCGCCCTGTTGCGCCGCACCCAGCCTGAGCGCATTCCGGTGCTAACCTTTGCCGATCTTTCGCTGAACACCAGCACCCGCGAAATAACGCGCGGCAATCGCCTGATTCAACTAACCGCCAAAGAGCATGAACTGCTTGAACTCTTCCTGCGCCACCCGCGCCAGGTGCTTACCCGCGATGTCATCTTCGACCGCGTTTGGGGTTATGATTTCGGCGGCGAAAGCAACGTGCTGGAAGTCTACATCCGCTATCTGCGCCAAAAACTGGAAGACAACGACCAACTACCGCGCCTGATTCACACGGTGCGCGGCGTGGGCTACGTGTTGCGCGAAAATCCGTAAGCCCGCATGTCGCTGCGCGCCAGGTTAACCCTGCTCTACTCCACCTTGCTGGGCGGCATCCTGCTTTTTTTTGGGATGCTGGTCTATTTTTCTGTCAGCGCAACCCTGTTCGAGCAGGTCGATAAAACCCTGAAACTATACGCGCAAGAAGCCGCCATACAATTGGGCGGTGAAACGCCCGAAAGCGTTCGCGTGATGAGTTTGCCCTCGCTGCAACTGACGGCCAACGCGGTCATCCAGGCCTGGCGGCGCGATGGCGAATATCTGGGCAGCAACCAGAGATCAGCCCAACCCGCCCCGCTCGACCCGCCCGGCTTGCGCGCCAATAGTCCCATCTTTCGCACGATTACCACCGCTGAGGGCAATCACCTGCGGGTTTTATCGGCGCCTTACCAGATTGGCGCGCGTCCACAGGGCGTTATTCAGGTGGGCGTAAACCTTGAACTGGTCGATACCATCCGCAACAGCCTGCTCTATGCGCTGCTCATTCTGGCCCTGATAGCCATGCCGCTGGCGGCCCTGGCATCCTGGCTCAGTTTGGGGCAGGCGCTCAAACCGTTGCAAACCGCCACCGAAATTGCCGAACAAATCACCCGCGCCGATGACCTTTCGCGGCGCATCCCCTACGATGGCCCATCCAACGATGAAATCGGCACCCTGACGGGGGCCTTCAATTACTCGCTGGAGCAACTGGAAACCCTGTTCACCGCCCAACAGCGCTTCCTGGCAGATGTCTCGCACGAACTGCGCACCCCGCTAACCGTCATCAAAGGCAATGCCGACTTAATCCGCAAACTGGGGCCCGATGCCGAACTGCTGGACTCAATCAAAGACGAATCGGACCGCCTGACGCGCATGGTGAGTAATTTGCTGCTCCTCGCTCAGGCGGAATCGGGCAAACTCAGCCTCAGCCAGACTCCCGTTGAACTGGATGGCCTGGTGCTGGAAGTTTTTCAACAAATGCGCGTGCTGGCCGGCGACAAAGCGCGCCTGAAATTAACCGAAATAGACCAGGCCCTCGTAACCGGAGACCGCGACCGGCTGAAGCAAGTTTTGCTCAACCTGATCTCGAATGCCATTCAATACACGCCCCAGGGCGGACAAGTTTCAGTGAGCATGGCAAAAACCGATGCGCTGGTCACAATCACAGTCAGCGACACCGGGCCGGGCATCCCTGCCGAAGATTTGCCGCACATTTTTGAGCGCTTTTACCGCGCCGAAAAATCGCGCACGCGCTCAAAGGTAAGCGGCTTTGGGCTGGGACTTTCGATTGCCTATTGGATTGTTGAACATCACGGGGGAAAAATTCGAGTCAATTCTGAGCCGGGGCGCGGCACAACCTTTTGCGTTGAATTGCCCCTGGCTATGGCACCACAAACTCAATAAAAATCATATCGCCAAAGACCTGCCCGGCAGGGTTATAGGCCACCCAGGCCGAACGATACAAACCGCTGGCTGGCGGAGCGCGAAAAACGATCTGAATGGTCGCTTCGCTGCCAGCGCGAGCCGGGAAGAGTTGCTGGCTGAGTTCGGCCCCCAGCGGCGGATAGCCCCCCACCAGTTTAAGGCGATAGCCTGAATCCCAATCGCAGGAACCGCTGTTGCGCACCCGCCATTGCTTGTCGATGCGCTCGCCGGGCGCGATGGAACTGCCATCTGGCACGGTCAGGTCTTCGAGGAAGGTCAGGCCATCGAGGCAAGTTTCGGGGGGCGGGCCAGGGCTGGGAATTGAATCGGGGGTTGCCTCGGATGTCGGGGCGGAGTCGGGAATCGATGCTCCAGGCGTGGATTCAGCAGTTGGCGTGGCAGACGGTTCGAGGTCTGGCGCGAGCGGGGCGGGGGTGGCGGTCCACAGGCTGAGGATGGTGGCAACCGGGCTGGGGCTGGCGGGCGCGGTGGGGGGCAGAAACGGAGTCGGCGTGGCAGGCGAGGCGCAAGCAGTGAGCAAAAAAAGAAAAAGGGAACAGGCAATACGCAAGGCGTATGGCCCATTCCCAATCATGCGTTGGAGGGTGGGGTTAGTCTTCGCTGCTGCCGCCATCTTCGTCGCCCATATCCACCGGCAGGACGAGTTCGCCGCCGAGGGCTTTTTGGCGAATAATGGTTTCAATTTCAAAGGCTACTTCAGGGTTTTGGCGCAGGAATTCTTTGGAGTTTTCGCGTCCCTGGCCGAGGCGAATATCGCCATAGGAGAAGAAAGCGCCGCGTTTTTGGACTGTTTCGAGTTGGGTTGCCAGATCGAGCAGGTCGCCTTCTTTTGAGATGCCTTCGTTGTACATGATGTCAAATTCGGCAGTGCGGAAGGGCGGGGCAACTTTGTTTTTGACAACGCGAACGCGGGTACGATTACCGATGACTTCTGCGCCAAGTTTGATGGATTGGATGCGGCGCACATCGAGGCGCACGGAGGCGTAGAACTTGAGGGCCTGCCCGCCGGTGGTCGTTTCGGGGTTGCCAAACATGACGCCGATTTTCTGGCGCAACTGGTTGGTGAAAATGAGCATGGTTTTGGTCTGGTTGATGGCGCCGGAAAGTTTGCGCAGGGCCTGGCTCATCAAACGGGCCTGAACGCCCATCGTGGCATCGCCCATGTCGCCTTCGAGTTCGGAGCGCGGCACGAGGGCGGCCACTGAATCGACCACGACGACATCGACCGCCCCGGAGCGAACCAGGGTTTCGGCGATTTCAAGGGCCTGTTCACCGGTATCGGGCTGCGAAACGAGCAGGTTGTCGATATCGACGCCCACTTTGGCCGCGTAAGAGGGGTCGAGGGCATGTTCCATGTCGATAAAGGCTGCGGTGCCGCCCAATTTTTGGGCTTCGGCCACAATGTGCTGGCACAGGGTGGTTTTACCGGATGATTCTGGCCCGTAGATTTCGGTGATGCGTCCGCGCGGCAGGCCGCCAACGCCAAGGGCAATATCGACCGAGAGCGAACCGGTTGGGATGGTATCGACCACCATGCTGTGGGCTTCGCCCAGGCGCATGATGGAGCCGTCGCCGTAGCGTTTGACAATATCGCCCAGGGCTTTATCCAACACGGCGCGCTTGGCGTCGCTCATGCCCGCGCTGGGGGTGATTTCAGTTTTAGAGGTAGATTTTCGAGCCATTTTTTCTCCAAAAAGGTGTAAAGGTAACGATGGCAAGAGTATAGCACATTTGTTCAGTGCGTCAAGGACTGTTAATCTACAAAACGATATTTCAACAAAGCCCAAACCGCTTCAAAGGCATCACGCAGGCCAATTTTTTTGCCTTCAGAATATTCGCGCGGGTTGAAGGTGATGGGTACTTCAAACAGGCGCACATTTTTTTTGAGAATTTTGGCGGTAAATTCCGGTTCAAAATCAAAGCGGTTGGCGCGCAGTTTCATATCCTGCGCAATTTCGCGCCTGAAAACTTTGTAGCCGGTTTCCATGTCGGTCAGGATGTTGTTGTAGAGGATATTGGTCATCAGAGTCAGCAATTTGTTGGCGACCATGTTCCAGAACAGAATCGCGCGATGCGGCGCGCCCAAAAAACGGGAGCCATAGACCACATCGGCCAGGCCTTCTTCAATCGGTTTGAGCAGGGCCGGGTAATCGCGCGGGTCATACTCCAGATCGGCATCTTGAATCAGGAAAACATCGCCGCGCGCGTTTTGCAAACCGGTGCGCACCGCCGCGCCTTTGCCCTGGTTTTTCTCATGCAAAATGACGCGTACGCCATCTTTGCCATCCATTTCGGCCAGAATATCGCGGGTTCCGTCTTGCGAGCCATCGTCCACCATCAAAATTTCCCAGGCCAGGCCGGTAGATTGCACCCGGCGGACGATTTCTCGCACGGTATTTTTTTCATTGTAAACGGGAATAATCACTGAAAGGTTCATGGGCGGTATTATACATTACAAAACAGATATTTCTTTCGCCTGGATTCAGCCATTACAGCCTGACATGCTATAATCTTACTGGTCTTATTATCCACATTTTCATTATCCAGGCAGGTACCCATGTCCCTTAATACCAATTTCCCCGCTCGCCCTGCGGCGGCCGGCAGCGGGCCTAACTTTGTTCCGCCACCCATTACCCGAATTGACGATACCGGCCTTTCACAACTCTGGCTGCAAGACCTGGCCCTGAAAATTCTCTACTTTCAAGGCTACCTTTCCGGCTTCAAAGTGGCCGAAGAAATTGCCCTGCCCTTCGCCGGCGTTACCGACCTGATTCTGGAATCGCTCAAACGCGAGAAGCTGGTCGAAGTTAAATCTTCGGCGATGGGCCTGGGTGAAGGCTCGTATCAATATGCCATTACCGGCGCGGGCATTGAGCGGGCCCGCGAGGCCATTGATCGCAGCCAGTATGCCGGCCCCGCCCCCGTGCCGATAGAAATTTACAACAAATCGATTCGCCTGCAAAGCCGCCAGCGCATTCCGGTTACGGCGCGCGCCATGCACCAACTGCTCTCACAACTGGTGCTTTCCAAAACCACATTCGAGCAACTTGGCCCGGCGCTTAACTCTGGCACATCCATCTTCCTGTATGGCCCGCCAGGCAACGGTAAAACCAGCGTGGCCCGCGCCTTTGGCAACCTGATTCTGACCCAAAACATGTATATTCCCTATTCCCTGTATGTCGATGGACAGGTGATTAAACTGTACGACTCGGTCAACCATCAGCGCGCCAAAGATGACGACGCCACCGCCTCCGGCACCGGCTCGCTGCGCTCTGGAGCCAAACGAGACCCACGCTGGGTACACGTCAAACGCCCCTTCATCGTCGTCGGCGGCGAACTGACCCTGGCCGGGCTAGACCTGGTCTTTGACGACACCCACAAATACTACGAAGCCCCCTTCCAGGTAAAAGCCAGCGGCGGCATTCTGCTCATCGACGACTTTGGCCGCCAACAAGTGCGCCCGCGCGATTTGCTCAATCGCTGGATTGTGCCGCTCGAAAACCGGGTCGATTTTCTCACCCTGCACACCGGGCGCAAAATCGAAGTCCCGTTTGATGTGCTGGTTGTCTTCTCGACCAACCTGCCCCCGCGCGATCTGGTGGACGAAGCCTTCCTGCGCCGCCTGCGCCACAAAATCGAAATCGGCGACCCTTCCTATGAAGAATTTCGCGAAATTTTCCGCCGCGTGGCCCAGGCCAAAAAGGTCAAATACAACGATCAGGGCCTGGCCTACCTGTTGCAAGAATGGTACATCAAACGCAACCGCAAACTGCGCGCCTCGCACCCGCGCGATCTGTGCGACCAGATTATCGATATTGCCCGCTACATGAACATCGAACCCGAAATGAACCGCGAACTGCTTGGCCGGGCAGCGGCATCTTATTTTGTAGAACTCTAAACAGGCTCAACAACCGCCCTTCGACTACAGGCGGCGCAAAATACGCGCCACCCTCCGCTCAGGGCTTGAGACCGTGCAACAAGAAAGCGAAGTCGAAGGACATTTTAAAGATACCATGTTCCACCAGTTACCCCTCCCCACCCTCTTCGCCCATCGCGGCGCATCGGCCCACGCGCCTGAAAACACCCTGGCCGCCTTCCAACTGGCCCACGAACACGGCGCAGACGCCATCGAGTTCGACGTAAAACTCACCAAAGACGGCCACGTCGTTGCCCATCACGATGCCACCCTCAACCGCACCACCAACGGCGCGGGTAAACTCAGCCAATACACCCTGGCCGAACTCAAAAAACTCGATGCCGGGGCCTGGTTTGGCGAACAATATCGCGGCGAGCGCATCCCTACCCTGGCTGAAATCTTCGAGACCGTTGGCGAAAAACTCTTCATGAACATCGAACTGACCAACTACGCCACGCCCTTCGATAACCTGGTGGAAAAAGTCGCGGAACTGGTCGAACGTTACCATCTGCACGAGCGGATACTCTACTCGTCCTTTTTTCCGCACAACTTAATCCGCGCGGGCGGGCTAACCCCCGGCCTGCCTCGCGGACAACTGGCCTTGCCCGGCCCCGCCGGCTGGTGGCAGCGCCGCTGGGGCAATCTCCTGCAACTGCAAGCCGACCACCCCTTCAGCGGCGATGTCAGCGCATCCAGCGTCCAACGCTCCCACGCCCGAGGACGCCGCGTCTACACCTGGACGGTGAATGACCCCGACGAAATGCGCCGCATGCAAACCCTGGGCGTCGATGGCATTTTTACCGATGACCCGCAACTGGCCCGCGCTGTGTTTGGGCGTTGAAAACATGTCCTGCTTGTGCCGTGCGCCAGCACAGGTGAGCGGAACCGCATGCTCTTGATGAGGCGCAGTCGAAGGACATTCGTTGGCAGAACCGTCCTTCGACTATGGGTCTCGATATGGCGCAAAGAGCGCGCCTACTCGACCCTCCGCGCAGGACTGGATACTGGTTACTAATTACTCACCACCGCCCTTCAACTACGGGTCTCGATATGGCGCAAAGAGCACGCCTACTCGACCCTCCGCTCAGGACTGAATACTGAACACTGGATACTGACCACTGAATGTTCCCCTACAACTGGCTCACCGACGCGCAAAAGCGCATTGCCCCGCACATTCGCACCACCCCGCTGACGCATGACTCGCAGCGGAGTTTGTGGCTTAAATGGGAAAATCATCAAATCACCGGCTCGTTCAAACTGCGGGGCGCATTAAACAAAGCCCTGCTGCTCGAAGACTGGGAACGCCAGGCCGGGCTGGTGACGGCTTCGGCGGGCAATCACGGCCAGGGGTTGGCCTATGCCGCCCAATTGAGCGGCGCGCCGGTGAAAGTCTTTGCTTCGGAACATGCCGTGCCGCGCAAAATCGAGGCCATGCGCGCCCTGGGCGCGAGCGTGGAACTTGTGCCAGGCGGCTATGAACAAGCCGAGGCAACCGCCATCCGCTATGCGGCGGAGGCGGGCGGCACTTATGTTTCGCCCTATAATGATGCCGGGGTAATTGCCGGCCAGGGAACGGTGGCGCTCGAAATTTTAGCCCAAACCCCCGCAGCGGCTAACCTGACCTGGTATGTGCCGGTCAGCGGCGGCGGGTTGCTGGCTGGGGTTGGGCTGGCGCTCAAACAGGCCAATCCGCGCGCGCGGCTGGTGGGGGTGCAGGCCAGGAACTCAGCCTTTATGCACAGTCTTTTCACGCGCAATACGCAGGAGGGCGTGCCAGACCTGCCCTCGCTGGCCGACGGGTTGACCGGGCCTGTCGAAACGGGGTCGATTACCGTGCCGCTCATCCGTCAGTTGGCCGATGAAATTGTGCTGGTGGAAGAAGAGGACATCGCGCGGGCAGTGGCCTTCGCATGGAAAAACTATGGTCAAACGGTGGAAGGCTCAGGCGCGGTGGCGATGGCGGCGGCCCTGATTGGCAGTCAGGCGCCGGGGGCGGTGGTGGTGATTTCGGGCGGCAACATCCAGCCCGAAGAACAGGCCGCGATTCTCCAAAAATGGGCAGATGTATGCTGAAAACACGCTTAATTTCGTTGTTTTTGCTGTTGCTGATGGTGGTTTCGCTGCCCTGGCCGGGTTACTCGGCCCAGGCGCAAAGCGGGGAGATGCTCAAAGCCGAAGCCCTGCTGGCGCGCATGACGCCCGAAGAGCGGGTGGGGCAATTGTTTCTGGTGACGTTTGATGGCAGTGAATTTGACGAAGAATCGCCCATTTATGATTTGATTGTCAATTACCATGTTGGCGGCGTGGTGCTAACGGCAGCCAACAATAACTTTGTGGCCGCGCCCAATACGGTGCAATCGGCCTACGAATTGGTCGATGCGCTTCAGGAAGCCGAGTGGCGGCAATCATTGAACGCGACCGATGCCAATGCGCCGCGCGCCTATATTCCGCTGTGGGTAGGGATTGCCCAGGAAGGCGGCGGCGCGCCCAACGATGAAATTTTCTCTGGCCTGACCCATTTACCCGATCAAATGGCAATTGGCGCTACCTGGAATTCAGCCAACGCCAATCGCGCCGGCGAGGTGATGGGGCGCGAGTTGTCGGCCATAGGGTTCAACTTTTATCTTGGCCTTTCACTGGATGTACTCAGCACCCCCAACCCGGCCATCGCTTCAGATTTAGGCACGCGGGTTTTTGGCGGCGATCCTTACTGGGTAAGCGAGATGGGCCGCGCTTTTATTGGCGGGCTGAAAACGGGCAGTAATGGACGCATGGCGGTGGTTGCCAAGCATTTTCCGGGCCGAGGCAGCACCGACCGTCCCACCGAGCAAGAAGTTTCCACGGTGCGGCGTTCGCTTGAAGATTTGAAAACGACCGATTTGGCCCCGTTTTTTGCGGTAACGGGCCTTGCGCCAAACCCTGAAAGCCAGGCCGATGGCTTGCTGGTTTCACATATTCGTTACCAGGGGTTTCAGGGCAACATTCGCGCCACCACCCGCCCGATTAGTTTTGACCCGCAAGCCCTGGGGCAGTTGCTGGCGCTGCCCCAATTGGATTCCTGGCGGCAAAACGGCGGCATTATGGTCAGCGATGATTTGGGCACGCCCGCGGTGCGCCGTTTTTATGACCCCGGCCTGGAGAGTTTTTCGGCCCGGCTGGTGGCGCGCGATGCGTTTCTGGCTGGCAATGATTTGTTGTACCTGGGCGATATTCAATCGAGCGACATGCAAGATAATTACACAACCAACTTGCGGGTGCTCGATTTCTTCACCCAAAAATACCGCGAAGACCCGGCTTTTGCCAATCGGGTCGATGATTCGGTGCTGCGGTTACTGGCCCTGAAATATCGTTTGTACCCGGCTTTTACTTTGAGCAATACGCGTATCAATCGCGTGAGTCTGGATGAATTAAATCCGTCCACCGACCTGACCTTTACGGTGGCGCGCCAGGCGGCCAGTCTGTTTAGCCCCTCGCGCGGCGAGTTATCGAGCATTTTGCCCGAACCGCCCGGCCCGCGCGATTATATTGTCTTCTTCACCGATACGCGCCAGTATCAACAATGCGCCGAATGTCCGCAAGATACAATTTTGCCGCGCGATGCGTTGCAAAGTTCTGTGCTGGCCTTATATGGCCCGCAAACCGGCGCGCTGGTAACGCCTGCCAATCTTTCTTCTTACTCTTTCGATGAGTTGGCGCAATATCTGGACAACAATCCCGAAAGCACGCTCCTGACAAGCCATTTGCGGCGGGCCAATTGGGTGGTCTTTTCAACGCTGGATTTAAGCGAAGGCCGCCCGCAGGCAGAAATTTTCAAACGCTTTTTTGCCGAAAAACAAAGCCTGTTGCTAAATAAAAAAGTGGTTCTTTTTGCCTTTGGCGCGCCCTACTATCTTGATGCGACGGATATTTCAAACCTGACGGCTTATTACAGCCTGTACAGCGAATCGGCCCCGTTTATCGAAGTGGCTGCGCGTCTGCTCTTTCAGGAAATCAGTCCGATTGGGGCTTCGCCTGTTTCCATTCCCGGCCTGGGCTACGACCTGATTTCGGTCATGGCCCCCAACCCCAACCAGATCATTCCCCTGGCCTTAGATATTCCCGAAACAGAACTTCCCACCCAGGAAGGCCCCACGCCTGAAGTTGCGCCTGTTCCGGTTTTCAAATTAGGCGAGAGTATTGCCATTCGCACCGGAACCATTTTCGACCATAACGGCAATCCCGTGCCAGATGGCACCGTGGTTCGCTTTATTTTGCAAGTGGAAGGCGGCCTGGGGCAGCAAATTGAGACAATCACCAGCCAGGGACACGCCAAAGCCTCCTTCCGCTTGGAGCAAGCCGGCATGGCTGAAATTCGCGCCCAGAGCGAACCGGCCACTCAATCAAACATTCTTCAATTAGATGTCTCTGGCGAGGGCGGCTCGGTTTTGATTATCACCCCAACCCCTGAACCTACCCCCACGCCCGAACCAACACCCGTAAACACACCCGAGCCGGTTGAGCGTGAAAACCCGTTGATGAATGCCGGCTTTCCGAACATCTTCGGTTGGGCATTGGTCATGTTGGCAATTTCAGGCGGCGCAGGCATTACCTATTGGATCATTATTCAGATTCTTGACCCGCGCTGGGCCATGCGCTGGGCCATGCTGGTTTTTCTGGGCGGGCTGCTGGTTTATAATTATTTAATTCTGGAATTGCCTGGCGCCATCGAATGGCTGGATGGACGCGGGCTGGCCGCTTTTTGGCAAGCCATTATTTTGGGGCAGGTTGGCGGATTTATGCTGGGCTGGGTTTGGCGTTCGCTGCCCAAAGACAAAAATAAAAGCCAAACTGAAAAATAACCCATCCGGGGCAATCCCTATCACGCAAACAAGGATATACTTTTTCCAACTATGGATTTCTCTCTCACCACGCCCGCCCTGCTTTTTCCGGCCATTTCACTGCTTTTGCTGGCCTACACCAACCGTTTCCTGACCCTGGCCGCCTTGATTCGAGACCTGTACAGTCGCTACAAATCCCAACCAGACCGAAAAATAATCGGACAACTGCATAATTTGCGCTATCGCATTGTCATCATACGCAACATGCAAATTTTGGGCGTATCGAGTTTCTTTCTCTGCGTGCTGTGCATGTTTCTGCTGTTTGCCGGGCTGGCAACCTTTGGAAAAATTGTCTTTGGACTGAGCCTGTTCCTTTTACTTGGCTCCCTGGCGCTCTCGCTGCGCGAGTTGCAAGTTTCAATCGATGCGCTCCTTTTGCAAATTCAAGACATCGATGAACTTGAAAAAACAGTATAGCCAAAGATAAAAAAATATGCGATAATAAAACAATCGCATTTGTCAGACAAATTCTCCCGCTGTCTGTGGCCCTGACAGGCCAAGCCGTACTTTTGAAAGGTAGTTCCTGGCACAGAGCCAATGCTCTACGCCGTGCCAGTTGCGCAATCCAATGAAAGGGAATGCCCCTTTCATCAACATTCACCTGCCCCATAAAGGAGGAACACCATGCGAAAGTTTTTACCCCTTAGTTCGTTGCTGGTACTTTTTGCCCTGGTACTGGCAGCCTGCGGCAGCCCAACTGCCCCGGCAGAGCAACCCGCAGCATCCGATGAGCCTTTCATCTTCGGTATGTTGCATGTCGGCCCATACAATGACCGTGGCTGGAGCCAGGCTCATCACGAAGGCGGCGAATATGTCGAGAAAAATGTGCCCGGCACAAAACTGATTTACATCGACAAAGTAAACCCCGCCGACCGCCCCGGTACCACCCCAGCCCAGTTGGCTGAAGAACTGGCCTCCCAGGGCGCCAAACTGATTATCTTCAACTCCGACGATATGAAAGATGGCGCGCTTGAATTTGCCCAGGCCAATCCTGAAGTCATCGTCATCCACGCTTCCGGCGATTCAGCCTGGGAAGAAGGCGCAGCCTACAAAGGCCTGCCCAATCTCGGCAACATCATGGTTAACATGGAATACGGCAAGGCCATCTCAGGCTGCGCCGCCGCCATGACCACCGAAACCGGCAAAATCGGCTATGTTGGCCCGCTGATTAATGAAGAAACCCGCCGCTACACCGCCGCTTCGTACCTGGGCGCCAAATACTGCTGGGAAAAATATCGCGGCAATGACCCCGCCGACCTGGAATTCAAAGTGACCTGGATTGGTTTCTGGTTCAACATCCCCGGCGTCACCTCCGACCCGACCCAGGTTACCAACGAGTTCTTCAACAGCGGTTATGATGTAGCCATCTCTGGCATCGACACCACCGAAGTTGTCACCGAAGCCCGCAAACGCGCAGCCGAAGGCATGAAAGTTTGGGCAGCCCCGTATGACTACATCGGCGCTTGTGAAGAAGGCCCCGAAATCTGCCTGGGCGTCCCCTACTACAACTGGGGGCCCTCCTATGCCGAGGCCATCCGCCAGGCCAAAGATGGAACCTGGAAGCCCTCCTTCCTCGTCCCCGGCCCCGATTGGAGCAACATCAACAACCCCGATACCTCGGCCATGGGCTTCCTGAAAGGCGACGCGCTTTCAGCAGATGCCACTACCGCAGTGGATAGTTTCATTGCAGAACTGGCTGGCGGGTTAGAACTCTTCACCGGCCCACTCAACTATCAGGATGGCACCCCCTTCCTGGCCGATGGCGAAGTTGCCACCTTTAAGCAGATTTGGTACCTGCCGCAATTGCTCGAAGGCATGGAAGGCCAAAGCGTTTCACAATAACCCCAACCAACAAAACAGGGACAGGTCACAATCAAGACCTGCCCCTGTTTTTTCAAATATTTTTAACCATCGGAGCGACCGGGAACTGACCATGAACGTTGAACTCCAGAATATTCACAAAACCTTTGGCAGTGTTCACGCCAACGACAATATCAACCTGTCGATCCCTGCCGGCATGATACAAGGCATTTTGGGAGAAAATGGCGCGGGCAAAAGCACCCTGATGAAAGTGCTATCCGGCTTCATTCAGGCTGATAGCGGCAAAGTTTTATTGAATGGCAAACCCGTCGTCATTCAATCTCCCGCCGACGCCATCCATCATGGCGTTGGCATGTTGCACCAGGACCCGCTCGACTTTCCCCCGCTCAAGGTGATAGACAACTTCATTCTTGGACAACCCGGCGGACTCTTCCTCGACCACGCCACCGCCACCGCAGACTTCAAACGACTGGCCGCGCAATTTGGATTTCACCTCAACCCCAACGTCTACACCGATTCGCTCACCGTAGGCGAACGCCAACAACTCGAAATCTTGCGCCTGCTCTGGCTGGGGGCCCGCGTCCTGATTTTGGACGAACCCACCACCGGTATTTCAGCCCTGCAAAAAGAAAAACTATTTGCCACGCTTAAAATTCTGGCAAAAGAAGGCAAAACCATCATTTTTGTCTCGCATAAACTTGAAGATGTAGAAGTTTTATGCGACCGCGTTGCCGTTTTGCAACAAGGAAAACTGGTTGGCGAAATGTCGCCACCCTTTCATGCCGAAAAACTGGTCGAAATGATGTTCGGCAAGGTCATCACTTTTGGCGGGCGCGCCAGTTTCGACCCAGGCGAAAGCGTCTTGCGCCTTGAAAACATTTCCGTAGAAGATTACCGACTGAAAATTCAGCGCGTATCCCTCAACCTGCGTCAATGCGAAGTCATTGGGCTGGCTGGCATGGAAGGATCGGGCCAGTCGCTCTTTCTCCAGGCCTGCGCCGGGCTGGTTCGTCCAACGGGCGGACATTTGTACCTTAAAGGCACAGATTTAACCACCCACACCTACCACGATTTTAAGAAAAACGGCGTGGTTTACCTGCCCGCCGCGCGCCTCGAAGAAGGACTCGTGCCAGGCATGACCCTTACCGAACACGTCATTCTGGCCGGCGAACAACGAGGCATGTTCATCAATCGCGCGGCTGCCACGCAAAAATCACAGGAAAACATCAAATCCTTCAACATCAAAGGCCGCCCCGAAAGCAGCGTCGAATCGCTTTCGGGAGGCAACCAGCAGCGCGCCCTGCTCTCCCTCATGAACGACCCGCTCGACCTGATTCTGGTCGAACACCCCACCCGCGGACTGGATATTGAATCCGTCATGTATATCTGGAGCAAACTCAAAGAACGCTGTCGGCAAGGCACATCCATTTTCTTCATTTCGTCAGATCTCGATGAAATCCTGCAATACAGCGACCGCATCCTGGTCTTTTTCTCAGGCCAGGTTTCGCCCCCGATTGATGCCGCCAGCACCAGCGTAGAGCAACTCGGTCAACTCATCGGCGGCAAAGGCTGGGAAAAGATTACCAACACAACGGAGGCCGCCAATGCCTGATTCGCGCTGGAATATCTTACTCTTGCGACTGGGGGCCTTACTCCTGGCCCTGATATTCACTTTTCTCATCTTGCTGGCCGTTGGCGCGCAACCCTTTAGCGTTTTTGGCGATATTGTCGGCGGCGCGCTTGGTTCTTCAAACCGTTTTGCAAGCGTTTTAAGCGCCTGGGTGCCGCTGGTGCTGGTTTCAGCCGGGCTGCTCATCACCTTCAGCGCCGGGTTGTGGAACATCGGTATTGAAGGCCAAATCATGCTGGGCGCTATTTTTACCACCGGCGCCATCCGCCTGTTACAAGATACCGCTCTACCGCCCGCGCTCGTGCTTGCGCTGGCAATCATCGCAGGGATGTTAGGCGGCGCGTTATGGGCCTCGCTGGCCGGCGTAATGAAAACCTTTGGCGGCGTAAACGAAATTTTTGGCGGGCTGGGGCTAAACTTTGTTTCAACTTCAATTTCTTTATGGCTGATTTTTGGGCCCTGGAAACGCCCCGGCGTGGCCTCAATGAGTGGCACCGAGCCTTTCGACGAAGCCTTTCGCCTGGCAACCTTTTCGGGATTAAGATTAAGCCCCTGGGCGCTCTTGCTCGGCATCGCCGCGGTCATTCTGGTCTATTTCCTGCTGCGCGGCACCTATTTTGGACTGCGACTCAAAGCCGTTGGCAAAAACCCGCGCGCATCTTACATTTTGGGTATTCCCACCTGGCAGCACATGATGCTGGCTTTCTTTTTGTGCGGCGCGCTGGGCGGTTTAGCCGGCGCAGTTCAGGTAACAGCGGTTTATCACCGCCTCATTCCGTCCATCTCAAGCGGTTACGGGTATATGGGGCTGATGATTGGCATGTTAGTCAACTTCCACCCAGTTTGGGCCGCGCCGGTGGCGCTCTTCTTTGCCGCGCTCAACATTGGCAGCATCCAACTGCCCATTCTGCACAAACTTGATTCTTCTCTGGCCGGCGTTTTACAAGGCGTTCTGGTGCTGTTCGTTTTGCTGGCTGAAGGCATGCGCCAGAAATACTTTAACCGAAAGGCGGCTTCCTCATGACCAACGAAACCCTGCTGATTGGATTGGCTGGCGTATTCGTCAGCGCCGCCCCAATCCTCTTCGCCGTTATTGGCGAAACCTTCTCGGAACGCGCCGGAGTCATCAACCTATCGCTCAACGGAACGATTCTGCTCTCAGCCATGGCGAGTTTTGCCGTTGCAGTGGAAACAAACAACCTGCTGGCCGGATTTCTAACCGGGGCCTTGGTCGGCGCGCTGGTTGCCGCCATCGTCGCCTACTCTTCCATCACTCTCAAACTTTCACAAGTAGCGGTTGGGTTTGTGCTGGCCATCACCTGCCGCGACCTGGCCTATTTTCTAGGAAATGGCTACATGGGAGATATGGGCCCGCGCCTGGGCCTGCTTCCCATCCCAGGCCTCAACGACATCCCCGCTCTCGGAACCTTGCTCTTCCGGCACGACCTGATGACCTATCTCTCCTTCATCCTGATATTTGCGGCCTGGGCATACATCTTCCGAACCCGCCCCGGCCTCATGCTGCGCGGCATTGGCGAAAAACCAGCCTCGGCCTTTGTGCGCGGGGCAGACGTGAAACGGCTGCGCTACCTGTACGTCATCGCTGGTGGCGCGCTCATCGGCCTGGCCGGGCCAATGTACTCGCTCTCCGTCAAAGCCGGTTGGAAAGGAACCATCTCAGGCCTCGACGGAATTGGCTGGATCGCGCTGGCAATCACCATCTTCGGCGGCTGGAATCCACTACGGGCCGCTTTCGGCGCATACCTGTTCGCCATCCTGCAATGGTTGGGGCTGGTCTTGCAGCCTGTTTTGCCGGGCATCCCCTCGCAAGTGTTGCAGGTGGCCCCCTTCCCGCTCATGATTCTAACCCTGCTGCTGGTCAACATCGGCGATACCGAATGGGTGGCGCGCATGTTGGCCGCCCTGCCCGAAACCACCCGCCACCGCCTCGAAAATCTCATTCGCACCCTGCAAGCCAAACCACCCGCCTCGCTCGGCACGCCGTTCGAATCCGATTAGCCCATTTTCTCAAAACAAAAACATCCCCGCCCAAACCCGGCGGGGATGCTCCATTAACCATTAGCCATTAACTATTAACTATTAACTATTAACCATTAACCAATCCCCCCTACACATGAATCGCGCTACCCTCCGCCGCGTGCGCCGCCTCCATAATCGCCTCCGAAATCGTCGGGTGAGCGTGGACATTGCGGGCAATCTCCGCCGGGGTCAGTTCCATCATCTGCGCCAGGGTCAGTTCGGGCAGCAGTTCGGTCACTTCCGGGCCAATCATCGAAGCGCCCAAAATCTCGCCATACTGCTCATCGATGACCAGTTTGACAAACCCGGCGTAATCGCCCAGGCCGAGTGCCTTACCATTCGGCTGGAAGGGGAAACGCCCAACCTTCACATTGTAACCGCGCTCCTTCGCCTGGGCCTCGGTCAGGCCAAACGAAGCGATTTGCGGCTGGCAGTAGGTGGCGCGCGGCATCATTTCATAGTTGAGCGGGTGGGTTTCATGCCCGGCAATCGCCTCGGCAGCCAAAATACCCATCGCCGAAGCCACATGCGCCAGCATCAATTTGCCGGTCACATCGCCAATCGCATACACGCCGGCCAGGTTGGTCTGCATCTTCTCGTCGATTTCGACCATGCCACGTTCCGAAATTTTGACGCCAACTTCCTCAAGCCCCAGTCCTTTGGAATTGGGACGGAAGCCGATTGCCACGAGAGCCTGCTCCGCCTCGAGAACTTTTGTCTCACCGCTTGTGCCGGATGTACCTCCGGTATCAGCCGATACCGTGACGCGCACCCCCAAATCGCTGGTCTCGACCGCCTCGACCTTATGCCCGCTCAGGGCCTTGATTCCGCGCTTCTTAAATTCCTTCTCCAATTCCTTCGAGACATCTTCATCTTCCAGCGGCACAATGCGCGGCAGCATCTCGACAATGGTCACATCGACTCCGTAAGAACTCCAAACCGTCGAAAACTCAACCCCAATCGCGCCCGAACCAATCACAACCACGCTCTTGGGCAGTTTGTTCTGCAAAATCGCTTCCCAATAGGTGACAACTTTCTCGCCGTCCACCTTCCACGCGCCCGGCACCGCCGAGGAGGCCCCCGTAGCAACGATGACATTCTTCGCCTTCAGTTCGCTCACCGCGCCATCCTTACCGGTCACGCTGACGGTGGTCAACGGCCCTGAAGCGTCATGCGCCGTCAGTTTGGCCTCGCCCATGTGAACGGTAACATTGTTCTTCTTCATCAAAAAACCAATCCCCTTCACCAACCGATCCGAAACCTGGCGGCTGCGTTTGACCGCTGCGCCGTAATCGAGATTGAGATTCTCGAACGAAAAGCCAAACTCCTTGCCGCGATGCAGCAGCGTATGGGCCACTTCAGCATTCTTAAGCAACGCCTTCGACGGAATACAGCCAACATTCAAACACACCCCGCCCAGCCACTGCTTATCGACGATGGCGGTTTTCAATCCCAACTGCGAAGCGCGGATGGCAGCCACATACCCGCCCGGCCCCGCGCCAATAACCAATACATCAACTTGTTCTGACATGTAAACGCTCCTGTGAGATGATTTTTCATAGCAACACAACTTTTTGATGCTTAAACAAGCGAATCGTTGCATGAAATACCCGCGAATATAAATTGGACATAACATCCCTATTTTACTATACCCGTTTCAATGGATGGCATTGCCGGGCGCAATTCCAAATCTCGGCACAAAGTCTCAATGGTATAATTCACTCCTTGAAACTGATTTTAGAAAGAAAACAAGAAGGAGAACGTCTTTATGTCTGGACATAGTCACTGGGCGACCATTCGCCGTAAAAAAGGCGCAAACGACGCCAAACGCGGCGCCATTTTTACCCGCCTGGCCAAAGAAATTGCTGTTGCCGCCCGCAATGGCGGCGGCGACCCATCCGCCAACATCCGCCTGGCTTATGCAATTGAAAAAGCCCGCGCCGGAAACATGCCAAAAGACAACATCGAACGCGCCATTCGACGCGGAACCGGCGAAGACAAAGACAGCGCCGCCTACGAAGAATTCACCCTTGAAGGCTACGGCCCGCACGGCTCAGCCATCATGGTCGAATGCGTCACCGATAACCGCAACCGCACCGTTGCCGATTTGCGCCACGCCTTCAACAAAAACGGCGGCAACATGGCCGAACCAGGCGCAGTCGGCTGGCAATTCGAGCGCAAATCTTACTTCACCTTTCCGGCCAGCATGCTCTCCTTCGACAATGCCTTCGAACTCGCCATCGAAGCCGGCGCAGATGATGTGCAGGAAGACGGCGACAACATCGAAATTATCGGCCCGGTGGAAGCCTTCAAAACCATTAGCGATGCCCTCAAAAGCGCAAAAGTCCACCCCGAAGAAGGCGGTCTGCGCCTGATTGCCAAACAAGAACTTGAACTTGGCGTAGAAGAAACCCTGCAAGTGTTGCGCGTCATCGAATCCATCGAAGACCTCGACGACGTCCAAAGCGCCTATCACAACCTGAAAATATCAGACGACGCCCTGGCCGCCCTCGAAGCAGAATAATATCAAGTAGGGGCGAACCAATGGGTCGCCCCTACTACAATGCGTCCCCATGACCCTCGCCATCGGCATCGACCCCGGAACCGCAACCACCGGCTATGGCCTCGTTCGCGAAACCAGCGATGGAGGACTAGAGCCGGTTCATTTTGGCGTCATCACCACCCCCAAAGGCATGCCAGACGCCGAGCGGCTCGATATGCTCTACCAGCAACTAAGCGCAATCTTGCGCGAGTACAAACCGACCCTTTGCGGGGTCGAAAAACTCTTTTTTCAAAAAAATGTCACCAACGCCATCACCGTTGGCCAGGCACGCGGCGTCATCCTGCTGGCTCTGGCCCAGGCCGGGCTAAACGTGGCTGAATACACCCCCAACGAAGTCAAACAAGCCGTCGCCGGGTATGGCTCCGCCGACAAACGCCAAATGCAAGAGATGGTGCGCATCCTGCTCTCCATGCCCAAAATCCCCAAACCCGACGACGCCGCCGACGCCCTCGCAATTGCCATTTGCCACCTGCACTCGCACCGGTTGCGCTGACTTCATTCAAATAAAGTAACTGCCTACGAACTGATATTCGTAGGGCGGCATAAATGTCGCCTGAAAGCAAATTCTCAACTGCCTTGCTACAAACGCGACTTGAAAGTCGCGCTACGGTAGGCAGTTACCCAATAAAAACAATAGAACGCGGACGACGCGGACTTAACGGATTTTCGCGGAAAAAATAAGAGAATCTGCGTCAATCCGCCAAATCAGTGTAATCCGCGTTCCATTCTTGTATTTTCACAATTCCCATTCCAAACAGAAAAAACCCATGACCCTCTACACTGAAAAAATCGCCCTTGAACTCAAAGTCCGCCCGCAACAGGTCGCGGCAGTCATCAGCCTGCTCGACGAAGGCAACACCATCCCCTTCATTTCACGCTACCGCAAAGAAATGACCGGCACCCTCGACGAAGAACAGGTGCGCCTGGCCGCCGAAATGGTCGAAAAACTGCGCGCCCTCGATGAACGCCGCGCCGCCATCCTGAAATCCATCGAAGAACAGGGCAAGTTAACCGACGAACTCAAAGCCGCCATCGAAGCCGCCGAAAACATGACCGCCCTCGAAGACCTGTACGCCCCCTACAAGCCCAAACGCCGCACCCGCGCCATGATCGCCCGCGAAAAAGGCCTCGAACCGCTGGCCGAAATCATCCTGCGCCAGGCGCGCGGCGATAGGCCCGCCGAAGAAATCGCCGCAGGCTACCTCAACGAACAAGTCGCCACCATCGCAGAAGCCCTGCAAGGCGCGCGCGACATCGTCGCCGAAACCATCAGCGACAACGCCAATGTTCGCCAGGGCGTGCGCGAACGCGCGCTCAAATTCGCCATGCTCTACGCCGAAAAAATCGAAGGCGCGGCAGACGAAAAAAGCGTCTACGAATCCTACTATGATTTCTCAAACCGCGTCGACCGCCTGCAACCGCACCAAATTCTCGCCATCAATCGCGGCGAAAAAGAAAACATCTTGCGCGCCCGCGTCGAAGTCGCCGAAAAAGACTGGCAACCCGTCATCGAAAACGAATTTGAAACCAACCTGCTCAGCCCAATGGTCGACCAACTCATGCTCGCCATCGAAGACTCCGCCCAGCGCCTGCTCCTGCCCGCCATCGAACGCGACGTGCGCCGCACCCTGAGCGAAAAAGCCGACGGCCACGCCATCAACGTCTTCGCCATCAACCTGCGCGCCCTGCTCGGCCAACCGCCCCTGGCCGGGCACACCGTCCTCGGCCTCGACCCAGCCTACCGCACCGGCTGCAAACTGGCTGTCATTGACCCCACCGGCAAACTAATTGACACCGGCACCATCTACCCCCACGCCCCGCAAAACAAATGGGCCGAAGCCATAGACACCCTGCAAGACATGATCAACCGCCACAAAGTAACCCTCATCACCATCGGCAACGGCACCGCCTCGCGCGAAACCGAGAAATTGGTGGC
>DAOUML010000179.1:0-6986 GCA_034411635.1 Anaerolineales bacterium
TGACGGCGTTTTTCGTAAGAACGGATCGTTTCCACTTGATACCAGGCAATGTTTTTCATCTCGCGCCATTCGCCTTTGCATGGGGCCATTACTCCATCAATCGAGCCATACAAACGACCGGCTTGTCTGCTATGCCGTTGCAAACGCGCTTGCAGCCAGGCTTCATCCTGGCTTTGCCGCTTCCACTCTTCTTCCCGGGCTTTCTGTAGTTCGCCAAAACGCTCTGTCTCTTTTCGCAACGTGTTATCACTGACCCGAAACAACAAGAAACGCTCTACCAAGCGGCTTGATTCAGCAAAGGCCGTTTCGACCCCCGCCAGGGCCAGTAACTCAGCCAGCCCAGCTGTTACTTCGCCTGCCGCCAGCTGCATACGCTGATCCAGCGGACACGCCCCGCTGCCACATTCAGGACAGACATAATAGCGACGCTTGTATCTGACGCGACCAAAGACGCTCAATATCACCGCTTCTCGCCGAAATAGATAACGCCGTTTCCCCGTGCATTCGCAATCCATTTCTTTCTCCTGTGGCTTGACCTCATCCATTCGCTCCAAATACCGCTGTAGCCCTTCAGCGCCAACTTTTTTCAATAATTCCCGCATGATTGTTTCGACTTCGCGAATATCCTGTGGGTTCGGAACCTGACTTCCCATTTCCTCCGCCATGATTTCTGCCATCTTTTCTATGACTTTCGTGCTAAACTCCATCATGAGCCTCCTGTTCTGATTTTGGATTGAGAACCGCTATCTTAACAGGTTGGCTCTTTTTTTTCACTTTCCTAACAACTTTTGAGTGCACCCGAGCGACTGACTCGCCTTCCCTTTTTATCAATTGTCCTGATAAAATACCCCCATGCTTCAGCAATTATCTAACTCTTCGGGCAAGCGTTTTCCTCGTCAATTTTGGCTGATGTTCTGGGGGCTTTTGCTCAGCACCAGCGGCGCGAGCATGATTTGGCCGTTTCTGCTGATTTATATCAACGGCAAACTCAACCTGCCGCTTGCTACCGTCAGCACCTTAATCACGATCAATGCGGTTAGCAGCGTGATTTCCACCTTTTTGGCTGGCTCCTTTGCCGACCGCTTCGGGCGCAAAGGCGTGATGGTGCTGAGTCTGTTTGCGGATGCGCTCTTGTTTACGTTGATGATACAGGCCAACGATTATCTGACCTTCGCCATCCTGATGGCCTTACGCGGATTTTCAAACCCGCTCTACCGCGTGGGGGCCGACGCCATGCTGGCCGACCTGGTAAAACCAGAAGACCGCCCGGAAGCCTACGCGCTGGTGCGCATGGCAAGCAATCTGGGCATTGCCATTGGCCCGGCGGTGGGCGGCTTTCTGGCGGCAACATCGTATGACCTGGCTTTTTATGCCGCCGCCAGCGGTATGGGCATTTATGGCCTGCTAATGGCTGTTATTGGGCGTGAAACCCTGCAACCCGAACAACGCGACAACGAAAAGCCTGCCTTCGGCTGGCTCGGCGGCTATGACATCGTTTTGAAAGACAGAGCCTTTAGCCCAATTATCGGACTGATGATGTTTGGCTGGGTCACTGCCGTGCTCATGTGGATTTTGATGCCCATTTATGCAAAAACCAACTTTGGCGTGCCAGAAAACCTGTACGGCTGGATTCCGACCACCAATGCGCTCATGGTGGTCAGCCTGCAAATCTGGGTTACGCGCCGCACGCGCCATTATGAAACACGGCGCATGATGTCGCTGGGGATGCTGTTTTACGCCATCGCCAACGGGCTGGTTGGCCTGGCAACCGGCTTCTGGGGTTTTTGGGTTGCAATGATTATTATGACCATCGGCGAACTAATCATTGTGCCAACTTCAAACACCTATGTCGCCAACATTGCCCCGGCGCACATGCGCGGGCGTTACATGAGCATCTACGGTCTGACCTGGTCTTTTGGGCAGATGGTCGGCCCGGTATTGGGGGGATTGTTGAATGACAACTTTGGCCCGGTTTATATCTGGATTGGCGGACTGGCGATTGGTCTGATTAGCGCGCTGGGGCTGTACCTGCTCTCAAAACAAAACCTGCCAAAGGTTCCTCTGGCAGGCCGATAAGAAAATTTGAGCGGGAATTTTTTTACTTGCTGCGGTTAAACTCGTCGATTGCTTCCTGAATCAGCGTCCGAATGGCGGCATCTGGCACATTATCCAGGCCTGAGTAGCGCAGCGCGCCAACATGCACCAGCACTTCACCCATAGGGCCTTCTTCCATTTTGATTTTTTGATTGGCCAGGGGCGAATTTTGCAATTTTTGCTGCAAAATCGCATCGATCATGCTGATAATGCTGACCTTTGAGGGCGATTCTGGTACTTTAACTTCATTGGCAAGCATACTGCGCCAGCCGCGCAATGGATTAATGGTGGGTGGCGAGGGCGTCTCTGCCGAAGTGGAAGCAGAGACAGGCTGGGGAGAAACAGGCTGGGGAGAAACAGGCTGGGGAGAAACAGGCGCGGGAGGCGGCGCGGAAACAGGCGCAGAAGCAGCAGGATGGGTGGGAACGGGGGCAGGCGGCGGCGCAATTTTCTTGCCATCAATCCAGGGGCGAATCTGGACGATAATCGCCACCAGGCGTTGGCGTTGTTCAGCAGTCAGCGTTTCGAGCGGAACGGGCTGTCCGTCAATCTCGATGGCCCATTGCCCGGAAGATGTTACCAACGCGCGCAGGGCAGTTTGCTCGTTGGGCGGGGGCGGCGCAACGGCGGCCTTTTGCAAAGCAGATTCCAGGCTGGCAAGCGCTTCATCCCGTTCTTTGAGCGCGCCTTGTAAATGCTGAATTTCTATCTGCGCTTTTTCAAGATCTTCGGTTGTTTTTTGGGCAAGCAAAACATCGTCTTGCGCTTCTTTTTTCTGACGACGGCTTTCGCCGACGCGTTTGCCGAGCAGGCCCACGCTGTAGCCTACCGCCGCCGCGATAATGAGAAAGAGAATATCCAACCAGGCACTGTTCATCACTCACTCCAAAACCTGACATCGCGGACAGAAATGCGTGCTGCGCTGCCCGACCAAAATACGCTCAACCGGCGCGGCGCACAAGGGGCAAGGCTGCCCGGCCCGGCCATAAACGCGAAAAAGATTCTGAAAATTGCCGCCGCGATAGACCCAATCAATGCTCGCGCCGTTGTTCTCAATACCGGCTTGTAATACGGCCCGAATGGAGGCAAACAATTTTCGCGCCTGCTCTTGATTAATTGTATCGGATTGGCGCAAAGGATGCAAACCCGACAAATGTAATGCTTCATCGGTGTAGATGTTGCCCAAACCAGCCAGAAAAGACTGGTCGAGCAGCAGCGGTTTGAGTTGCCGGCGACGGGCTTGCAGGAGGGCATAAAACGCTTCAGGCGTGAAATCTTCAGCAAACGGCTCCGGGCCGAGGCCGCCGAGAACTTGATGGGGGTCATCCACCAACCAGACGCGCCCAAATTTACGGGTATCGTTGAAGGCCAGCGTCTCGCCTGAATCGAGGGCCAGATGCAGGCGGTCGTGGGGCGCGGGCGGGCAGGGCGAGGGACGCAGCAACAAGTCGCCGCTCATGCGCAAGTGAATGAGCAAATGCCCATCGGAAAGAACGAGGTGAAGGTACTTGGCGCGGCGCGTAAGGGCCTGAATGCGCTGACCACTCATGCGCTGGTGAAACTCGTCCATGGCTGGCGTGGCAAGGGTGCGCGGCCAGAACAAACCGACTGAAAGCACCTGCCGGCCCACAAGGGAGGGCCGCAGGTTGCGCGCGATGGTCTCTACTTCAGGCAGTTCAGGCATTTAAGCGGTTTATTCGTTAAACATTTCGCCTACCGAGCGGCCCTCGTGCGCGCGCCGGATGACTTCGCCCAGCAAAGGAGCCACCGAAATCACTTGCAACCGCTCGCCCAGCAGCCCGGCTTTTTCGGGCGGAATGGGAACAGTATCGGAGGTGATAAACTGTTTCACTGGCAAGGCCGCCAGACGTTCAGCCGCGCTGGATGAAAAAATGGGATGCACGCAAACGACATACACATCCCGCGCGCCATTCTGCTTGACCAGGTTGACCGCCTGGACAATTGAGCCGCCTGTATCGATTTCATCATCGACCAGAATGACATCGCGGTCACGCACATCACCGATGATGGTCAGGGCCTGGGCTTTGGCATCGTTGGCAACCCGTCGTTTTTCGATAAAAGCCACCGGCGCATCGATGGTAGCGGCTACGTTGCGGCCTTTTTTGGCAAACCCCAGATCAACCGTCACCACCACCGGGTCTTGCAGGGTGGGCTTAATCTTGCCCAAATAATCGGTAATCTCATAGAAAGCGGTCAGCACATCGCCGGGGACGGAGAAAAAGCCCTGTACCTGCCCGGCGTGCGGCTCGACGACGATGTAGCGGTCGGCGCCGGCGACTTGAATCATATCGGCCATGAGGCGGGCGGTAATCGGCACGCGCGGCTGGTCTTTTTTGTCGGAGCGGCCATAGGCCAGATAGGGGATGACCGCCGTAATACGGGCAGCGGAATCCAGTTTCAGGGTTTGAAGCATGATGAGCAATTCCATCAAATTGCGATGAACCGGCGAGGATGTGGTCTGAATGACGTAGACATCCTGTCCGCGCACGCTGGAATGTAATTTGACAAACAAGTTTTCGTTGGGAAACTGAATAATATCGCGCCCGCACAGCGGTTGGCCGAGATAATCGGCTACTCGTTGGGCCAGGGCGGCGGAACCTGTGCCAGCATAAAGTTTGATTCCGCCATAAACTTTCATATCGTGAGCATTTTGGGGCATGGGTTATTGTTCCTTGATGGCGTCCCACTCTGAGCGCAATACGCTCATCAGCAAGACATCTTCAAACTTTCCGTTTTTATAAATTGCCTGACGCATGCGGCCTTCGTGAACATAACCTACTTTTTCATAGGCGCGAATGGCGCGCGGGTTATTTTCGTAAACACGCAAATAAATGCGGTGCAAATTGAGATTTTCAAAACCGTGCTGGAGCATCAGGCGGGTGGCATCGCTGCCATAGCCCTGATTCCAGACACTTTTATCGCCTATCATAATGCCAAATTCGGCGGCGCGGTCGACCGTGCTGATGTTATGAAAGGAGGTGTTACCAATGATGCGCCATGAAACAGAATCCTGAATTTCAATTGCCAGCGGACGCTCGGCCTGGGGCAGTTTGGACAGGCCCTCAAACCAGGCCTGCTCATCTTCCAACGAAAAGGGAATGCGCACCATCAACCCGTAGATGACTTCCGGGTCGTTCAGCCATTCGACAAATTTTGGCAGGTCGTCGCGGGTGACGGCCCGCAGGCGGGTTCGTTTTCCGTAAATCATGCCTTCATCCTTTGCAATAGTTGCTCAACGGCTTCACGCGGCGAAACGCGCCGCGCCATTATTTCGCCAAAAAGCGTATCTGCCGCTTCGGGCGCAATTTTTTGATAAAAAAACGCCACCAAACCGGCGCGCAGCAGCAAGTCAAATTCGGTTTGCAGGCGGGCTTGCTCACGGCGCGCCCAATCGCCGCTTTCGCCCAGGTAAAGGCGATGGGCTTCAATCGCCGCGAGCAGTTCGGGCAGACCGCTGGCGCTGGTGGCAATCGTGCGGCGGATGACTGGAATCCAGAGCGCGGCATCCTGCTGCGGCTCGTGCGCCGCGACTTCAAAAACCTGACCGTGATGCTGGAAAACGCGCTGAACCGGGTGGGCCAGTTCGAGCATGGTCTTCAGGGCGCGCTCGGTGGCATCAACCGCCGGGTTATCGGCTTTGTTGATGACCAGAATATCGGCAATTTCCAAAATACCGGCTTTGATGGCCTGAATATCGTCGCCCAGGCCGGGGGCTTCCACCACCAGGGTTGTGTGCGCCAGGCGGGCAATATCCACTTCAGACTGGCCGGCGCCAACCGTTTCGATGATGACGATGTCGAAACCAGCCGCATCAAACACCTGCGCAACGCCGGCTGTCGCCTGAGCCAGGCCGCCCAGCGAACCACGCGAAGCCATCGAGCGGATGAAAACGCCGCTATCGCCCGAAAGATCGCGCATGCGCACCCGGTCGCCCAACACCGCGCCGCCAGTAAACGGGCTGGAAGGGTCTACCGCTACAATCGCCACTTTTTTCTCTTGCCGGCGGTAATGCAGGGCCAGTTGATTAACCAACGAAGATTTACCTGTGCCAGGCGCGCCCGTAACACCCAACAAATGAGCCTTGCCGGTGTGCGGAAAGAGCGCATCCAACGCGGCAAGGCCCTCCGGGGTGGCATTTTCCACCCGCGAGAGCAAACGCGCCAGGGCCAACCGGTCGCCGCTTAAAACAGATTGGGCCAGGTTCATGAACTACCCGGCCAGCGGAATTGCAGCGCGAATATCCGCGATGACTTTCTCGGTTGATGCGCCAGGGCCATACACTTCCATCACACCCAGTTGTTTCAGGCGCGGCACGTCTTCATCGGGAATGATGCCGCCCACAAAAAGTTTAACGTTTTGCTGTCCGTTGGCCCTCAGCAGTTCGGCCACGCGCGGCACAAGCGCCATGTGCGCGCCAGAAAGGATGGACAGGCCAACCGCATCGACATCTTCCTGCAGGGCGGCTTCGGCGATCATTTCGGGCGTTTGGCGCAGGCCAGTATAAATTACTTCCATGCCGGCATCGCGCAAGGCGCGCGCAATCACCTTTGCGCCCCGGTCATGCCCGTCGAGGCCGGGCTTGGCAACCAGCACGCGGATTTTTTGTTCAGTCATTCGGGCCTCCATAAGAAATTCTCCCTTGATTATACTATCAGCAGATTAAGATTCCGTCATCTGAAACGGATATAATTCATAAAAATTTGGTAACTGCCTGCGAACTAATATTCGTAGGGCGACACATCGTCCCCGAATGGGGGTTTATGTCGCCTAAAAGTAACTACCTACCCTCACCCTGCCCCTCTCCCAAAGGGAGAGGGAAACGGACACAAAAAGCGGATTTTTATGCCGAAAACGACAATTTCGTCCGAGAT
>DAOUML010000180.1:0-2887 GCA_034411635.1 Anaerolineales bacterium
CCTGATTTGCGCGAGCGAATCAGGCGTTTGTCTTTTAGTCCTTTGAGTTGGTGTGAGATGGCCGATTTGCTGACCCCAATGCGCTCGACCAAATCGCCGACGTTGGTTTCGCCCTCCATTAGCGCGGAGAGAATTCGCACCCGGGTTGGGTCGCTGAGGGCCTCGAACAGGCTGGCGACCTGCGCGGCGGTTTGTTCGTCGAGGGGAGTGAGAGTCATGGTTTTTATTGTTGAATGGTTGTTCAATTATTGGTTATTTTACGCTATATTTTTTGTGTTGGCAAGGTTGGGTTGATTTCTTTATTTTTATGCTATGCTGTATTTGCACAAACAAGTTATACCCGTGGGCATGATATGAAAGGAAAAACGATATGAAGAAACGCCTTGCGCTTTTGATTTTTCTGGGGATTGTATTGACGGGCTGTAACCTATCCTTTACGGATACGCCGACACCCTTATTCGCACCGACGCCAGAATCGGCTCTGACCCCCGAACCCGCCACCCCGACCGATGAGCCTGACCCAACCGCGCCAGGTTTGGACGCCCCGCAAACCCAGCCCGCGCAGACAGTCGTCGCCGCGTTTACCCAAACCGCGCTGCCAATCCCGATTCCGCCGACAGTCACCCAATCTGCTGCCGGGCCGGTCATCCAGCCGGGAACGCCTTCCGGGCCGTATGCGGTTGTGCTGGTGCAAGCGGGAGATGTCCTGAATATCCGTTCCGGGCCGGGCGTGGATAATCCGGTTGTGGCTTCGTTTGCCGCCACTGCCGCCAATGTAATGCGAACCGGCCCTTCGGCGGTGGTGGCTGATTCGGTCTGGGTGGAGGTGCAAAGACCCGGCGGGGGGGCGACGGGCTGGGTTAATACCCATTTCCTGACGGCGTATGTCGCCCCGGATGCTTTCTGCGCCGATGCCCGCGTCGCCAGCCTGTTGACCAATCTCGGCGCAGCCCTGACGACTTCCAATGGCACGTCCCTGGCTGCGCTGGCAAGCCCGGTTCACGGTGTCGACGTGCGCCTGTGGCGGCATGAGTCCAATATTAACTTCCCGCCTGAAAATTTGCGCTGGGTTTTCGATAGCACCTATTCCCACAGTTGGGGCGCTGCGCCCGGCTCCGGATTCCCTGTCTCCGGTTCGTTCAAGGATGTTGTCTTGCCGCGTTTGCTGGAGGTTTTCAACAGTCCTTACGAGAAAACCTGTAACGATGCTGGCATCGCCGCCGCTTTTTCGATGGAACCCTGGCCCGTTGAATACAGCGCTATCAACTATTTTCAGGTACTCAAACCGGCCACGCCGGGCATCGATATGGACTGGCGCATCTGGCTGGTGGGCGTCGAATATGTCGGCGGGCAGCCGTATGTCTTTACGTTAATTCATTACGAATGGGAGCCGTAACCTTGTAAAAACTTTTCCAGTACCCGGGCTGAGCGTTCGGCGTACAGCGCGGCGCGTTCGCGTTTGCCGGTTTTGCCGTCGATTTCGAGCGGCGGCAATATGCCGAAGTTGGATTTCATCGGTTGGAAGTCTTTCAGGTTGGCATGGGTGACGTAGTGACAGAGCGCGCCCAGCATGGTTTCTCGCGGTAGTTCGAGCGGGTTTTGTCCGTTTAACAGGCGGGCGGCGTTGATGCCGGCCAGCAGGCCGGTGGCGATATTGCCCATGTAGCCCTCCACGCCGGTAATTTGCCCGGCCAGGAACAGGTTCGGGCGGGCGCGGGTTTGCAGGGTGGGCAGCAGGATTTGGGGCGAAGCCAGGAAGGTGTTGCGGTGCATTTGTCCGTAGCGGGCAAATTCGGCTTTTTCGAGGCCCGGAATCATGCGCAAGACGCGCCGCTGTTCAGAGAAGGTCAGGTTGGTTTGGAAGCCGACCAAATTGTATAAATTCCCGGCCAGATTGTCCTGGCGTAGTTGCACCACCGCATACGGACGGCGCGGCACACGCGGGTCGTTCAGCCCGAGGGGGCGCATGGGGCCGTAGGCGAGGGCTTTTTCACCGCGCCGGGCGATGATTTCGACCGGCAGGCAGCCCTCGAAGAAGGTCTCGTGTCCGGCTTGCACGCCGCTTTCGAGTGGTTTCTCGAAGTCGCGCAGTTCGATGCGTTCAGCCGTTCGCAGGGCTTCGACAAAGGCCAGGTAGTCGCTTTTTTCGTGGAAGGGGCAGTTGATGTAGTCGCCTTCATCCTGCTCGCCAGCGTCCCAGCGTGAGGCGCGGTAGGCGATGTCCATATTGATCGAATCGACCTCCACGATGGGGGCGATGGCATCGTAGAAGTATAGATGTTCGTGCCCGCTGAATTCGGCCAGGGCTTGCGAAAGTTTCTGGGAGGTAAGCGGCCCGGAGGCGATAATGGCCGGGCCATCGGGAATGGCAGGCATCTCGGCGCGGACGAGTTCGATTTTGGGATGGGCGCTGATGCGGGCGGTGACGGCTTGCGCGAAGCGTTCGCGGTCTACGGCCAGGGCGGCCCCGGCGGGCAGGGCGGTTTCTTCGGCGATTTCGAGCAGGAGCGAGCCGAGGCGGCGTACCTCGGCTTTTAGTACGCCGCTGGCGCGGTCGGGCAGGTTTGATCCGAGCGAGTTTGAGCAGACGAGTTCGGCCAGGTGCGGGGTCTGGTGCGCGCCGGTTGCGAGAGCGGGTCTCATTTCATAGAGTTTAACATCTAGTCCGCGCTGGGCGGCCTGCCAGGCGGCTTCGCTGCCCGCCAGCCCGCCGCCAATGATGGTGAGAGGGTGTTTCATATTATTTCCTTTCGTTCAGGATTTTATCATTGATGATTGCGGTTGCTATACCAGCAGTTCTCAATATGGAATTGGGATGTAGTGACGATTTGGCATATGACTGAAAAAATGGTAATCTTACCGGTACTATGCTGGAAAACCTGAGACT
>DAOUML010000181.1:0-1781 GCA_034411635.1 Anaerolineales bacterium
ATACCTGATCGAGATTACTGCCGATATCTTCGCCAAAACCGACCCTGAGACCGGTTCTGCTGTCGTCGATTTGATTCTGGACGAAGCCGCCCAAAAAGGGACCGGCAAATGGACCAGCCAGAACGCCCTCGACCTGGGCGCGCCTACCCCGACGATTAACGCCGCTGTCGAAAGCCGGATTGTCTCGGCCTACAAGGATGAGCGCGTGGCCGCCTCGCAGGTCTTAACTGGCCCCGAAACGCGCATCTTCCTCGACCCGCAAACCGTGATCGCCGCCGTGCGCGACGCGCTCTACGCCGCCAAGATTTGTTCCTACGCCCAGGGCTTTGGCCTGCTGCGCCTGGCCAGCAAAGAGTACGACTACAACCTGAATTACGGCGAAATCGCCAAAATCTGGCGCGGCGGCTGCATCATCCGCGCCCGCTTCCTGAACGACATCCGCGCCGCCTTCTCGCGCAACCCGAACCTGCCCAACCTGATGGTCGACCCCGAATTTGCCGGGGCGATGAACGCCCGCCAGTCGGCCCTGCGCCTGGTGGTCATGATGTCGGCGGAAAGCGGCATCCCGGCCCTGGCCTTCAGTTCGGCCCTGGCCTACTACGACGCCTATCGCAGCGCCCGCCTGCCCGCCAACCTGACCCAGGCCCAGCGTGACTACTTCGGCGCCCACACCTATCGCCGGGTGGATAAACAAGGCGTTTTCCATACGGAATGGCAATAAACTCAGACCCTAAAGGTTTTCATGCCCGAAAAGATACGACGCTGGCAAGTGAAACCTTTAGGGTCTCACACGAAAAGTAAAGGAGCAACCCATGAAATACGGACTGAACATTAAACCCGAAGCCCCCCTCGACTTCCTCTCCCTCGGCGCGCTGGTGCATCGCCTCGACCCCGGCATCATCCCCTTCCGCAAAGCGACCGAATGCGCCATCCACGTCAGCGGCGGTGAGTTCAACTGCGCCGCCAACCTGGCGGATTGCTTTGGCCTGAAAACCGGCATCGCCAGCGCGATGGTCGATTACCCCATCGGCGACCTGATTGCCGAGCGCGTCCGGGCGATGGGCGTCCAACCGTTTTACAAGCAGTTCAAGCACAACGGCGTCAACGGCCCGAACATGGCGACGGTCTACAGCGACCGGGGCTTCGGCGTGCGCGCGCCGGTCGTCTTTTATAACCGCGCCAACGAGGCCGCCGCCCAACTCAAACCTGGAGATTTCGATTGGAGCGCGATTTTCGGCGCGGGCGCGCGCTGGTTCCACAGTGGCGGAATCTTCTCAGCCCTGTCCGAAACCACCGGCGAAGTCATCATCGAAGCGATGAAAGCGGCCAAAGCCTCCGGGGCGGTGACTTCTTTCGACCTGAACTACCGCGCCAAACTGTGGAACATCTGGGGCGGACAGGAGAAAGCCGTTTCTGTCGTCCGCCGGATTGTCGAGAATGTCGATGTGCTGGTCGGCAATGAAGAAGATTTGCAGTTGGGTCTCGGCGTCCCCGGCCCCGACCCCTCGGCTGCGCTCGGGGCAGGCGCAGCGGCGAAATCCAAGTTGGATCCGAGCACCTTCTTCGGTATGATCGACAGCGTCGTGGCGAAATTCCCCAATGTCAAGATTGTCGCCACCACCCTGCGCGAAGTCCACTCGACCAATCATCATTCCTGGGGCGCAGTCGCCTGGATCGACGGCCAAACCTACGTTTCGCCGACCTGCGAACTGAATGTCCATGACCGCGTCGGCGGCGGGGATGGCTTCGCCTCGGGCTTTTTCTACGGCCTGCTGACCGGC
>DAOUML010000182.1:0-16710 GCA_034411635.1 Anaerolineales bacterium
AGCACCCCGAAAACGGGTATAATTCGCGCTTCAGAAAGGTGAAGCATGTTATCCAAATTTGTCAAACTCATCGGGGGCGACCCCAATAAACGTGAAATAGACCGGCTTGCGGGAACCGTAGAAACAATTAATGCGCTTGAACCCGCTCTGGAACAATTAAGCGACGAAGCCCTGCGCGCCAAAACCACCGAATTTCGCGCCCGCCTGTCAGCAGGTGAAACGCTGGAAAATTTGTTACCCGAAGCCTTCGCCGTGGTGCGCGAAGCATCCAAACGCACCCTCGGCCTGCGCCACTATGACGTGCAAATGATTGGTGGTATCGTCTTGCACTCGTCCAAAATTTCTGAAATGCGCACCGGTGAAGGCAAAACCCTCGTCTCTACCCTGCCAATATACCTGAACGCACTTGAAGGCAAAGGCGTTCACCTGATTACCGTCAACGATTACCTGGCCCGCCGCGATGCGCGCTGGATGGGGCTAATTTACGATTTTCTCGGCATGAAAATTGGCGTTCTGCAAATGGCCGCTGTTACCGAAAATGGCAAAAAAGCCTTTCTGGTAGATTACAGCAAAGAATCGCCGCGTGAAGACCAGCACCAACTGCGCCAGGTCGACCGCCGCGAAGCCTACGCCGCCGACATCACCTACGGCACCAACGCCGAATTCGGCTTCGACTATCTGCGCGACAACATGGTCTATCGCCTCGAAGAAAAAGTCCAGCGCGGACACCACTTCGCCATCGTCGATGAAGTCGATAACGTTTTGATTGACGAAGCCCGCACCCCGCTCATCATCTCCGGCCCCGCTCAGGGCAACCTGGAATGGTATGGCAAGATGTCTCAGATCGTTCGTCAGTTAAACCCCGAAGATTACGAAATCGACGAAAAAGACCGTAACGCCATCCTGACCGAAATCGGCACCGCCCATGTAGAGCAACTGCTCGGCCAGCCCCTGCGTGACATCGAACGCCCCGAAGACATCACCCCCGAACAGGCTCGCCTGCTCGGCTATCTCGAACAGGCCATGCGCGCCCAATTCCTCTTCAAGCGCAACAAAGATTATATTGTGCAGGGCGGAAAAGTGGTCATCGTCGATGATTTCACCGGACGCCTGATGCCCGGACGACGCTGGAGCGACGGCCTGCACCAGGCCGTGGAAGCCAAAGAAGGCGTCAAAATCGAACCGGAAAACATCACCTACGCCACCATCACCCTGCAAAACTACTTCCGCATGTATAAAAAACTGGCCGGCATGACCGGCACAGCCCTGACAGAAGCCGAAGAATTCAGCAAAATCTACAAACTGGATGTATTACCCATCCCAACCAACCTCGAATACCTGTCTGGCCGCCCGAATGCCTCCCTGGTAGAAGTAAAAGACCGCGACGAAGACGGCTACCAGATCATTTATTTTGTCAGCCCACAAGACCCCAACAAGACCCCCCGCTACTGGCGGCGCACCGATTACCCCGATCTGGTCTATCGCACGGTGGAGGCCAAAATCCGCGCGCTTGTGACCGATGTTTTACGCAGCCATGTAATTGGCCGCCCGGTGCTGCTTGGCACCACTTCGGTAGATCACTCAGAAAAACTCTCGAACCGATTGCGCGCTGAATCCATTCGGCGTTTGTTGCAGGTAAAACTATTACGCCATGCCTGGTTTAAGGCCAATAAAAAAGAAGAAGATGGTCGCTTGTATGCTGAACTGCAACCACTTTATGAGTCGCTCGATGGTCTCAAGCCTGATTTCATGCGTCAGTTTGCCAAACCGCTCAACCTTACTTCCATTAACCCTGAAGACCCTGAAAATCTGAATACCCTGCTTGGCGTACTTTATCTCGCGCCAGAATATGCCGAACGGTTGAAAGATGTTATCAAAGCGGGCGTAGCGCATCAGGTTTTGAACGCCCGCAAACACACCGAAGAAAGCCAGATTATCGCCAGCGCCGGCGCATTTGGGGCAGTTACCATCGCAACCAACATGGCCGGGCGCGGTGTCGATATCAAACTGGGCGGCGATTTGGCCGAAGAAGTGACCATCGCCGTCAGCCGCGTATTAAAACGCGCCGGAATTGAAGACCCCTATGATATGCGCCCTGAGGAACAACGTCAGGCCTTGTTGAAACTCGCGCCATCGGACTACGGCATTTATGACGCCGAGGTCAAAATGTTCCTGCAATACTTCAATGAGATGGAGCAGGTGCGCGCCCTCGGCGGCTTGCACGTCATTGGCTCAGAACGCCACGAAGCCCGCCGCATCGACAACCAACTGCGCGGACGCGCCGCCCGCCAGGGCGACCCCGGTTCCTCGCGCTTTTATCTCTCGCTTGAAGACGACCTGATGCGCCTGTTTGGCGGCCAGCAAGTTAACGACGTGATGCAGCGATTCAAACTCGACGACGACATGCCGCTAGAAAACCGCATCGTCACCAACATCATCGAAGGCTCGCAGCACCGCGTCGAAGGCTCAAACTTCGATGTGCGCAAGCACTTGCTCGAATATGACGATGTGCTGAACGCCCAACGCGCCCGTATTTATGGTCAGCGCGATCTGGTTTTTACCAAAGAAGATTTGCGCGAAAATGCGCTCGATTTTCTCAAAACAGAAGTGGAGAACCGCGTTCCATCCGCCATGCAAGATGACGAAGGCCCGTGGAAATTACTCGCCTGGCTCGAACAAATTCAACCCACCCTGCTGGCAACCGATGGCGAACTTTATCCATCCTATTCCTTCCGTTTGCTTTTAGATGAAGTAGACCCGGAAAACTTGCCGGAGAGTATTCTCGCCCTCGCTCGCAATGCAATCAAAGCCGAAACAGAGCATCATCTGAAATCCTTCCAATCGAATATCGATGCCATGGAAACCAGCCTCGAAACCCAAACCGAGGAACGAGAAGAACTGGTTGATACCTTTCTGAACGGCCTGCAAGATTCAGAAGAACCGCGCCGCGCGCAGGATATTCAGGCCGAGTTATCATCCCTGGTCGGAATACCGATTCAACTCAACAACCAGCAATTGCGCGATTTGGTGAATGACCCGACCAGCCTCGAAGAGACAATCAAAGAACAGGTTTTCGCAACCCTTAGCGCCGTATCGATCAACCGCTTAATTGCCAGCCTTGCAATTCGCATGGGCGAGCCTATCCGTTTGAAGCACGATCTCGCAAAACTGGAATGGGCCGAAGCCGTGAAACAGTTAAACGACCTGGCCGGGGAATTGTTCGAGGAGCGGTATGAAAGGCTGGTCGGTGAGAAAGGTCAATTGCGCGGCGAACTGGATGCGCTGCTCGCGCGGCAAGATTCCCAAAAACGGGACGAATCAACCGTCATCCGCATCCTGAATACCCTGCCCCTGGCCCGCCGCGCCGCCGGTTTCGACTCAAAAACCCACCGCGCCCAAAGCCTGGAATACACGCGCTTCCATTACAGCCATTTTGCGGCCCAACTTCTGCAAAACCGCGATTCAACCTGGCTGCAAGCAGATGTGCTCGAACATTTGCAAGACGCGCTGGAAGCCTTACTCGAAATCTGGGGCAATGTGGAATTCGCCCGCATCGCCCAAAACGCATCGAATCTGGAAGATTTCGGCCCCGCAGCAGACGCCCTCGGCCCAGACTCCCGAAACGCCTCGCTGTCTAACCTGTCCGAAGAGCAGTTATCTACCCTGAAAGCCGAACTCGGCAACCGCCATCTGAACGGGATTTTACGCTCGGTGCTGCTCAAAGCCATTACCGAACAATGGGTCGATTACCTGACTCGCGTGGAAGCCTTACGCGTTTCAATTGGCCTGGAGGCTTACGCGCAGCGCGACCCGCTGGTACAATATAAGAATAAGGCTTCAGAAATGTTCCAAACCTTACTGCGCGATATTCGCTCTGCCGTAGTCAGTACGATGTTCCTGTATCGACCACGCGCGGCAGCAGTGCAGGCCAGCGAATCGCCGCATGTAACCATCGTAAAGAACCCTGAAGTTCGTTCGTCGCAAGAAGACGATAAATCTGAAAAATCGAAACGCAAACGACACAAAAAACGTTAGCGTGTTTTTACCCGGATATGCCCATGAACCAGATGATGCCCGTTCCCGAAGAATTCCGCAACCTTCCAAAGGTGGACCTGCACCGCCACCTGGAAGGTTCGCTGCGGTTAAGCACCATGCTCGATATCGCCCGCAAGCACGGCCTGACCATCCCCGCCAACGTGGTGCGACTCTCGCGCCTGGTTCAGGTGCAGGATGAAGATAATTTTACCTTTGATAACTTTCTGGCAAAATTCAATACCTTGCGCATGTTTTACCGCTCGCCCGAAGTGATCACCCGCATCACCCACGAAGCGGTGGAAGATGCCGCCAAAGACAACGTGCGCTATCTCGAATTGCGTTTTACCCCGGTGGCCCTCAGCCGCGCCGAGCGTTTTCCGCTGGAAGACGTTACCGATTGGGTGTGCCAGGCCGCCAGAGAAGCCGAAAAAAAATACAAAGTAGTGGTGCGCCTGATTGCCTCGATTAATCGCCACGAACCGATTGAACTCGCCGAGCAAGTGGCCTGGATTGCGGTTGAAAAAGGCCGCGAGAATATCGTTGGGTTGGACCTGGCCGGCAACGAGGTCGATTTTCCCGCCCGGCCTTTTCTGCCTGTTTTTAAGGAAGCAAGGCAATCGGGCTTGTCTATATCGGTTCATGCCGGCGAGTGGAGCGGGGCCGCCAATGTGCGCGAAGCGATTGAAGTATTTGGCGCGCAACGGGTAGGACACGGCGTGCGCGTGCTGGAAGATGATTTCACCACCGCCCTGGCGCGTGATTTAGGCACAACCTTTGAAGTTTGCATTACCAGCAATTATCAAACCGGCGTTGTCAGCGCGCTCAATGGACACCCGCTGCCGCGCATGATGAGCGCCAGGCTCAATGTCACCTTGAATACAGACGATCCTTCCATTTCGCAAATTACTCTGGGCAATGAATACCGCGTGGCTGTGCAAGAATTAAAAATACCCTTCGATTTGCTCAAAGAACGGGTGGTTGCCGCCGCCCAGGCCAGTTTCTTGCCAGAAAATGAAAAAAGCAAACTGGTTCAAACCCTGAAAAAAGAATTGAAATTGACCTGAACAACGATAGATATTAAGATAATCATTTTGGCACACAAGCCCTGAGCGGAGCGTTTTTCAGCGCAGTCGAAGGGCGGCTATGTAAAATTTATTTTCTTAGCATCTATAAAAAGAAAAGAGGCGCAAAATGAATAGCCTGCAATCCCCTGAAAACCAAGTGATTCGCTCTGTCAGCAGTCCGCTGGCCGAGGCCGCCGGTTGGATGAAATTTCTCGGCATTCTGTCAATTATTGGCGGCGCATCGCAAATGCTCAGTTTGGTAGGCATCTTGTGGGGTTGGCTGCCGCTCTGGATGGGGATTCTGCTCTTCCAGTCTGCCTCCTCCGTTGAAAGCGCGCGCCTGACTGGCGATTACCACGCCCTGGCCTCTGCCATGAGCAATCTTAAAACGTACTTCTTGATCAACGGCGTTCTAACTTTGCTGGCCATTCTCTTCAGTGTTTTAACCATCTGTATTTTGCTGGTATTGCCATTACTTGGAATCATTCCATTTCTGGTAGACCCCTCTAATTTTTAAGCCAGAAGCCAAAGAACTGCGCTAAAATAAGATTGATTTTTATTACAAGCAAAGAACGACAAAGGCGCACCTTTGGGTTTTTTGTGTCCTTGAATGTATTTTTTTAAGGCCGCAAAACGCCAAAGGTGTTTTTATAGCGTTTAGGGTTGAACGTTGAAAGATTAAGAAGGAGCATTCTGCATGAAAGATTTTTTTTACGCCAAAGATAAATTGACCGTGAACGGCAAGGACTACGCCTACTACCGCCTCGACGCCCTCGAAAAAGCGGGACTAACCACCCTTCACAAACTCCCGTTTTCCATCCGCATCTTGCTCGAAGCCGCCCTGCGCCAGTGCAACGACGTGGAAATCACCCAACAAGATGTCAAAAACATCGCCGCCTGGACTCCTGCCCCCCCGGAATCCCCCCCATTTTCTGCGAAAATGGGGGGGGCTGGGGGGGGCCGTCCCGGCATTCCCCTCCTCCCCGCCCGCGTAGTCATGCAGGATTTCACCGGCGTTCCGGCAGTCGTCGATTTGGCCGCCATGCGCTCGGCAGTCGCCCGCCTGGGCGGCGACCCAAAAAAAATCAACCCGCTCGTCCCGGTCGATTTGGTCATTGACCATTCGGTGCAGGTCGATTTCTTTGCCTCGCAAGACGCCCTGCAACGCAACACCGAAATTGAATTCCAACGCAATCGCGAGCGCTACGAATTTTTGAAATGGGGACAGCAAGCCTTTGAAAACTTCCGGGTTGTGCCGCCCATGACCGGTATCGTCCATCAGGTCAACCTCGAATATCTGGCGGATGTCGTCGCGGCTCGCGCCCTGCCAACTTCGGGCGAAACCGTCTTATTCCCCGATTCACTGGTCGGCACCGATTCGCATACCACCATGATCAACGGCCTGGGCGTGCTGGGCTGGGGCGTGGGCGGCATCGAAGCCGAAGCGGTCATGCTCGGCCAACCGATGGACATGCTCCTGCCAGACGTGATTGGATTCAAACTATACGGCAAACTGCGCGACGGCGTCACCGCCACCGACCTGGTGCTGACTGTGACCCAAATGCTGCGCAAAAAAGGCGTGGTGGAGAAATTCGTCGAGTTCTACGGCCCCGGGCTGGACAACATGTCCCTGCCCGACCGCGCCACCATCGCCAATATGGCCCCCGAATACGGCGCGACGATGGGATTCTTCCCGGTCGATGCCGAAACCCTGCGCTACATGCAACTGACCGGACGCCCCGCCGAAGTAATTGCCCGCGCTGAAGCCTACTGCCGCGCCCAGGGACTCTTCCGCGACGCCGCCACGCCCGACCCCGAATTTACCGACACCCTCGAACTCGACCTGGATTCCGTTGTCCCCTCGCTGGCCGGACCAAAACGCCCGCAAGACCGCGTCCCGCTGACGGAGATGAAATCGACCTTCCACAAGGCGCTTACGGCCCCGGTCAAAGAACGTGGCTACGAGTTGAGCGTCGAAGCCCTCCAGCGCGAAGCCGTCTTTGGTACCAACGGCGGCTCACAAACGATGAAGCACGGCGCAGTGGTCATCGCCGCGATTACCTCCTGCACCAACACCAGTAATCCTTCGGTCATGGTGGCTGCCGGTCTGGTTGCCAAAAAGGCCGCTGAAAAAGGACTCAGCGTCAAACCGTATGTCAAAACCAGCCTGGCCCCCGGCTCGCGCGTGGTGACAGAGTATCTCAAAGCCGCCGACCTGCTCGACCCGCTGGCGCAGATGGGCTTCAACGTGGTCGGCTACGGCTGCACCACCTGTATCGGCAATAGTGGCCCGCTTCCGGGTGAAGTCGCCAAAGCCGTTACCGGCGGCGACCTGGTTGCGGCGGCGGTCATTTCGGGCAACCGCAACTTCGAGGGCCGCGTCCATCCGCTGGTCAAGGCCAATTACCTGGCCTCCCCGCCGCTCGTGGTCGCCTACGCCCTGGCTGGCACGGTGGACATCGACCTGGAAACCGACCCGCTTGGCAGCGGCGCGGACGGCAAGCCCGTCTATCTCAAAGACATCTGGCCCTCGGCCCGCGAAGTCGCCGACGTGGTCGCCGTCAGCCTGCATACATCCATGTTCGAGGAACGCTACGCGGCGGTCTTTGAAGGCACGGAAATGTGGCAGGAGGTCAAAGCGCCGCAGGGTGAGTTGTTCGATTGGGGCGAAGACTCGACCTACATCCACCATCCGCCCTATTTCCAGGAATTGACCCTCGAGGTCGGCAAAGTCAGCGATATTCGCGGCGCGCGCGTGCTGGCCCTGTTTGGCGATTCGATTACCACCGACCACATCTCCCCGGCGGGCAACATCGCCCCGGATAGCCCGGCGGGCAAATACTTGCAGGAACGCGGCGTGCAGCCCAGAGATTTCAACTCCTACGGCTCACGGCGCGGCAACGACCTGGTCATGGCGCGCGGCACCTTTGCCAATATCCGCCTGAAAAATACGCTGGTAACGCCCAAAGAAGGCAACTGGACGAAAATGTCCAACGGTGAAATTATGCCGATTTATGACGCCGCCATGCAATACAAACAGGCTGGCCTCCCGACGATTGTGCTGGCCGGCAAGGAATACGGAACCGGCTCCAGCCGCGATTGGGCCGCCAAAGGCCCCATGCTGCAAGGCGTAAAAGCCGTCATCGCCGAATCGTTTGAGCGCATCCACCGCTCCAACCTGGTCGGCATGGGCGTATTGCCCCTGCGCTTCATCGACGGCCAAAACACCGAATCGCTCGGCCTCGACGGCTCGGAAACCTTCGACATTCTCAGCCTGAGTGACGACATGCCCCCGCAGAGCATCGTCACAGTCCGGGCAACCAAACGCGATGGGCGCGTGATTGAATTCAACGCCACCGCCCTGCTCAACACCAAAGTCGAAGTCAACTACTACCGCAACGGCGGCATTTTACACACGGTATTGCGGAATCTTGTGAAATAAAAACATTCAGTTACTCGATGCCCGATATTCAACAATTCGAGCATCGAGTAACCCATTACCCATTAACCATCAACCATGACTCATACCTTCCAATCCATCATCATCCAACTCCAAGAATTCTGGGCCTCGCGCGGATGTCTCATCTGGCAGCCCTACTACACCCAGGTCGGCGCGGGAACAATGAACCCGGCCACCTTTCTGCGCGTCCTCGGCCCGGAGCCGTGGAGCGTCGCCTACGTCGAACCCTCCGTCCGCCCCGACGATGGTCGCTACGGTGAAAACCCCAACCGCCTGCAAATGCACTACCAGTACCAGGTCATTCTCAAGCCCGATACCGGCAACCCGCAGGAACTCTATCTCGACTCACTCAAAGCCATCGGCATCGACCCGCGCCAGCACGATATCCGCTTCGTGGAAGACAACTGGGAGCAGCCCGCCATCTCGGCCTGGGGCCTGGGCTGGGAAGTCTGGCTGGATGGGCAGGAAATCACCCAATTCACCTACTTCCAGCAGGTTGGCGGGGTGGCCCTCGACCCGGTCGCCGTCGAACTGACCTACGGCCTCGACCGCATCCTGATTGCGCTCAACAACGCCAGCGGCATCTGGAATGAACCCTGGGGCGATGGAATTTCCTACGGCGAGGTCCGCCGCCGCGAGGAGTACGAACACTCGAAGTATTACTACGAAATCGCCGACGTAACCCGCGCCCGCCAGATGTACGAACTCTACCTGGCCGAGTGCGAAGCCTGCCTCGCGGCTGGGCTTGTTTTGCCGGCGCATGATTACGTCCTGAAATCCTCGCACACCTTCAACATTCTGGATGCGCGCGGCGCGGTCAGTCTCACCGAACGCCAGGCCAGTTTCGGCAAAATGCGCGACCTGGCCCGCAAAGTAGCGCTGGCCTATCTGGAGCAGCGCAAGGAATTGGAATATCCATTGATGAAAGAAACGAAACTCGAAACTCGAAACTCGAATACTCGAATATCGAATATCGAATTATCGGCTCTTTCATCCTTCATCCTTGAAATCGGCACCGAAGAACTGCCCGCGGCAGATGTGGATGTAGCCCTGATGCAACTCCGCGAGCGGGTTCCACTATGGCTGGCGGACTTGCGCCTGGAACATGGCCCCGTGACGGTTCACGCCACCCCGCGCCGCCTGGCCGTTTTCGTAGAGAATCTTGCCCCCGGCCAACCCGACCGCGAAGACCTGGTTAAAGGCCCGCCCGCTGACCGGGCCTTCGACTCCGCCGGAGCCGCCACCCCTGCCGCGATGGGTTTTGCAAAAAAGAACGGCGTCGATGTGGCCGATTTGCAGGTGAAAGAAATCGACGGCGGCAAATATGTGACCGCTGTCGTCGCATCCAAGGGCCGCCCTACCCCCGAAGTGCTGGCCGAAGCCCTGCCCAAACTGGTGGCGGGCATTTCCTTCGTCAAGACCATGCGCTGGAATGAATCCGGTGTGGCCTTCAGCCGCCCGATTCGCTGGTTCGTGTCCATGCTCGGCGAACAGGTCATCCCGTTTGAATATGCCGGGGTGGTTGCCGGGAATAAATCGCGCGGCCTGCGCCCCTACGACTCGCCGGAACTCGTGATTGATTCAGCAGATTCATATTTTGCGAGTATTCGCGCCGCAAATATCATTCTCGACATCGAAGAGCGCAAAGCCAGCATCGTCGAACAGGTAAAAGCCGCAGCCGAATCTGTCGGCGGCGAAGCCCTGATCGAGCCGGGATTGCTGGCCGAGGTTGCCAACCTCATCGAAAAGCCGACCGCCGTCCTGGGCGGGTTCAACCCCGATTTTCTCGGCTTGCCGCGCGATGTGCTCATCGGAACGATGAAAAAGCATCAGCGTTATTTCCCCGTCGAAAGTCGGAATTCGATACTCGATAATTCGAATACTCGAATATCGAATATCGAGTTGCTGCCATTCTTTATCGCCATCCGCAACGGCGATGACCAGCACCTGAATATCGTCAAGGAAGGCAACGAACACGTGCTCGGCGCACGCTTTGCCGATGCCAACTTCTTCGTCCGCGAAGATGTCAAATTCCCGCTCGAACACTACCGCGAAGGGCTGAAAACGCTCACCTTCCAGACCAAACTCGGCTCAATGTACGATAAAGCCGAGCGAATGCTCAATCTGGCCGAGAAAATCGCCGAAATGCTCAACCTGAATGACGTTGAACATTCCAACATTCAACGTTCAACATTTTTAGCGAAGGCCGACCTGACAACCCAAATGGTGACCGAAATGACCTCGCTGCAAGGCATCATCGGGCGCGAGTATGCCCTGCGAAGCGGCGAAAAAGCCGAAGTGGCGGCGGCAATTGGGGAACAATATCAGCCGGTTCCGCAAAGCAAAGCCGGGGTTGTGGTGGCGCTCGCCGATAGAATCGACTCACTGGTGGGCCTGTTTGCCGCCGGGCTGGCCCCCACCGGGGCAAAAGACCCGTTCGGCCTGCGCCGCGCCGCCATCGGTACGGTGCAGCCGCTCATCGAGCATCATCTCGATTTTGACCTGCGCGCCGCGATTGAGGCATCCGCTGCCCTGCAACCAATTCCCGTTTCAGACGAAGTCAAGGCCGGGGTGCTGGATTTCCTGACCGGTCGAATGCGGGTCTTACTCACCGAAACGGGATTCCGCTATGATGTGGTCGAGGCCGTTTTGACGATCCAATCCCACAATCCGGCGTCATCCGCCCAAGCGGTGCGCGAACTGGCTAAATGGGTGAGCCGCCCCGATTGGACGCTGATTTTGGACGGGTATGCGCGTTGTGTGAGAATTACCCGCGCAGCGGGCGTTGCCGGTAACGAGGATGAAGTAAGCGTTGCGAAACTGGTTGAGCCTGCTGAAAAAGAATTGTACGCGGCCATTCTGCATTCTGCATCCCGCACGCCGCATTCGGTGGACGAATTCCTGAGCATTATCGAGACGCTCATTCCAGCCATTACCGCCTTCTTCGATAACGTGTTGGTAATGGACAAGGATGAGACGGTCAAGCAAAACCGCCTGGCGTTGGTAAGCAAAATTGTCAGTTTGTCGCATGGGCTGGCCGATTTAAGCAAACTGGAAGGATTTTAGGGGAGTATTCTAGACACACCATCGAACTTAAGCAAAAATCTCCCGTTTTCGGGAGATTTTTTGTGCTGGGGGCAATGGATTCGAACCACTACTAACTGATCCAGAGTCAGCCGTCCTACCATTAGACGAGCCCCCAATTTCACAGCGGACAGTATTCTATCATGCCCAATCAAAACTGGCAAGCGCATTTTTTATTGCCAAGAATTTATTCCCGTTCAGGCTGAAAATGTGCGGGTAAAATAGACGCATGTTACGAAAATTACTTGCCATTCGCTGGCTTCCGGCGGCGGTAATGATGGCCGCGATTTTTTTCTTTTCCTCCATCCCGGGCAACGATATGCCCGGATTTGGATTGTTTGACCTGCTCGTAAAAAAAGGCGGACACGCGCTCGGATATGCGCTCTTGGCCCTGTCAGTTTTACACGCCTTGCGACCACTCTGGGCCCCTGCCCCGCCACCGTTAAAAATGCTGCTTCTGGCCTGGGCATTTACGCTGTTGTATGCCGCCAGTGATGAATTTCATCAATCCTTTGTGCCGGGACGTATGGCAAGTTGGGTTGATGTGATGATCGATGCAACGGGCGCTTTTTTGGGTTTGGCAGTATTTCGCTTTTGGCGCGTTTTTTCAGGCAGAAAGGGAAAATCATTTTGAACCAGGTCGGCTTGAAGATGGGTATAATGGCCTAAAAGATTATGCTTACGAGGTGATTCATGAACGCAACCCATGCCTATTTTGAAGGCAAAATTGTCCCATTCAGCGATGCCAAAATCAGTATTGCCGCTCATGGACTAAATTATGGTACTGCCGCATTTGGCGGTCTGCGCGGTTATTGGAACGAGAACAAAAAGCAACTGTTTGTCTTTCGTCCTCTTGACCATTATCGCCGTCTGTTGCACTCAGCCAAAATTTTGTGCATGGATTTACCCCATACCCCAGAAAGCCTGACTCAGGTTACGCTCGATTTGTTGCTTGCTGATAACTGGCAGCAGGATATTTACATCCGCCCGCTGGTTTATAAGGCTGATGCCGGAATCGGCGTGCGTTTGCATGACCTGCGCGACGAAGTGAGTATTTTTGCGCTACCCTTTGGCGCTTACGGGAAAAATGAAGATGGCGCGCACGTTACCGTCTCTTCCTGGCGGCGGATTGATGACAACGTCATCCCGGCCCGAGGAAAAATTAGCGGGGCGTATGCCAACTCAGCCCTGATCAAAACCGACGCCATTCGCGCCGGGTTCGATGAAGCCCTGGTGCTGGATAATAACGGTCATATTTCAGAAGGCACGGCCATGAACGTCTTTATGGTGCGAGATGGTGTTTTAATTACCCCGCCTGTTACTGATAATATTCTCGAAGGGATTACCCGCCGCACCGTGATTGAATTGGCGCGCGAAGAATTGGGGCTTGCGGTGCTAGAGCGATCCATTGACCGCACCGAAGCCTATATTTGTGAAGAACTTTTCTTAACCGGAACCGCAGCCCAGGTGACGGTTGTTACCAAAATCGACCATCGCCCGATTGGGGATGGCAAGCCTGGCCCGGTTACGCTCAAACTACGCCAGTTGTTCGACGATGTGGTGCGCGGCAAGGTTGAGAAATACGCGCGCTGGAGTGTTGGCGTTTGAACCTTGTGGTACAATCCCGCCGCTTATTTTCATTTTTTGATGGAGGAAAACTGTGGAACGTTCTCTCGTACTCGTAAAGCCCGATGGGGTCCAACGCGGATTGGTTGGCGAAGTGATTGCCCGCCTTGAACGGCGCGGGTTGCGCCTGGTGGCGGCCAAATTTCTGCAAGTACCAACCGAACTGGCTGAAACCCATTATGCCATTCACAAAGGCAAGCCTTTTTATGAGGGGCTGATTGCCTACATTACCTCGGCCCCGGTGATGGCAATGGTTTGGGAAGGCCCCAACGCGATTGCTGCCATTCGTCAGACGATGGGCGCTACCCGCCCCTGGGAAGCCGCTCCCGGCACCATTCGCCATGATTTTGCCCTTGAAGTAGGCCGCAACCTGACTCACGCATCAGATTCGGTGGAAAACGGACAGGCTGAAACCGCGCTGTGGTTCAAACCGGAAGAGTTGGTTGATTGGTCACGCGATGTCGACCGCTGGATTTTTGAAAAATAGGCTTTGCAAAAGCAGGCAAACAAAACAGGAGCGAGAGTTTTCTCGCTCCTGTTTTGTTTTAAGGTTTGGGTCAGTGGGGTGTTATCTTGCGCTACGTCTTATTGCAACGTTAGCAGGGTTTTGCCTTCGCGCCAAAGTTCTTCCAGATTGTAGTAGTCGCGTTGTTCCTCGGCAAAAACATGAACAATGATGTCATCGCAATCCACAATTACCCAACCGGCTGAGGCTTCACCTTGCGGGCGAGTTTTAAGATTGTATTTGGCGCGCATTTCGTTGCTAACGGCATCGGCCAGGGCATTGAGCATTCGGTCACTGCTGCCTGTGCAAATGACAAAATAATCGGTAAAAGATACAACACCTTGCAAATCGATCAAGACGATCTTTTCGGCTTTCTTTTCTTCAAGGATGTTGACAATGATATGGGCAATTTCAAGCGGATTCAGGGTTCACCTCGTTTGTTTGGGTTTGTGGATGAGTGGGAAATGCGCCAACGGCGCATAGATGGGGCCTTGCGGACGCAAATCGGAGCGAAAAAGGGTCAGGCTGGAGATCGTGACCTGCCCAAGCGGACCAATCTGAATTTGTTGCAAAGCCGGGCGCAGGCTTGTCATATCGGCCTGATCGCGCAACCTTCCCAAAGTAAGATGCGGATTGAAAGGTTTTTCTTCGGGCGGGTAACCCAGGCGGAAACAGGTTGTTTCAATGGCGCGGTGTAAATGCGCGAGGTCGGGCGGGGCCTGGATTCCGATCCAAAAGATTCTGGGGTTTTTGGGGCCAGGGAAAACGCCAAATCCGCCGATTGCGATGTCAAATGTCGTTTGTTGGGCTGCGGTGGCTGCCAGGGCGTGGGTTAGTGTGGGCAGGCTGTCTGGGGCGATGTCGCCCAAAAACTTGAGGGTCAGGTGGATGTTTTGTGGGGTGGTCCAGCGAATTTTGGCGGGCAAGGCCTTTTTCAATGCCAGGGTTTGGACGGCGATTTGCTCTCGCAGCGCGGGTGAAATTTCAATCGCGACAAAGGCACGGATAAGGCTCATCCTGGCAGGTTAGTGCTTCTGCAAAATATTCTCGACTGCTTGTTTCAGGTCTAAAAATCCGACAGGTTTGGTCAGGTAGACGGAAGCCCCAGCCTGAAGACCGGTTTTGATATCGGATGGCATGCTTTTGGCTGAAACAACCACAACAGGAATGTGCGCAATATCGGGCTTGCTGCGCATGATTTGCAGGATTTCAATGCCCGAAATTTCGGGCATCATCACATCCAGAATGACAATATCTGGTTTTTCTTTTTCGATGATGGCAATGGCCGGGCCGCTACTGTAGCTTTTTACCACGCGAAAACCGTTAACGCGCATCATTTCGCCAAACATTTCTGCGGCATCTGGTTCGTCTTCAATGACAACGACTGTTTTTTGTGCTTCATTCATGGTACAGGTTTCTCCAAAGTATGCTAAAAATAGCATATTCTGACCGAAAAGGCAAGGTGTGTTTTTATAGAATCATTTCAAGACTGAGATCCCACAATTTTTGGGCGGTTTGTGGGTTGTAGGTAGCCGGGTCTGAGGCAACTTCGCGGGCATCGACAAAGTACTTTCCGTTGATATTTTCCACTTCACGCGAGGAGGCCAGGTAAATGCTGGTGGAGGCGCCGTCATTGGTATTTCTGGCAATGGGAGAAAGCAGACGCAAGACCAGTCGCATGAGAAAGCCATTGTTTTTGCCAAATTCGCTGGCAACAAAACCAGGATGTAAAGCGTTGACCGTTACGCCGCTGCCTTCCAGCCGTCGGGCGAGTTCATAGGTAAACAGAATATTGCATAGTTTGGATTGGCTGTAAGCGCCAAAGCCAGAGTAGTTTTTCTGGTTTTGAATATCGTCAAAGCGTATTTTAGCCCCGCGATGAGCATCGGATGAGACATTGATGATGCGCGCCGGGGCGCTACTTTTTAATACATCGAGCAACAGGTGCGTTAGCAAAAAATAGTTCAGGTGGTTCAGGGCAAAGGTCATTTCAAGACCATCTTTGGATACCTGGCGCGACATAAAAACCCCGCCGGCATTGTTGATGAGAACATCCAGGCGCGTGTGTTGCTTTTTGAATTCATAGGCCGCGCGATGGATTTCATCTTTGATCGATAAATCGGCGGCGATAAAGGCGAGATTGGGGTTGCCTGTTTCGCTTTTGATTTCTTCGACAACCCGCGCGCATTTTTCTGCCGAGCGGCTGACAATGGTAATATGAGCGCCTTTGCGAGCCAGTTCGCGGGCCGTTACCAGGCCGATCCCTGCGGTGGCACCGCTGATGAGAACGGTCTTATTTTGCATGGATGCTGTCATGGTTTTCCTCCATAGATAATGCCCATTATACTCGTCGAAGGTCGCGCTACGGTACTTTTTGACTTGGCGTTGTTAAGAGATTTGTGCGGCGGACAAAAAAACGGTAAAATTTGCTTACTGTCAGTCGATTGCCCAAATTTTCACCTCGAAGAAGCGTTTTTAGCGACTGAGATGTCTGATCTCGGATAAATTTCAATCACAAGGAGAGTTTATGACCACGCCTGATTTGTTTGAAGTTCAGCACAACATTACTGAAAAACGTTTTGAAGTTGAAATTGATTCATACATAGCGGTTTTGGAATACCGGTTGGATGACGCCGCGATTGTTTTTACCCATACCGGCGTGCCGGATGCTCTGGGCGGGCGCGGATTAGGAAGCAAACTGGTTCGGGCAGGCCTCGATTATGCTCGCGCTCAAGGATTGCGGGTTGTGCCACTGTGTTCATTCGTGGCTGCGTACATCGAGAAAAAACCAGAATATCAAGATTTGCTCAAGTAAAGCCGAAAATGTGATCAAAAACGTAACTGCCTACGAACTGATATTCGTAGGGCGACACATCGTCCCCGAATGGGGGTTTATGTCGCCTGAAAGCAAATTCTCAAATGCCTTGCTCCAAACG
>DAOUML010000183.1:0-1636 GCA_034411635.1 Anaerolineales bacterium
TGGTGAAAATTTGCACCGGGCCGGGGGTCAGGGTGGTGTTTCCCGGCACCTGGGCCAGGAAGGTGAGCGAAATTTGGGTTTTTTCTTCAAAATCGAAAAACACCGGGAAGGCTTTGTACCCTGGCAGGTGCAGGGTGGAGAAGGCAACTTCAACGCTGTACCCTACCGCCCCGGCAATATTGGCATCGTCTTTCGACGATGTCCGCACGCAACAGTAATAATGGGCGCTTATATCGTAATGCTCGCGAATTAATTTGAGCGATTCGAGGGCTTGCCTGATGTTGCCAGGTAATTTTTTGCCCTGGTCGGTGTAATATTGGTTGATGCTGGATAAATATTTCATGTATTCATCAAACAAGCCTGAGATAATTTCTGTTTCGCTCTTTTCAGCGAGACGGTAAAAGGTGTTTACAGGCAGTTCGTTGATTAGTTGAATCAGTTTGCCGTTGCGCGAATTGTTGTAAAGTTCGCTTAGTTTTTCGGGGTTGCCATCTTTTTGATTTTGCAGGCTCATTTCCCAGGCTTTGACATGGTTTTTGAGCGCAATTTCGCTGGGTGTTTCCCAGGTGCCAATACCAATCCAGTTGACTTGCATGCCCTTGCTGTTTGCCATAAAGTTTTTGAACTGTGGCGAGCCAAAGATTTTTTCGGCCAGACTCAGGCGATATTCCACGTTGCTGGCTTTGAACGGGCTGGCTTTGATTTCGTATCCATCCTGCCCGGCGAGTTGGTTGCTGCTTTCGTGAATTTTTTGGGCGCGCTCTTGCAGGGCTTGTTCTTCTGGCGGGCCAACTGCCGAAAAGAATTCAACCAGTTTGCGCTGGCTGATGAAGTTGTTGAACTCGATGTTGATATTGACGAACAAGCCACCCGGCAGGGGGCGGGTCCATTCGGGGGTTCTGTCGGGTTGCTTTTTGGGGTCAACCGGCATAACTACGCCTTTGACCATGGCTTCAATGGCTTTTTCTTCAAACGGGTAGGGGCATTCGAGGGTCTTCCGGGGAGATGCGCCGCGATAAGCGCTGTAGGAATATTGGATATCGTGTACTTTGACCACAATGCCATCTTTCGAGCGGGCGGTGATATCCTGTCCGTTAAGAATATCGCGTAAATCGACAGTTTGGCGAATCCGTTCAAAATCTTCGATAACCGCCCGGCCTTTGGGTTGTTTGACGGTTGGCCCAATGACGCGGATACCGCCCTCGGGCCTCTCCAGCACCAGGACGCTGTCCATATCGACGGTTACAAAGCCTGGCCCGCCGATTTCGACGACGGGCGAGTTGCGGTGTTTATCGTCTAACCGGCCTCCGCTGATGCGAATTGCCAGGTAATCGGTGGCAAAGGCGGCTGAATCCAGAAAGCGATTGGCGATTTTTACATCTTTTTCGAAAATATCTGCCAGGTAAATGGCCGCAAAGTGATGAACCAGCATGTAGGGCGCAACGATAGCAATCAGATTGCGCAATACCAACGGGTTGAGCAAAGTTTCGTAAAGCAACGTTCCAAACAGGGTGATGCTTAGGGTCGGGGTTGTGGCCGCTACCGCGAAAAATCTGGCAAAAACGTTCCCCCACTCTTCCATGCTATACAAACTGGCAACCGAAAAGATATAAAACAGAAGAAACGCCACCGTGCG
>DAOUML010000184.1:0-14785 GCA_034411635.1 Anaerolineales bacterium
GCTGTCGGTCAAATCTGTTGGGTATAGTTGTTTGGTCTGCATAACCGCCAACTATCCCAAATTTTTGCCCGGCAGTCAAACCTTTTTAAACAGTCTCTCACGCCAGTCCTGAGCGGGGCATTTTTTGCAAAGCAACAGGACGATTGGCGTAAAAAATGCCTGTCATTTTTCTTCCCGCAAGGCCTGAATTTTTCTCTCCAGATACAAAGAAAAATAGCCCTGGTAACGCGCCCAAAGTTCAGGGCGCTGCCAATCGCTGCCAGTCACCCGTCCGCGACAGGTGGGCGCGCCACAGGTGCAGGGGAATTCGTCAAAAGGGGTACTATCGGCCATGGCGTAGTCGAAGGTGATTTCCTCGCCTGCGGTGATGGGGCGCATGGCGACCAGGGAAATTTGTCCGCGAATGCCGGCGTTGGGGGCGCAGGAGTGGTTGACGCAGTCGGCAGGTTCAACGTGTGGGGTAAGCGGGGCCAGGTAGATGCCTTCATCCACCTGAATGGTGTGGCTTTTGTCCTCCTCTGAAAGGGCCAGCATGGCTTCGTAGGTGACAACCTGCCCTGTCCAAACGCAGATGAGTTCGTCCTTTTCGAGCAACTGGCGCGCATAGACAGCAAAACCGCCCTTTTCAGGCGCGGCGCGGACTTCGGTTTTGGGAGAGAGATAACTAAAAGAAGCGCTCAAGTGATAGGAAATCCTTTCTAAAAAATTTGCTCCGATGCCAGGCGGCTGATGACCCCTTCGAGGGGCAAAACGCTGGCATACGAACGCAGCGCAGCCAGGAAAGCGGCCTGAACTTGCCCGGCGGGGACGTGGACGCCCTCGAATTCCAAAGCGCGGGTGGCGCAGGCGTCAGCAACCAGAATGACCTCGAAGCCCAGGTCGGCGGCGGCGCGGACGGTGGCATCCACGCAGAGATGGGTCATCATCCCGCAAATGACGAGGCGTTTGACATTCCAACCTTGCAGGGTTTCGAGCAGGTTCGTCTCGCGGAAGGCATTCGGGTAATGCTTGTAAACGATGGGTTCGCCCTCGAAATGGGCAACGCTGTCGTGGATGTCGGTGCCGCGATCTCCTGAAATGAAAAAAGCGGCTTTGGGATTCTTTGAGATATGCTGGATATGGACGTGATGCCCGCCATGCTCACGGAAACATTGCAGCAGGGCATAGGCCTTTTGGGCGGCGGCGAGCGGCTCGACCAGTTCCATTTTTCCGCCGGGGAAGTAATCTTTTTGGATGTCGATGAGGAGTAAGGCGGTGTTCATGGGGGAGTCCTTTTTGGGTTGTCCAAGTCCTGCCTGCGCCAGTGCCGCAGGCACAGGTGAGCGGAGCCGCTGTTTTTGCGGCGTAGTCCAAACCCTGAGCGGAGTGCTTCACTATCGTTCAGCACTCCGCTCAGGGTTTGGTGATTTATCCCGCATACACGGAATCCAGGTCGAGGCGTAGATGCCGAGATAACCGGCCAGCAGGTCAAGCACATCTGCATTGCGGCGGATGATGAAAATTTGGCTGAATTCTTCGAGGCTGGCAACGATTATTGCAATAACGACGCCCAGCGGCAGGGAAAAGCGTCCAATTGAGACGCGGCGAAAGGGCATGGCCCAGGTCAGCAGGTAGGCCAGGGTTCCGTAGATGACAAAATGGCCGATTTTATCGCCGAGCGGAAAACGGTAAATATCGCGCACGATAGTTGGCATCGTATTGGTATTGGCCCAGAAGATGACCAGGGCCATAAAGGCCAGGAAGGCGAGCGGCAGGAATTTCTTCAACTATTTTCTTCCAAAATCCGCAGGGATTTCGCCCCAGGCGTTCGTGTCCCATTTAAGCAGTTTGACCTGAATCTCATGTTCGGCCAGCCAGGTTTCGGCGCGTTCAATTAATTGGAACAGCGGCTCATTGCTTTGTGTTCGCTCCAGTTTGGTGCGGCAGCGTTTGGCGCGCAGCCAGGACAGGGCGGTCTCGCTGTCCGAATAGATGGGCAGGGATTGGGCGTTCTTATCCATCCAGGCCAGGGCGTGGACGAGGGCCAGGAACTCGCCGATGTTGTTGGTTCCGTTAGTGTATGGCCCCTGGCGGAAGATTTCGCGGCCCGATTCCGTTTCGACGCCGCGATATTCGACCGGGCCGGGCGAACCGCTGCAAGCCGCGTCGACGCTCAACGAGGGCAGGATGGGCTTGGTCGGCGCGAACAGCCAGCCCTGCGAAGAGAACGGCTTGCCCTTGAAATCTTCATACTGGGCGTTAAAAGCAGACTCGGCGGCGGCCCGGCTGGCAAAAGATTTGTACTCCGCGCCGGGGAATCCGCTTACCTGGGCGGCGCATTCGTCCCAGGTGGTGAAGACTCCGGTTTTGCGTCCTTTCCAAACGACGTAGAATTTTTGTTTTGGCATAGGGTTTATTTTACCCGGTTGTTGCTGGAGTGAAGAAGTGAAAAAGGAAGTTCCCCGCTCAAGCTGGGGAACTTCCTTTTTCACTGATTACTTGTCTACTTTTTCACTCATCCCTACTCCCCGCTCACATCCAAAGCCGTCCTTCGACTATGCCGAGCAAAAACCGCTCGGCTCCGCTCAGGACTTGAATCCTTTCAACCTCCAACCTATTCCCCACTGACCTCCACCGGCGTACCGGCAAAGATGACCGGGCCATTGGCGGGGACGGTGGCGGGGCGTCCGAGCGGCATGATCTGGCGTCCGATGGTCGATTGGCCGTCTGGGGCGTAGACCATCTGGTAGAGCAGGGATGTTTCCCAATCGCCGCCAGCCAGGATGTCCACCCCGGTTGCTGCGCCGTCTTTGCGCTGTGAGCCGGCAATCACGCCGGCGTAACTGCTCAAGTCCATGTTGTTGACGGCTTTTTCAAGGTCGGCGTAGTGACAGGTGGTGCAGGCCGCCGCGCCGCTGTACCACAAATTGGCTTCCCGGAAGAGTCGCTGAACATCGGCATTATAAGTGGCTGTGCAGGCCTGGTCGTTGATGTCGGTGAACTGGAAGGAATCGGTTTCGGGATAACCAGCCTGCACCCAGGCCCCAATCAGGTCCACCGCGGCAATCTGGCATTTGACGGTAAACGCGCCAGCCTCCGCGCCGACTTTGGGGGCCGGCATGGTGGCCGCCATCAGGGTCGGGATGGGCGTGGTGACAGGCCGGGGAACGCCAGAGCAGGTATTGGCCGGGATGCAGGAAAGCGCATACAAGGCAAAAACAAAGGCCAGCACAACCACCGGCAACCCAAACATGGTAATGAAGATAATATTTTTGGTCTGGTCTTTCATGGCGTCTCCTAAGGCAGGGCCGGCTCAATCGTGCGGATGTAATTCACCAGATCCCAGCGCTCGCGCACGCTCAAGTTTTCATTCAGCGCGGGCATTTTGCCCTCGATGCCGTTGGAAAGGGTCAGAAAGAGGGTGCCATCGGCTTTGGCCTGGGTCACTTCGCCACTTAAATTGGCGGGGCGGTTAATCAGGGCCAGGCCAACCGGGCCGTTGCCCTGCCCATCGGCACCATGACACATGGCGCAGTGCAGGCTATACAGGATGCGCCCACGTTCGACTGAAACTTCATCAGCCTCGATGGGGTTGACCGGGTCGCCCATGCCGGGGATGTAGGCCGCGCCTTCAATCGGGATGGAATTGGCCGCCACCGGCAGGGGTTTGTCCATCGGCCCATAGGAGGGCTGGATTTCCATGAACGAGACCCATTCCAATTTAATGACATCGTAAGTGAAGAGCATGATGATGCCCAGCGTGGAAATCGCGCTGAGGATGACCATGGCTAAACGTAGTTTTATGCTCATAGCGGTTGAACCTCCGCGTATTTGACCGAAGCCGCGCCAATCTCGGTCATGGCTTTCTTCACGTCATCTTCCTGTTCTTTGGCGCAATCAATCAACAGGGCAATGTAGCCATCGCTGATTTCAGGCACATAGACCTTGGGGCTGTACGATGGAAAATGCGCGTCGAGGAAGACGCCCAGGAATGTGCTAATCATAATGCCGAGCATGGTTAACTCAAACATGACCACAATGCTGGGCGGCACAGGATACAACGGCTGCCCGCCGACATAGACCGGGTAAAGGGTGGGCGTGCCAAAAGCGAAGAAAATGCCCACCAGCAAACCGCCAATCGCCCCGGCCATCGCCATGCGCGGGATGTTGGTCTTTTGGTGTGGGCGTCCGAGCATGGCTTCGGTAATCGGCGTGCCGGAAATCACGTTAACGTGTTCGTTATCCAGGCCGAGGGCACGCAGTTTGTCCACCGCGTGGGCGGCGGGGTCTACGTCTTCAAACAGGGCCAGGAGCATGTTTTTTTCGATTGCTTCAGTTTTTTCTGTCATCATGGGCCTCCATTACTCCAGATCACTGACTGTGACGACCGGTTCTTTACCGTACTTGCGGATGGAATGCGCCATCTGGCCTTCCTGCACTTCCCAAACCGGAACCAGCGGCAGGATGCGTGAAGCCAGCATGTAAAGCAGGATGAACAGGGCCAGCGAACCGATAAAAATTGGCACTTCGACCCCGGCTTCGTAATCGCCCCAGCGGAAGGGGGTGCGATTGACCGCCAGCGAAACCGGCACGATGATGAATCGCTCGGCCCACATGCCAACGTTAATCAGCAGGCCGATGGTAAACAATACCCAGGGTGAGCGGCGGATTTTTTTGTTCCACAGCGTGACCCAGGGCACGGCCACGTTACAAATCAACATCAGGAACCAGATCCAGCCCCATTTCCCGGCTTCGTGGAAGTGCAGCAACTCGCTGGTCCATTTATCGCCACCGTACCACTGCACCATCAGGTCGTTGAAGAAGAAATACGCCCAGGCCATGGAAATAATCAACATCAACTTGCCCAGCGTATCGAAATGCTGCGGGCGCAGGAAATAATCCATGTTGCGGATGGTGGCGCGCAGCACGACCAGCACCATCGCCACCGCAGCCACGCCGGAGTGAATCGCGCCAACGACGAAGTACGGCCCAAAGATGGTCGAGTTCCAGAACGGACGGCTGGCAACCGCGAAGTCCCACGAGACGATGGTATGCACCGAGAACATAATCGGCAAAATGGCAAAGGCGAAAATGTTGAGCGCGGTGCGCAGGTGAGTCCACTCGCCTTCGGTGCCGCGCCAGCCCAGAGCCAGGATGCTGTAAACCTTTCTGCGCCAGCCAGTTGAGCGGTCACGGGCCATCGCCAGGTCGGGGATGAGCGGCAGGAACAGGTACATGGTCGAGGAGAGCAGGTAGGTGTTAATCGCCAGGAAATCCCACATCAGCGGGGAGTGGAAGTTCGTCCACAGTTGGCGCTGGTTGGGCAGCGGGAACATCCAGTAAGCCAGCCAAACGCGGCCCATGTGGGCAAAAATCATGATGGCGGCCTGGGCCAGGGCGAAGGTGGTCATCAATTCAGCGGCGCGGGTGAACGGACGCCGGAATTCGGCCTTAAAAACGCGCAACAGGGCCGAGACGAAGGTGCCAGCATGGCTGATGCCAATCCAGAAAACGGTGTGAACCAGGAACAAGCCCCAATAGACCGGCTGGTTGACGCCGGCAATGCCCAGGCCTTCGATAATCATGACGCCCCAGGAGTAAAAGACGCCCCACAAGACCAGGCCGGCCATGATGGCAGCCACCAGCCAAAACTTCCAGGTGGTGCCGTTCATCATGTCCATCACCATCGCGTTCATTTCGCCGCGCGGCTTGGGGTCTAGCAACAGGTTTTCTTTGCGCAATTCGGCTTCGTGATCGTGCGCTTCGTGTTCATGCGCTTGCGCGCCAGCGAGCGGTTTAGCCAGTACGGACATGCGTGCCTCCCTTAAGATAAGTCACTTGCGGCAGGGTTCCCAGGTCTTCGAGCAGTTTATAGCCACGTCCCTGGCGGGCCAGGCGGCTGACGCGGCTTTCCGGGTCATCGACGCGCCCGAAGACAATTGCGTCTGCCGGGCAGGCCTGGGCGCAGGCTGGCTGCACTTCGCCGTCGAACACCTCGCGGCCTTCCGCTTTGGCCTGATCCTGGCCTTTGTGAATACGCTGAATGCAGAAGGTGCATTTTTCCATCACGCCCCGGCGGCGCACGGTCACATCCGGGTTGAGTTGATTGTTGAGCGGTTCGGGCCGGTCATAATCGCGCCAGTTGAAAGTGCGCACGGTGTAGGGGCAGTTATTGGCGCAATAACGCGTGCCAACGCAGCGGTTATAAACCTGCGCGTTTAACTTTTCAGCCTGGCTATGCACCGAGGCAAACACCGGGCAAACCGATTCACACGGCGCGCTATTGCATTGCTGGCACATGACGGGCTGGAAATCGGTACGCACATCAGGATATTTGCCTTCCCACAGGCGTTCAACGCGAATCCAGTGCATACCGCGCCCATATCCGGCGTCTTCTTCGCCCACAAAGGGAATGTTGTTTTCCATCGCGCATGCGGCCACGCAAGCATTGCAGCCGGTGCAAAGGTCCATATCAATCGCCATGCCCCATTTGCCCTGCTCTTCTTTGGCCCAGTTGGCTTTGTATTCAGGAATATTATGTTCAGCCATGGTTAATGCTCCTCAAACCCATAAACGCCGATGCGGCTTTCCAGGCGCGACAACATTTTTTGATTGCCTGTCTTCTCAATTTTGACCCTCACCCCGGCATAAGCCAGGTCGCCCGCGTCGTTGGTGACGTTGCCAAACAAATCGGCGGGGTTGACGCCGCGCTTTTCGGCGTAGCGACCATAAGCGGTATGACCCTGCCCGAAGGGCATGGCAATCACATCGGGACGAATAGCCGGATACAGATATACGGAAGCCTCCACCGCGCCGTAGGGCGAGACAATCCGCACCACGTCGTCATCGTGCAGGCCGAGTTTTTCAGCGGTCTTGGGGTTGATTTCGACCCAGGTGTTCCACATTACGGTTGTGGTCGGGTCGGGGACTTCCTGCAACCAGGGTTTGTTCGCGCCGGCCTCGCCCAAAATTGGGGAGACGTAGGTCAGCAGGTGGTAGCCCTCGCCCTGATATTCAGGGGCGCGCACGCCCAGGGCCTTATCGAGCGCGGATGAAGTTGGGGCGGTCAATTTGTCGTCATTCGTCCACCAGCCGCCGAATTGCTGGAACTGCGCCCAGAAGGTGTTGATTTCGCCTGCGCTGTGGAAGCCGCCTTCGGCAGTCACCAGCCCGGTGATTTTGGATTGGATAAAGGCCACTTCGTCGGCGTAGGGCAGGGCTTTTCCGGCCCGTTGGGCCGCCGCCAAAATGACATCGGCAGTGGCGCGGGTGTTGTAGAAGGGCGCCACCGCTGGCTGCGCGCCAGAGAGCGTCGATTTGCCCGTGCCGGTTGCCACGCGCTGGTAGCCCCACGATTCCAGGCCGGTGTGGTCGGGGAAAATATAGTCGGCTTTGGCGGCGGTCTCATCGGGGAAGGAGGCAAAAGAAATCACGGTTTCGACTTTATCCAGCGCGGCGGCGAAACCGAGCGCGGCGGGAATTTCAAAGACCGGATTGACGCCATGCACAAACAGGGCCTTAATCTGCCCAGAATTCATGCGTTCGACCAAAACCGCCAGTTCGCCCGCGGTGGCCGGGCGGTGATAACCGTCGTTGATTGGGGCAGCGGGGGTCAGGTAAAGGCCGCCGGGTTGGCCGAGATTACCCGCGAGGACGTTAAGTGAAAGGATGGCTTTGGCCGCGTCGATGCCATTGGTCTGGGCCAGCGGCGCAGCGCCGGGGATAGCCAGGGCGTGTTTGGCATTGGCGTAAATGAGCGCCAGGCGTTCGAGGGTTGCCAGTTCGATGCCGGCGAATTCCGCAACCTGGGCCACGTCGATATTGGCGTAGGCCGGGATAACCCGTCCCTGATGTTCGGCGGCCAGTTTGCCAATTGCCAGGGCCAGGTAGCCTTCGCTGCCGGGCTTGATGGCGAACCACTCGTCGGCTTTGACGGCGGTTGATGACAAACGCGGCTCGAAGTGAACCAGGTAGCCGCGCTTGCCGGGCGTCCCCTGACGCATTTTGGCAAATCCGCGCGTGTAAGCGACCGGCGAGAGCCAGGTTTCGAGGAAGTTCGCGCCGAAGGAGAAGGTCACATCGGCCCCGGCCAGGTCAAAGAACAGGTTGTCCGGCTGGCCGAAGAGCGCGCGAGCGGCTTCGCCCAGGGTGGCGCGGGCCTCAAACATGCCGAGCGCGCCATAGCGGACGGGAGCGGGAGCGCCAAAAGCGGCGGCCACCTCGCCGAAAAGGTCAAACAGGTGGTCGGGGGCGAGGCCGGTCAGGAAGGCAACCTGGTCGGGCTGGTAACGGGTCAGGGTATCCGCAACCACGCCGATGGCGGCGTCCCAGTCCATGCTCGTCCCGTTTTTATCGATTGGGTTTTGTAGCCGGTCGGGGTTGTAGAGGCCTTGCAGGGTGGCCTGTCCGCGCGCGCAGGTTTTGCCGAGGTTAACCGGGTTAAATTTGTTGCCCTCCACTTTGAGGGCGCGGCCTTGCATGGTACGCACCACCAGCCCGCACCCCGCCGAACACTCGCGGCAGGTGGTGGCGTAATGGGTACTCTGGCCGTTGTAGGTATATTCTGGCATTTTGGTATACGGCTCGCGCACGACATAGCGCGAGGCCGGCCCGCAGCCGGTCAGCACGGCGGCTGTGGCGGAAGTGATGCCTGCCAGTTTGATGAAATCGCGCCGGGAAATATTTTCACTCATTGTTTCTCTTTTTCCTTTCAGCCTGGCACTAGTAATGACAGGTCTCACACGAAATCAGTTTTTCGCGCTTGGCTGGGTCGTCCACCGAATTTTGCTGATGGCAGGTGATGCACCAGCCCATGTTCATAATCTGCGGATTTTCGGCAATTTTGACTTTGCTCATATCGCCATGACATTCTTCACAGGCCACCCCCGCCGCAACGTGCGGACGGTGGTTGAAATGGACATGGTCGGGGACAATTGCCACCGGCACCCAGGGGATGGATTCTCCGCTTTCGACATAAGCGGCCAGTTTCTGCAATTCAGGCGGCCACTGTTCCACCGGGACGGGGTTGGCCGGGTCCCAATACTTGGTCAACTGCTCATGGCAAGCCCAGCATTTGTCCTGGGTGGGCAACCCTGCCGAGGCCTGCTTAAATGCGCCGGGGTGACAGTAAAGGCATTGGATTTGCAGGCCAACGTGGATGTCGTGCGGGAACTCGAGGGGTTGCTCGGGCGGTATCTGGGTTTGGTACACAGCCCAGGCCGCGCCGCCAAAAACTGCCAGCACTGCAATCAGCAGTGAGTAGTAGACAGCGGGCTTTTTCAAGATTTCAAAAATTCGCTCCATGCGTTCTCCTAAAGAGGTTTACAAAATCACTTGTCCTGAGCGGAGCCGCGCGCTCTTTGCGCGGCGTAGTCGAAGGACATTTTCCGTCGAAACCGCCCTTCGCCTACGGCCCTTCATTATCATTCAGGGCCTCCGCTCAGGGCTTGATAATCTACTTACGCTTTCTCAACAAAAACACAACCGCGCCAATGAAGGCGAAAAAACCAAAACCAAACAACAGGCTCATGCCAAACATTCCAAAAAAGACGCCAAAACCGGCCAGGATGCCGTCCAGAACGCTCGTGCCAGGGCCGCCAACTTGCGGAGCCGGTTCAGAGTCCGCGCCCGCGCCAGAAGCCGGAGCAGGCTGCTCCATGCGCTTCGGCAGGGTCTGGACGTAAGCCATCACGTCGCGGCTGTCTTCATTGCTCCAGCCCAGGTCGCGGCCAATCGGCATGACCACCCCGGCCACCCCGAAGCGCGAACGGTGCAGGAAGCGGTAGGGATCGCGGCTGGCAACATCACCGAGGGCCTCGTCGAAGCCCTGTGAGCGCAGGACGAGGGTTTGGCCATCCACGCCATGACAGGCGGCGCAGACCATCTCATAGCGGCTCTTGCCATTGGCTGTGTCACCGCCGATGGCTTGCAGCGAAACCGGGTCGATGAACTGGCTGTCGTCAATCAGGCCATTTTTCAGGAAGACGGCTAACTGGCGCAAACTCTGCTCGTCCATCAGGTTCGAGAAATCGTGCAACGGGTCGATTTCGCCGTTTAAGTGGGCGATGATTTCTTCTTCGCTCAAACGGTCGGCCAGCACGAACACGCCGGGAAACCCGGTGTAGTGCGAGGAGCCGGTTGCATACGCCCCTGCCGCGCCCTGATAGTCCCAGCCGTGGCATTCGGCGCAGCGCCAGGTTTCAGGGCCAGAGCGAGTATTGGTGGTTTGCCGCTCCCAAATCGGGTGGCTGCCAGCGGGCGGCTCAACGCCCAGGCGGGCGTACCATTTGTCGTACAGTTGCGCGCCGGCAGTAATATCATCGCCAACCTGAGGCAGATTCCCGGCGCTGACGGCGGCGAGGCCGGCAATCAGAACGAGAATAGACAGGGTGGCAACAAAAAAACGCATTGACTTGCGCATCTTTCACCTCTTTCATCTTGATTTGGATGAAGAACCCTCTTATGAAAATTATACTTTCAAAGTTAAAAAATGATAAGAAAGGCTCGCATTCTCACATGTTATACTAGGGTGAAACTCTATCACCCGAATTGGTGAAATCTCAAACCATGAAAAGAAAACTGCAAGTTGCGCTAATTTTATTGCTGATCAGTCTTTTAACCCTGAGCGGATTAGCCTTTCAGATGACAGCCCCCCTTTTGGAAGCCGATGAACCGCCTCCGCCTGGTGAACGCCCCGATGCCGACGAAATCGCCGCATTGATTGCCCAATCTGGCGGCACAGATGGCATTATGCTCCTGGGTATATTGATTTTCTTGATTTCGATTGCGCCAATGTTTTTATTGAAAAAAGACTGGTGATTATTTTATTGCCGCTCGTCAAATGAGTATTTAAAGCAAACCGGGTATAATTTTTGCCATGAAAAGAAAATTAATTCTGACTTCGTTTCTAATCAGCATTTTGTTCGTCTTGAGCATCATGCTAACGGCCCAGGCGCAGCCGGTGAGACAACTGCCCGAATACGCCACCCCCACCCCCGGTCCAGATGGCCGCATCATTTATGTTGTTGGAGAAGGTGATTCTTGTTTGCGTATTCAATTGTTAACCGGCGTTTCAATCGATCAACTGCGAATTTTGAACCGTCTGGATGATAGCTGCACGGTTCAGGTTGGGCAGGAATTGGTCATCGGTATTGGAGCGGGGTCAATCGCGGAGGAAGCAACCCCTGAAGCCGCGCCCACCGAAATTTTACAGCCCACCGCCACCCCGCTGCCAGGCTTTGCAATTGTTTGTCTGTTGCTGTATGACGATCTCAACGGCGATTCTTTGCGCCAATCGAGCGAGGTGGTGATCGCAGGAGGGGCGGTCAGCATTACTGGCAATTCAGGGCAGTTTTCTGAAGTCCGTGAAACGGTAGCGGGAACCGAGGCAACCTGTTTTGAGAATGTTCCCGAAGGAACCTATACCCTGAATGCCGCCGCACCCGATGGTTATTTTGCGACCACCCGCCAAAGTTATCAACTTGCGATACAAGCCAACGATCAGGTCTATGTTGATTTTGGCGCGCAAAAAGGCGATATTGCCATTGCCGAGCCCGGGGCTGCGCCCAATGAGGGCGGCTCTTCATGGCTGGGCATTGCCGGCGGCGTTCTGTTGCTGCTGGGGCTGGGGCTGGGTATTTACAGTTGGAGCGCTTTTGGGCGCAAGCCCCCCATGCAGGAACCGCCCAAACCGCCCAGCATTGTACGATAAAATAGAGCGCAAAAAACGCCGTCTTTCGACGGCGTTTTTTATCCAAGCGGGTGTCTCATCCTGCGTCCGCCAAGCAGGTGCATGTGCAAATGAAAAACTGTCTGCCCGCCATCTGGCCCGGTGTTGACAATGAGACGATAACCGCCAGGTTGGATATTTTCCATTTCGGCGATATGGCGAGCCGCCAGAAAGAGGTGACCCAAAGCAAGCGTGTCGAAACCTTCGGCCTGGTTAACCGATTCGATGTGCCGGTTGGGGACAATTAGAATGTGGGTTGGGGCAACCGGCTGAATATCGCGGAAGGCAGTCACATGTTGATCGCGATAGACAATGTCGGCTTTGGCTTCACCGTCAATAATTTTGCAGAAGATACAGGGCATGTTGAGGGGTTTCCAAAAATGAAAAAATCGCGAGGCAAGGTGAATGAGAATCGCCTTGAACATGGGTTAAGGCGCGGGAATTTCGCCATATTGCGCGGCGCAAACGATGTTGTAATAATCAAGTTCGGTTTCGCGCATCGATTGGGCATACTGGCTGGCCTGCGCGCTGATTTGAGTCACAATCGGGATGTATTTAAGCGAGGAGTTCGACCAGTAACGCGGCAGGGTAAAAAGCGGGTTGCCTGCCGGCACTTCGGGCAGGTAACTGGGTCGGTTAGGATCAGAGACTTCGGCCTGGGGCACCCAGTTATACATGACTGGCCCGCGCGGGTTAATGGTGAAGCCCAACAAATAGTCGTATTCATGCATGAGTTCAACGGCGCGTGGGGTAAAGCCGCCGCCAGGCCAAATGTAAGCAATTGGGGCTTTGCCAAAGTATTTTTCCATCATTTCAAAGGGCTTGCCCAATTCCTGGCGAATGAAATCGTCTTTTGAACCTTCCATGATGTTGATATTGTGGATATAACCATGCGCCTGATGGTCTACCCAGCCTTCGGCGGCCAATTCAGCATTTTCGCGCCACAAACGCGGGTTTTCATCTACAGTGATGTAGCCGTTAACCACCGGCCAGCCCCATTTTTGATAGTATTCATAGAAGGTATCGTCAAAACTTTTGCGGTTTTTGCGGTCATCGACAATGAGCAGGACCGAAAGCCGGGGAATTTTGGCGTTTTCATAGAGATAATCGGCGGCCTGTTGCATGGTAATGGCTTCAAACCCTTGTTTATGTAGTTCTTGCATGAGCAGGTGAAAATCGTCCAGGCTCATATCGTGGTACATGCCGGTTGCGGCGGGGTTGGCTTCGCGTTTGGTGATGCCATGAAACATAATCGGCATGATGATGGTGCCGGGTTCGGCGTTATCTGGATGCCATTTGGCGCGCAGGTATTGGCAGGAGTTTTCGAGATAAGCAACAGGTAAATCGGCAGGGCGCAGCAGGTCGGTGGTGAATGGTTGGGGCAGCGGCGGGGCGATGCGGGTTGGGGTGGCGGTTGGGGCTTGGGAAGGTTCGGGTTGGACTGTGGCGGTGGGCGGGGAGGTTGGGCTAACGATTGCAGGGGGCGGCGTATCGGGCAGGGGTGTTTTGGTGGCGGAATTTGGCGGTATTACAGCGACAGGTTGGCAGGCGACCAGGAAAACGGCGACCAGGAGGAGGCTTAGCGCGGTCTGATTGAGGGGACGGGGCGATTTCATAGGTGGATTTTAACCGATTTGGCGGGGACATCTGCCAGATGGCAGACATCCCCGCCTGAAAATTATCCTTCGACCCTTCGATGAACTCAGGGCATCGCTGTGGGTCTCGATACAGGTTTCGCTGGCTTCGCCGCTCAACCTTACTCAACCCTCTGCTCACCTGTGCTGGCGCACGGCGCAAGCAGGATGGGTTACTCGCCTTTGATGAAGGCTTCGGTCATGGCGAGACAAACGTCGTCTTTGAACTGCTTGGGCGGGGTTTTGAAGAAGTAGGAGGAGGGGCCAATGATCGGGCCGCTCAGTTTGCGGTCGAGGGCGAGTTTGGCGCAGCGCACGGCGTCGATGATGACGCCTGCCGAGTTGGGGCTGTCCCAAACTTCGAGTTTGGCTTCCAGGTTGAGCGGCACTTCGCCGAAGGTGGTGCCTTCCATGCGAATATGGCACCATTTGCGGTCGGTGAGCCACGGCACGTAGTCAGAGGGGCCAACATGAACATCGGTGGAGGCCAGTTCGTAGGGAATCATGCTGGTAACGGCGCCGGTTTTGGAGATTTTTTTGCTTTCGAGACGTTCGCGTTCGAGCATGTTCATAAAGTCGGTGTTACCGCCAAAGTTGAGTTGGTAGGTGCGGTCGATTTTGACGCCGCGATCTACGAACAGGCTGGCGAGGACGCGGTGCAGGATGGTGGCGCCGACCTGGCTTTTGATGTCGTCGCCCAAGACGGGCAGGCCTGCGTCTTTGAATCGTTTGCCCCAGTAGTCGCTGGAGGCAATGAAGACCGGGATGGCGTTGACGAAGGCGCAGCCGGCTTCGATGATTTGCTCAACATACCATTTGGTTGCCATTTCAGAGCCAACCGGCAGGTAAGAGACAACCACGTCGGTTTTGGTCTCTTTAAGCAGTTTGACAATGTCGGCGGTGGGACCGGGGGCTTTGGTGATAACCTGGGAGAGATATTTGCCGAGGCCGTCGTGGGTCATGCCGCGCACAACCGGGACGTTAAGGTGCGGGACTTCGGTAAATTTGTAGGTGTTGTTTTGGCCCGAGAAGATGGCTTCGCTCAGGTCTTTGCCTACTTTTTGAACGTCAATATCGATACCGAGGGTGAATTCAATATCCCGAATGTGGTAGCCGCCCAGGTTAACATGCATCAGGCCGGGAACGGTGGAATCTTGCGGGGTGTTTTTGTAAAATTCGACGCCCTGCACCAGTGACGATGCGCAGTTGCCTACGCCGATAATCGCCACGCGAACCTTTTTGTTGCTCATATTGTTTTTCTCCTTTAAGGAATTTTTTGAGAGTGTTAGGCCCGTTTGGGCCGGAAGTTGGCTTTTTGGGGTAACAATTCGTAACTGCCTACCGTAGCGCGACTTTCAAGTCGCGTTTAGGAGTAAGACAGTGAGAATTTGCTTTCAGGCGACATAAATGTCGCCGTACGAATATCAGTTCGTAGGCAGTTACA
>DAOUML010000185.1:0-9955 GCA_034411635.1 Anaerolineales bacterium
ATAGCGAGAAATCTTGCCCGTTAGTGTGCAGATTTCTCCTCGCTGTCGCTCGTCGAAATGACAAATTAACCAGCACGCAACGTTTTCAGAGTTGCACCCCTGTTACATTTTGGTTGGTTGCCAACCCTTCACCACGACGGAGAGCAAGAAGAGTAAAAAAAACGGGTTTTCCGTTGTGTTTCGTAGTTACCGTTGTGGTAAAAATGATGGACCAGACATTTAATGTGACACTGTCAAATTGAGTGGATTTCCGCCGATCCTTTCAAGAAAAATCCGTGTAAATCCGCCTGATCCGCGAAACCTGTACTGAGCCTGTCGAAGTATCCGCGTCCCATTCTCTCACCCCAAGGACTCCCCCATGAACGAACTTGCCTACTCCTCCGCCGAACTGATGATTATCAACGCCGCCCGCCTGCTCAAAGATGGCGACGTGGTCTTTGTCGGCGTCGGCCAGCCCAACCTGGCCTGCAACCTCGCCAAACGTACCCACGCCCCCAACCTGGTGATGATCTACGAAGCCGGGGTCATCGGCGCCGAACCGGCCCGCCTGCCGCTCTCCATCGGCGACCCGACCCTGGTCAGTGGCTCGCTTTCGGTGGTCAGCATGTACGATATCTTTGCCAACTACCTCCAGCGCGGCAATGTCGATGTCGGCTTCCTGGGCGGGGCCCAAATCGACCGCTACGGCAACATCAACGCCACCATCGTCGGCGCGGATTACGACCACCCCAAAGTCCGTCTGCCCGGCTCCGGCGGCGCGCAAGAAATCGCCGCCTGGGCCAACCGCTGCTACATCATGACCCCGCACCAGAAACGCCGCTTCCCCGAAAAAGTCGATTTCCTGACCTCGGCCGGCTACCTCGATGGCGCCGGCGGGCGCGAAAAAGCCGGCCTGCGCGGGCAAGGCCCGGTTGGAGTCGTCACCGATATTGGCTTCATGGAACCGGATAAGAGCGGCGAACTGACCCTTACCGCCCTGCACCCCGGCAAAACCGTCGAAATGGCAAAAGAAAACACCGGCTGGGATTTGAAAATCGCTCCCGAACTGAAAACCACCGCCCCCGTCACCGCCCGCGAACTGCAAATCCTGCGCGAAGAACTCGATCCAACCGGAATCTATCTCAAAGGCGGCGGCTGAGAAATCTTATGGGTGCGTTTCATTTGAGTAGAAAATAGAGCCGAGGGTCGAGTAGCAGCGTTCTTTGCTGCGTATCGAGACCCGGAACCGAAGATTTCTCATCGCCAGGTCTCGATACGTCCCTATCGGGACTACTCGACCTCCAGCGGTTCGAAATGACAAACGCTGCGCACAACTTCCCCGCTCCTCCTGCGTATACCTTGATAACCCGTATTCGTAAAAGGAGCAAAAAAATGACCCAACCAACTCGTCCTCCCTTGCGCCGCTCGCGTCGAAACCGCGTCTGGCTTGGCATCTGCGGCGGATTGTCTGAATTTTTCGGCATCAGCGCCTTCTGGTTCCGCCTGGCCTTTTTCATCGCCTTCATCCCCGGCGGCGTGCCTGGGCTTGGCTTGTACCTGCTGGCCTGGCTGATTATTCCGAGCGAATAAAAATTCTACAAGAAAAGGCTCCCGCTTCCAGGCGGGGGCTTTTTTTGGCTATAATACCCCTATGATTCGCGCCATTCTCTTTGATCTGGGTGATACCCTCATGCACCCCATCTCCGATTGGAAACCGGTCATCGACCGCGCCGATTGGGCCGTGGTCGATGTGCTTTGCAATAATGGCTTTTCACTCGTCCCAGACCTTTTCTATCAAACCTTTCGCCAGTCGCTCAAACGCTACTACCTTCAGCGCGATAGCCAGCAAATTGAAATTACCACCACTGCCGTTCTTCAACAAGCCCTGCAAGAAGTCGGATACAAAAACGTCCCGGCCCTGATTCTGCGCGCCGCCCTCGATGCCCGTTACCGCGTTTCACAGTCCAACTGGCAGCCGGTCGAGGATGCCTTACCCACGCTGGCCGCCCTTCATCAGGCTGGTTATTGCCTCGGCATCGTCTCCAACGCCGGCGACCACAAAGACGTTCTCCAGTTAATCAATAAATTTGCCTTCAAACCTTATTTCGACTTTGTGCTAACCTCGGCCGCTTGCGGATGGCGCAAACCGAACCCTCGAATTTTCGACCAGGCCCTGACTCACTGGGATTTTCCGCCTGCCGAAGTTGCCATGGTCGGCGACAGACTAAAAGCCGACATCCTCGGCGCAAACCAGGCCGGCATGTTCTCCATCTGGGCCAGCCGCTACGCCAAACCCTCCGCCGCATTGTCGGTCCAACCGGGGGCCAGGGTTGAAAATCTCTCAGAAATCATGGCGATTCTATAATCGTAACCACCTACACCAGCCCTGAGCGGAGCGGTTTTCAGCGTAGTCGAAGGGCGAAAATCGCTAAATTTAAAGCGTCGGTGAGTAGACACATCTGTACCGCCGCCTTTAGACGGCGACTCACCATCTCAAGGCAGAATCCAGCCAAACTCACGGGTATAATCGAACAAATCTTCACGCCACTCACAGGAATCACGCATGAGAACCCCAGCCGGTAAAGAATGCCCCTACTTTTATGGCGACTACTTTCGCGGAAAAACCGTCGAAGAATGTCGCCTGCTCAACGCCCCAGGCCAAAAATGGACGCCTGACCTGTGCAAAACCTGCCCTGTGCCGGGCATCACCCTCGCCAACGCCTGTCAGCACATGAGCCTGCGCGCCAGCGTTGGCCGTCCCTTTAGCGCCGCCTTCCAGCGCCGCGTTCAGGTCACAGCCTACTGCCAGAAAACCAGCCGCGCCGTCAACGAGCCGCATATCGGTTGCGGCGAATGCCACCCCATCCCACCCATCTTTGAAGAGAAAAAATGACCCTGCGCCTCCTGCTCGATCTCGACGACACCCTGCTTAATTCCAATATCGAAGCCCTCATCCCGGTCTACTTCCAAAAACTGACCGGGCATCTGGCCGGGCAACTCCCCCCCGAACAATTGCTGACCGAACTGGTGCGCGGCACGCGCACCATGTACGCCAGCACCAACCCGCTCAAAACCCTCGAACAGGTCTTTAGCGAAGCCTTCTACCCGCCGCTCGGTGCCACCCGCGAAGCCCTGGCCGCTACTCTTGAAGATTTCTATGACAACATCTTCCCCGGCCTTCAGCCGCTTACCAGCCCGCGTCCCGATGCGCTGACCTTCCTTGAATGGGCCTTCCCCAAATTTGACGTTTCAGTCGCCACCGACCCGCTCTTTCCGCGCAAAGCCATCCTGCACCGCTTGCGCTGGGCCGATTTAGACCCGGATCGCACGCCCTTCAGCCTGATTTCCGATTTCGAGACCTTTCACTTTGCGAAAATCTCCGCTTCCTACTACCCCGAATTTCTCCTGCGCCTGGGCTGGGATTCCGAACCCGTCCTGATGGTCGGCGACAGCCTGGAGCGGGATATTTTCCCCGCCCAACGCGCCGGGTTGCCCGTCTTCTGGCTGCGTCCTGCCGACGAGTCGATTCCGCCCCAAGCGGCGAACATCCCCCAGGGTTCCTTCGACGATTTGCGCGCCTTCCTCGAAAGCATCGACCATGCCAGCCTCATTCCGAATTTCTCCTCCCCCGAATCCCTGCTGATTGCCCTGCCCGCCAGCCTGTCGGCCCTGCACGCGCTGACCATGCAAACCCCTGCCTCGGCCTGGGCCCGGCGTCCCCAACCCGGCGAATGGTCGCTGACCGAAATCCTGTGTCATTTGCGCGATGTCGAGCGCGAAGTCAACCTGCCGCGTTTTCAGGCGGCACTCAAAGATGAGAACGCCTTCATCATCGGCCAGGAAACCGACTCCTGGGCCGAAAAACGCGCCTACAACCAGCAGGATGGCCTGCAAGCCTTCAACGATTACGCCAGCGCCCGCCTCGAATTGCTGGCCCTGCTGAAAACATTTAAACCGGAAGATTGGGATCGCAAAGTTCGCCACACCATCTTTGGCCCCACCAGCCTGCGCGAACTGGCTACTTTCCTGCTCGAACACGATCAGGCCCACGTCCGCCAGGCCTGGCAGACGGTTGGAACAATTTCGCGTTAACGGCTTTTCTGCCAATTATCTTCGGAGATTTACAAAATATGCCACAATGGATGGATGTGTCCGATCTCTCGTTTAATAATTTGTTATTGCTCGAACAAGTCCAACTGAGTTGGCTTCCTGGTTGGTTGCCAGAAAGAGAATTTCAAATCGCACTCAAGGCTAAGCCTGTCGTTGAGTGGTATATTCGCCGTAAATGCCCTCAATTGAATGAGTGGCTAGACAGGTTAATGGCATCAAGTGCCAAGGATAAGCCTTACAGCGATTCAGAGATACGCGAATCTGAGCTGAAAATTCTTTCGTCGATGATGGACTTTATGGTGTATGCACTTGATCCATCTGTTTATGATGCTCAACCTTTTTTGAATTGGGACTCTACAGAATTACTAGCACTTGCGGATTTCAGCGGAAAGACAGTCATTGATGTTGGTACGGGGACGGGGCGATTGGCGCTGACTGTTGCAGATGCAGCCAGGTTTGTGTTTGCGATTGAACCTGTGGCATCTCTTCGTACCTATCTCAAAGAAAAGACACGCGCACAACAAATAGGGAATGTTTATGTCTCGGATGGTTTAATTACGGATATTCCTTTCCCCAACCAGTTTGCGGATATAACAATGGGAGGCCATGTCTTTGGCACAGACTTAAACGAGGAATATAACGAAATGATGAGAGTCACAAAATGGGGCGGCATGATTATTCTATGCCCAGGGAATAATGACATGGACAATGAGGCTCATCAATTTCTTGTCTCACATGGGTTTGAATGGTCTCGTTTTAATGAACCGCAAGATGGGGTAAAAAGGAAGTATTGGAAAACCGTAGAATAAATAGCGGCTAGCACTACCCACGCCCGGTAAAGTTCGCTGGTAGCGTTATTTGTCTTTGTAAAGTAACGCTACCGGCGCAAATTCCCGGCAAGTGCCGCACCCCCAGCCACGCGCGCGCCAGCCCAGGTCGTCGCGGGTTGAGTGGAAGAGACGCTCGGCTTCTCCCCCCAGAATCCCGTTTTCGATCAACTCCCTGGCCGCATGGCGCGGAATATCGAGAGTCAGTTGCGTCACTTTGCCCCCGCATTGCGCGCACAAAAACCGCCGCCAGAGCCAAGTACCAGACTGGCGTCGTTCAAGATGGCGAACAAGGGTGTAGCCCGAAAGTTTGGAATTCATTTGAGTTGAAAGTAGCGCCGAGGGTCGAGTAACCGGTGATTTTCCGGCGTATCGAGACCAAGCGGCTCGAAATAACAGGCTTTGGCTTACTAAAAAACCGCCCTATCTTTTGGTTAGATAGGGCGGTTCTGCTTGTGATCCTCTTTCAACCGCCCTTCGACTGCGGGTCTCGATACGGCGCAAAGAGCGCGCCTACTCGACCCTCCGCTCAGGGCTTGTTACTTTCAACCTTCCAACATCCTAAGCCTGGGCGAAGGTATCAATCAACAACTTGAAATTCCCGCCGACGGGGTACAAAATCGGACAGGTGCAGCCGCGTTTGACGTATTCGTTCACTTTGGCGCGGGCTTCCTCTGGCGTGCCGGAAGCGGTAATTTTGGAAACCAGTTCATCTGGCACAAGGTGCTTGGCCTTGTTGATTTGCTCTTTGGTGGCCGGCCAGCCCAAAATCGACTGGATTTCATGCACCACCTCATCGCTCACGCCGCTGGCTTTGGCGATGTGCGGTTGCTGGGCCATGTACTGACACAAAAGCATATTGGTTGTCTCGAAGGCCTTATCATGGTCTTCATCCACCGAGCAGACGATTAACTGCGGGCGGTCGATATCATCGAGGCTGCGCCCGGCCTTTTTCGCGCCCGATTCAAGCAATTCCATTGCCCGGTCGTTATATTCGGGGGCCACGCAGTAATTCAGCACCGCGCCATCGGCAATTTCGCCGGTCAGTTCCATCATCTTATCGCCGGTAGCGCCGATCATAATCGGCACGTTGCGCGGTTCGCGGCGGCCATGCACCACGTCCAGTTCGATGCCGTCGACATGGATAAACTCACCATGAAACGTGACTCGTTCCATATTCAGCAGGCGGCGCATAATCAAAACTGTTTCCTTCATCGCGGTCAGCGGTTTCTTGCGGTCAATGCCAACATTTTTGGCTAGCGGATCCCACCACGCGCCCAACCCGCAAACAATGCGGTTCGGCGCCAGGTCATCGAGGGTCAGAAAGGTGGCCGCCAGCAGGCCGATATTGCGCGTCCAGTTGTTGATGACGCCTGAGCCAACCACCAGTTTTTCGGTTACAGCCGCGTAAGCCGCCATTGGCACAATCGCATCGCGCACCAGGCGGCTTTCCGCCTGCCAGACCGCCTCGAAGCCGCGCTGCTCGGCGTAGCGGCAGTAATCCAGCCCGTCGCGCAGGTCGTGTGAATCTTGCAAATACAAAGCCATTCTTTGGGTCATGGGGTTTCCTCCGGGGTGCTGATAGTTTTTGGGCAAGCGGCCAGGTCGGTTATGCGTTGCTCCTGGCCGAGTTTAACAATTCCAGGTCTTCGGGGGTGTCAAGATCGAGGGCAAGGTTGGGGTTTTCGACAACCTGTACCGCTGCATTTTTTTCACGCGCCAGCGCGCAGTGACGGTTAAAAGAACCTGGCCCATACGCGTAAGAAATCAATCCGGGCGGCGAAATCAGCAGGGCGTTTGTGCCGTCGTTGCGCCGGTCGGCGGTGATGGTGATGCAAGGCGGGCGGCAACTTTTGTGGCTGGCAATCAGGCTTTCAATATCGGCCTGGGTAAGCAGGGGCAGGTCGGCGGGCAAAATCAGAATACCTTCAACATTGAAAGACCGCACCAGCAGGGTAGCCCGCTTCAGGGCATTATTCAGGTCGGGGTTGCCGTCTTCAAGCACAGTTTGCGCGCCAAACTCGCGGGCAACGGCCAGCGCATACGGGTCGCGGCTGACCACCAGGGTTTTGCCTACGCTCGGCGTTTGGCGCAAAATATCGAGCGCGTTTTCCAAAAACATACGATTCAAGACCGAGCGTTCTTCATCGCTCAAAACGCCAGCAAGGCGCGATTTTCCGAGTCGCAGTGGTTTGACAGGCACAATTGCCCAAATGCTCATGGCATTAATCTCTGTATAAAGTTTAGCACATCTTGCCCAAAATTGCACGAGTTGTCAGACAAATTCATAATGGTATGGGTGACATGGGGGACGATTCCCAGCCCTGAAACTGATTCCGCCAAACCGGCATCAACTTCATCGAGGATGAATCCTGTCAGGAGCGGACTACCATAGTGCCTGGCTACCGCTAAAGCGGAGGGTTCCAGCCCCAACTCCGCGAACATCTTGGCCGCCGGGCCTTTGACCGTCTTACCGCCGATGATCGGGCTGACGGCGACCCTGGCCCCCCCCGGCCCCCCCATTTTCTGCGAAAATAGGGGGGAGAGTATCTTCTCATTATTTCGGGGAAAAAAGTACCGTCCCGAAGGCTTCAGCGGCTCACCCAGGCTTTTCAAGCCAACCTTCGGGACGCTTCCCCCGCTTTCTTCAGAAGATACGGGGGAAAGTATTCTTAGAATCGGGTCAATGCTTACCCAGGGGTTGCTGGGGCAAATGACCAGCGCGTCTGCGGCGTCAATCGCCTCGAGGACGCCGGGCGCGGGCCGGGCCGATTCGACTCCTGCAAAGCGGAATCCCGTTACCGTCGGTTCACAGCGCTGGTGGACGAAGTACTCCTGAAAGGCCAGTTCGCCCATTTCGACAGTGCTGACCATCGTGGCAACCGGGTCGTCGGTCATCGGCAGGATGGTATGGCGAATGCCCCAGCGTTGGCAAAAGTCGCGGGTAATGCTGGAGAGCGGCTCCCCGGCTCTTAAACGGCGAGTCCGTTCGAGGTGGGTGGCGAGGTCTTTGTCTCCCAAACGGAACCAGGCCTCAGCGCCGAGGCCTTCCATTTGCGCGAACACGTTCCAGGTCTCGTCCATCCGCCCCCAGCCGGTGACGGGGTTGGACAGGCCGGCCAGCGTGTAGCAAACGGTGTCGAGGTCTGGGGAGATGTTCAGCCCCCAGTGAACAAAATCATCACCGGTGTTGACGATGACGGTCAGGTTTTCGGGCGGCAGGATTTTCGCCAGCAAATAGGCCAGCTTCGCGCCGCCCACGCCGCCCGCCAGGGCGACAATTTTCAGGTTGCGGGGTGTGGGTTGCATGGGGGAGCGTTATTTCAACATGGGCATTTTTATCCCATGTCGTTTGGCTGCTGCGATGGCGATTTCATAGCCTGCATCGGCATGGCGGACGACGCCCATGCCGGGGTCGCTGGTGAGCACGCGTTCGAGGCGGGCGGCGGCTTCGGGCGTGCCATCGGCCACGATGACTTGCCCGGCGTGCTGGGAATATCCCATCCCGACTCCGCCGCCATGATGGAAGGAGACCCAGGTTGCCCCGCCGACGATGTTAATCATCGCGTTGAGAATGGCCCAGTCGCTGATGGCGTCTGAACCGTCCAGCATGGCTTCGGTTTCGCGGTTGGGGCTGGCGACCGAGCCGCAATCGAGGTGGTCGCGGCCAATGACGATGGGGGCTTTGAGAATGCCTTGCGCCACCATTTCGTTGAATTTAAGCCCGGCTTTGGCGCGTTCGCCATAGCCCAGCCAGCAGATGCGCGAGGGCAGGCCCTGAAAGGGAACCCGCTCGCGGGCCATTTCGAGCCAGCGGTGCAGGTGAGCGTCTTCAGGGAATAATTCTTTTACCGCCTCATCGGTGCGGTAAATATCTTCCGGGTCGCCGGAGAGCGCCACCCAGCGGAAGGGGCCTTTGCCCTCGCAAAAGAGCGGGCGAATATAGGCCGGGACAAAGCCAGGGAACTCGAAGGCGTCGCTCACGCCGTGATTGTAGGCCTGCTGGCGCAGGTTGTTGCCGTAATCAAACACTTCGGCCCCGGCGCGTTGGAAATCGAGCATGGCCTGCACGTGCCGGGCCATGGAGTCCATCGCCATTTTTTTGTAGGTTTGGGGGTCTGAAACGCGCATCTGGTCGGCGGCGGCGACGGTCAGGCCGGAGGGGACGTAGTAGAGCGCCTCGTGGGCCGAGGTCTGGTCGGTGACGACATCCGGGATGATGCCGCGTGTGACCAGTTCGGGGTAAATATCTGCCGCGTTGCCTACCAGCCCGACTGAAAGCGGTTTCTGTTCGCGCACGGCTTCTTCGACCAGAGTCATGGCTTCTTCGAGGGTATCAACCACCGTATCGACGTAGCCAATGGCGCGGCGGCGCTCGGCGCGTTCTTTGTCCACCTCGACGATTAATCCCACGCCTTCATTCATGGTGATCGAAAGCGGCTGCGCGCCGCCCATCCCGCCCAGTCCGGCGGTCAGGACGAATTTGCCCTTGAGCGATTCCCAGCCTTTGAGTTTTGCCAGCGCGCCGAAGGTTTCATAAGTGCCTTGCAGAATGCCCTGCGTGCCGATGTAAATCCACGAACCGGCGGTCATCTGGCCGTACATGATCAGGCCTTTGGCGGCCAGTTCGTCGAAGTGTTCCCAGGTGGCCCAATGCGGCACGAGGTTCGAGTTGGCAATCAGCACTTTGGGGGCGTCTTTATGGCTTTTGAAAACCACCACCGGCTTGCCCGATTGGACGAGCAGGGTTTCGTCTTCTTCGAGGTTTTTCAGGCTTTCGAGAATGGCCTCGAAGGATTCCCAATCGCGGGCAGCCTTGCCGCGCCCACCGTAGACGACCAGGTCTTCGGGCTTTTCGGCCACTTCGGGGTCGAGGTTGTTCTGAATCATGCGGTAGGCGGCTTCACTGAGCCAGTTTTTGCAGGTTAATTCAGTTCCACGCGGGGCGCGGATGACGCGGGGGTTGGACATGGACTCTCCTTTTGTTTGAGATGCGGATGTGTATTGAGATGATCGGTAAAAATCCCGAAAAATAATTG
>DAOUML010000186.1:0-5277 GCA_034411635.1 Anaerolineales bacterium
AGTCTCAGGTTTTCCAGCATAGTACCGGTAAGATTACCATTTTTTCAGTCATATGCCAAATCGTCACTACATCCCAATTCCATATTGAGAACTGCTGAGAAAATATTAAGGATTACTGCTAAAAAGACTTCATGGCTGGCGGCAATTATCGGCAAAATCCCATTCTTCCAGGTTCCAAAAATCGAGCACGGCGTTGGAATTCAGGTTGAAATTACACATATCCGGGCGAGTGACGGCTACCTTCAGGCGCGCATACAATGGAATGGAGGGCAGGTCATTGACAAAAATGGTTTGCAAGCCGGCATAGTTCTCGCGGTAGGCGGGCTGGTCGGGCAGACTGCGGCGGGCTTTCTGGCAGAGCGCGTCAAAATCGGCATTGCGGTAGCCCATGACATTCATGCCCAGCCATTGATTGCTGATTGATGGAATTTCGGACTCGGTGTAAAACAGACAAGAGGGCTGCGCCCCCAAAGCGCCAACGGCATACACCGCCAGGTCAAACTGACGGCCAAAGAGAGGGCCATCGGGCCCGGGCGCATACAGGTCGTTGACCGGGCGATAATTTACCTCAACAGCGATGCCGCACTCACCGAGCGATGCCGATAGAATATCAGCCACCTGGCGGCGTTGAAGGGTTTCGGTGGTCTGATAAGTCAGGCGCAGGGGAATGCCATCGGGCAAGCCCTGAACACCGCTGGAAACGCGCGGGGTGGCGGGGTTTTGGTCTGTGTCGAGCCAGCCGGTTTGTTCAAGCAGGGCAATGCCCCGGTTCGGGTCGAAGGGGTAGGCGGCGGCTTCGGGGCTGTGGGCGAGGTAATCGCTGTGGATGAAGGTGTTGGGGACGTAACTCAACCCGAAAAGAACGTCATCGACCACGCGCTGGCGATTGAGGCAAGATGCAATCGCCTGACGGGTGCGCACATCGGCGAAAAAGTTGAGCCGGTCGCCCAGGTCTATGCCGTCGTCGTAAGATGCGGGGCGAAGGCCAAAATCGAGGCGTTCAAAGACGTTGGTATGGGCAACCGCAACTTTGGCGGCGCCGCTTTCTTCCATTTCAAAAAAGGCTTCGAGTTGATTTTCGGGCCGCAGGCTGACATCGAGCAAGTCGCACTGACCGGAGGTAAGCGCGCCAAGGCCGCTTTCGTTTTCGGAGAGAAAGCGGAAGGTGAGAACGTCGAAGGCGGGCAATCCGTCTTCAGCGCGGAAGTAGTTGGGGTTTTTGCGTAGACGAATCGATTCGCCGCGCGTCCAGTTTTCGAACTGGTAAGGGCCCCAGCCAAGCGGCGGACGGGATTCGGCCTCGGCCTGGGCCAGTTCTTGAGCGGGGATGCTGGCCCAGGCGTGGAAGGGAAGCGGAGACCAGAAATTTTCGGGGTAGGTGGGGTCGATAAAGCCGGGTCGTCCCCACCATTGAACGGTCAAATCGTCGGCTTCTTCGTAAATCTGAGTGCGGTCAATTTTGTATTTGGATGCGGGGGTTTGCGGGTCAGCGGCGATGCGAAAGGCGAAGACCGAATCGCTGGCGGAAAGTGGCTGACCATCGGCCCAGCCGACTTCTGGATCGATGCGAAAAGTGACGACCATCTGTTCCATTTCGACTTCGCCCGTGCCGCTGTAGCGTTGGGCGCAGGGCAGGTCGTTGCAGCCCGGCGGGAAGAATTCAACCCCGGCATCAAGCAGGACAACTTCGTCGGCGGTGTTGACGATTAAATCGCCGCGTTTGACTGTGACAGGGACGATTTGAGCATCGCCATTGGCCAGGCTGGGGATGGTTTCGAGGATGACCGGTTGGTAGCCATTGAGGAAAATATCAATCGGGCCGTCGTAAATGGCGGCCAGCACGCTGCGGGCGGCCTGGTTGGGGTTGGCATACGGGTAAAGGGTGTTGGGTTCCTGACCGAGGCAGATGTTGAAGTATTTGGCTTCAGGCTGGGGCGCTGCGGGCATTTCAGGCGTGGGCGTCGCCTGCGCGGCCGGGGTGACTTCGACCGGCTGGGGGGCTTCAAGGTTGGGGATGGGGGCGTTGCAGGCGAAAAGCAAAAAAGCCAGCATGAGAAAGGCCAGGCTTTGCTTAAATAGTTTTTGCTTCATTCAACTTACTCCTTTGTGCGGGGAACAGATTGGTAAAAGTTTCGTAACTGCCTACCGTGGCGCGACTTTCAAGTCGCGTTTGGAGCAAGTGAATTATATCCTTATCTACCGCCGAAGAAGCACCTGCCAGGCGCAATGCCGCGCAACTGGGGCTATTTTCTGCAAAATATCCGCGCACCGGGTAAAATCAGGAAAACCCTTGTAAGGAGAACCCCCTATGCTCAAAGAATTTCGTGATTTCGCCGTGCGCGGCAATGTGATTGACCTGGCAGTCGCCGTCATTATCGGCGGGGCGTTTGGCAAGATCGTCGGTTCGTTGGTCAATGATATTTTGATGCCGCTGATTGGCCTGGCTCTGGGCGGCCTCAATTTTGCCGAACTTTCCGTCACTGTTGGCCAGGCGGTCATCAAGTGGGGCGCGTTTGCGCAAGCAATTATTGACTTCGTTGTGATTGCCTTTGTGATTTTCCTGATTGTTAAAGCGGCCAACAAAACCAAAAAGGAAGAACCCGCTCCCGCCCCGGCAGCACCGACAACAAAAGAATGCCCGTTCTGTCTTACGGAAATTGCCATCAAAGCCAGCCGTTGCCCAAATTGCACGTCGCAACTATAGGAACGATATTCGAGATTCGATAATTCGGGACTCGCTATTCGATAACTCGGAAAGTCGGGACTCGGGGCTTGGCATTCGATATTCGGGTTTCGGGAATTAGGTTACAATCCAGTTCCCGAGCCTTGTTTTTTCTAGCCACCGTACAGTTTGCTTCAGATGGTCGAGTAGGCGGCGATTTTCCGCCGTATCGAGACCAAAATGACTGTTAAGTTGGCGAAAAAAATGGTCTCGATACGCCCCTATCGGGGCTACTCGACCACCTTGCTACAAAAGTGTCTGGTGGCTAGTGTTTTTTCATTTCACTTTTATCCTCCAGTATCGAAGAACTATTCTCCACTCTCTATTTCTCGAATATCGAATATCGAATAACCAATCTCTCTCCCCATGGATTTCCTCAACAAACTCAACCCTGCCCAAAAACAGGCTGTCACCGCCGGCGATGGGCCGATTCTGGTCATGGCCGGGCCTGGCTCCGGCAAAACCCGCGTGCTGACCCAGCGCATCGCCTACCTGATTGCTTACGAGGGCGTGCGCCCTTACCAGATGATGGCCGTGACCTTCACCAACAAGGCCGCCCGCGAAATGGGACACCGCGTGGCCGACCTGCTCGGCCAGGAAATGACCAGCGGCCTGTTCCTGGGCACGTTTCACTCGATCTGCGCCCGCCTGCTGCGCCGCGAAGCCGACAAACTGCCGGTTTCGTCTGATTTCGTCATTTTCGACGCCGACGACCAACAGAGCATTGTCAAGCGCGCGCTCAAAGACCTGAACCTGAGCGACAAAGTCTACCGTCCGGTCGTCGTCCATGCCGCCATCAGCAAGGCCAAGAACGAACTGATCGAACCAGATAAGTTCCCGGTCGTCACCTACCGTGACGAAGCCGTCAAACGCATCTACAAACGCTACCAGGAAATGCTGCGCGATTCAAACGCTGTCGATTTTGACGACCTGCTAATGATGACCGCCAACCTGCTGGACGAATTCCCCGATGTGCGCGATAAGTACGCCCAACGCTTCCGGCATGTGCTCGTAGACGAATTCCAGGACACCAACCAGGCCCAGTACGCGCTCATCAAGCACCTTTCCTCATCGCACGGCAATATTTTTTGCGTGGGCGATGGCGACCAGTGCTTCCCGGCTGGCACACCCATCCGCACCCCGGAAGGCGAAAAGGCCATCGAATCCCTGCGCCCCGGAGACCTGGTCATCGCCGCCAGCGGGCGCGGCTCGACGCTGGCATCAAAGGTCAATCACGTTGGCAAGCGTCCCTTCCAGGGCGAACTGGTGCGCGTGGTGACCAAAAGCGGACACATTTTCGCCGCGACGCCCAATCACATGGTCTTTGCCCGTTTGGGGCTGAATCCCGGCTTGCATTATGTTTACCTGATGTATCGCAAGGACAAAGGCTACCGGGTGGGTGTTGCATCACACGCCCGAAGTGATGGTAGACGAACAGAACCACACATCGGATTACAAGTCCGAAGCAACCAAGAAAACGCTGACAAAATCTGGGTGCTGAATGTTTGCAACAGCCGTGAAGAGGCGCAATACTGGGAATCGTTTTACTCGTTTAACTATGGCATTCCCACGACAGTGTTCCATGTGCGCGGACGCCGCATGAGCATGTCGCAAGAACACATTGACCGTCTCTACGCTGAAATCGATACCCGCGCCAACGCCGCGCGCCTGTTCGATGCGCTGGAGATGGACTTCAAATACCCGCATTATGTGCCACAGGGCACTTATCGGAATGTCGTCAATCTGCGCTATTTTGGCGATGGACGCATTACAAAAGAATCACCCTGGCACGCCCACCGGGTCGACCTGTGGAGCAGCGACAAAGCCCTGGCCGAAACTTTGCGCGAACAGGGCTACAACCCGCGCATTCGCAGCCGCGAAAACTGGCGGGTTGGCATCAACCGCCTGCAATATTTTGATATTCAGGAATCCGCAGAAAAATTGAGTCAAATTACTGGAAATGCTGAAATCGTGGTCGGCGCATTTCTGACCGAGAAACAAGGCAAAGCCCTGGCCCCGCGCTATAGCCTGATGCCCGCCAGTCACCTGCACCCCTCCATGCTGGTTGCGGTCGAAAAAGACGGCAAAATTGTCGAAGACGAAATCGCTGAAATCCGGCGCGAACCCTACCAGGGCGACGTGTACGATTTTGAAGTCGATAACCTGCACAACTATCTGGCCGGCGGCGTGGTTGTTCACAACTCAATCTACGCCTGGCGCGGGGCCGATTATCGCAACATCCAGCGCTTCGAGCAGGACTTTCCTGGCGCGCAGGTCATCCTGTTGGAGCAAAACTACCGCTCGAAGCAAATCATCCTCGATGCCGCCATGGCCGTCATCGACAAGGCCCGCAACCGGCGCAAGAAAAAACTCTTTACCGAACTCGGCCAGGGCGAGCGCATCAATTACTACGAAGCCCTCGACGACTACGGCGAAGCCAGTTTTGTCGTCGATAGCATCGCCCAACTGGTCGCCAGCAAACGCTTTGACCCCGGCGAATGCGCCGTGATGTATCGCACCAACGCCCAATCGCGCCTGATGGAAGAAGCCTTCCT
>DAOUML010000187.1:0-8328 GCA_034411635.1 Anaerolineales bacterium
TCGTCAAACGCAAACACAAATCCGATAAACCCGACCCATTGGCTTTCGTTCAATCCTTGACAGTTTCATAAAAACCTTAACTTGTGACTGATGGTCTAAGTCCTTACTCTTCGTTGCGCAGGGCCGGGAAGAGCAGCACCTCGCGAATGGAGCGTTTGTTGGTTAGCAGCATGGTCAGGCGGTCAATGCCCATGCCGAAGCCACCGTTGGGCGGCATGCCGTAGCGCATGGCGCGCAGATAGTCTTCGTCCATCGGGTGCTTTTCTTCTTCGTCGTCGGTGTAGTCGCTTTGCATATCGATGAAACGCTGTTCCTGGTCGAGCGGGTCGTTCAGTTCGGTGAAGGCGTTGCACAACTCAAAACCAGCGGCGTAGCCCTCGAAGCGTTCCACCGTCAGCGGGTCGCCGGGTTTGGATTTTGCCAGGGGCGAGATGTCGCGTGGGTAATCGTAGAGGAAGGTCGGCTGAATGAGGGTTGGCTCGAGGAACTCTCCAACCAGAAAGTCGATCAGTTTGCCGCGCGCGGCGTGGGGGTCGGGGTTTTTGTTCGGGTGTTTGCCGACGATGGCCTGAAACAGCGATTCAGCCGTCGGGTGGTCAGCGATGTCGATGCCGCTCGTGTCGAGAATCCCCTGGCGCATCTGGACGCGTTTCCAGGGCGAGGAGAAGTCCAGTTCGTAGCGCGTGTTTTCGTCTTTGTCGAAGGTGAATTTGCGCGTACCGAAGACGGTGTCGCAGATGTGGCCGACCATTTGCTCGGTCAGGGCCATCACTTGCAGGTAATCGGCGTAGGCCCAGTAGAATTCGAGTTGGGTGAATTCGGGGTTGTGCTTGAAGGAAACGCCTTCGTTGCGGAAATCGCGTCCGATTTCATACACGCGCTCGAGGTTGCCGACCAGCAGCCGTTTGAGATACAGTTCAAACGAGATGCGCAGGTACATATCCTGGTCGAGTTCGTTGTGATGGGTGGTGAAGGGACGCGCCGCCGCGCCGCCGTATAGCGGCTGGAGGATAGGCGTCTCAACTTCGAGGAAATCATTGCCATCAAGAAAATCGCGGATAGATTTGATGACCGCCGCCCGTTTGCGGAAGGTTTCGCGCACTTCGGGGTTGACGGCCAGGTCGGCGTAGCGCTGGCGGGCGCGCAGTTCGGGGGCTTCGAGCGCGGCGTGTCGGACGATGGTGCCATCTTCGAGGGTTTCGTCTTTATCGGCGGGCAGCGGGCTGACTGCTTTGGCTAGCATCTGAAAATTGTGAACTTGCAAGGTGGGTTCGCCGGTGCGGGTACGCATCAGCACGCCGGCGGCCTGAATAAAATCGCCCAGATCGAACATTTTGTTAAAGAAATCGACCTGCTCTTTGCCGAGTTCATTAATGCGCAGGAAGAGTTGAATCTTGCCCTCGCCATCTTCAATATGGGCAAAAGTAAGCTTGCCCATGGCGCGAATGGCGCGAATGCGCCCGGCCAGGGTAGCCGGGATTTCTTCCGTAACCTGCCCCTCGGCAGATGTGACGGCATCCAGCGCGGCGATGGCCTGCTTGCTGGTGTGGCTGCGCTGGGCGCGGGTGGGGTAGGGTTCGACCCCGGCGGCGCGCAATTCTTCAATTTTCTGCAAACGAATTTTTTCGAGGTGGGTATATTCGGCCATAACTTCTCTCCAACATAAAAAAAACCTCGCGCCAAAATACTCTGAACAAGCAGAGCCAGCGCGAGGCTTGAATTGACTGCCCCGGTCTTCTAGGTGGTCTTTATTAGTTTTACTTTAAGCGACCCGCCCGGCGTTTCAACTGTGAATTCATCGCCAGGACGGTGATTGAGCAGGGCTTTGCCCAGCGGCGATTCGTTGGAAACTTTGCCCTCGCGCGGGTTGGCTTCGGCTGCGCCAACGATGGTGTATTCTTCGTCTTCTCCACCATCAATACTGACAACAACCGTATCACCAACTTGAACAGAGGTGGGATCGTGCTGCCCCTGAATAATTTGAGCGGTGGCAAGCAAGATGTCCAACTCTTGAATTCGGCCTTCAACAAACGCCTGTTCATTTTTAGCGGCTTCATATTCGGCGTTCTCGATCAGTTCGCCGCCTTCCATGGCCTCATGCAAGCGTTCAGCGACTTCCTGGCGTTTAACTTTTCGCAAGTAATCGAGTTCGTCTTGAAGTTTTTGAAAACCTTCTTGGGTTAAATAAGTAGCAGGCATAAATATCTCTATTTGCATTCATTCTTATTAGAAAAAACACGCTAATAAGATAGATTGCATCCCAAAAGGGATGCAACGTAAAATAAGCGCGAATTACATCGCGAAGCGCGCTAACTATATCATGGTTTTGGCCTGGAATCAAGAAATTTTTCTTGCCGCCAGCAATTCTATTGAAGCACATTCACAGAATTGCTGATTTGGAGTGTTATAATTCGCCGCAAGATGACAGCCAATCAAGCCTTGCTCAATAATCGCTATCAAATCCTTGAACCGCTCGGCACAGGCGGCATGGCGCAGGTTTTCCGCGCCCGCGATCTGATGCTGGAGCGGTTTGTGGCAGTAAAAGTGCTGCGCACCGATTACTCGTCTGATAGCGAGTTTCAGGCCCGTTTTAAACAGGAAGCCAGGTCGGCAGCCAACCTGTCGCACCCGAACATTGTCACCGTGCATGATTTTGGGTTTGACCAGGGCTATCTGTATCTCATCATGGAGCATGTGCCTGGCACCAACCTGAAAACAATGATGGAAAATCTGGGCAAATTTAAACCCGAAGACGCCCTGCCGCTCATTGTGCAGGCTTGCGCAGGACTTGGATACGCCCATCGGGCCGGTTTGGTTCACTGCGACGTGAAACCGCACAACATGCTGGTTTCGCCCGATCAGCGGCTGAAAGTGACCGACTTTGGCATTGCCCGCGCAATTGCCAGCATTCACCCCGACGAGCAAAGCGATGTAGTTTGGGGGTCGCCGCTCTATTTTTCGCCAGAACAGGCCGGTGGGCTGGCCCCTTCGCCCGCTTCAGATGTCTACTCCCTGGGAGTGGTGATGTATGAATTGCTGGCCGGGCGTCCGCCTTTTAGCGCCAAAACCGCTGAAAAACTGGCCCAACTGCACCGCGAAGCCGACCCTGTGCCGCCGAGCAATTTCAACCCGGCGATTAATAGCGAACTCGAACAAATCATCCTGAAAGTGCTTTCCAAAGAACCTTCAGCACGCTACCGCACCGCCGACCAACTTGGGCGGGTCTTGATGAATTTTGGCGCGGCGCGTCGATCACCGGCGGTTGCATTGGTAGAGCCAATTTCTGAACCTGCGCCGCAGCCTGTTTCGGCCCCACGCCCCACGCCCCAGCCAGTGCGCCCGGCCCCGCGCCCGGTTGCCGCGCTGCCGGTTGCCTCCGTACCAGTGGAAGCATACGAAGACGAAAGCCCCGATTTCGATTGGCTCTCGGTCATTTTGGGGCTGGTTATGCTGGTTGCCGTTGGCGGGTTGATTCCGTTTTGGATGTTTATTTACTACCGCTGGGTTGCGCCCATTCCGTAATGCCTGCAAAAAGCCCCGTTTTGGCCCCTTCCATTTTATCTGCCGATTTTACCCGCCTGGGCGAGCAGATTTCTGCCTGCCAGCAAGCCGGGGCGGAATGGATTCATGTGGATGTGATGGACGGCCACTTTGTGCCCAACCTGACCTTCGGGCCGCTCATCCTGCAAGCATGCCGCCGCGCCACCGACCTGCCGCTCGATGTTCATCTCATGATTGAGAAGCCGGAATCGATGCTGGAGGCTTTTGCCCGCGCCGGGGCCAGCCGCCTGACAGTGCATGTAGAGACCTGTCCGCACCTGCACCGCACGTTGGAACAGATTCGGGAATTGGGCATTCTGCCCGGGGTGACGTTAAACCCCGCCACCCCGGCGAGCGCGCTCAAAGAAGTTTTGCCGCTGGTTGATTTGGTGCTGGTAATGAGCGTAAACCCCGGCTTCGGCGGGCAAAAATTTATCGAGGCCAGCCTGGGCAAAATTGCCGAAATTCGCCAAATGCTGGATGAAATCGGTTCGACAGCCTGGCTCGAAGTAGATGGCGGCGTCTCAGCCGAGACCCTGCCCCGGTTGCGGGAAGCGGGCGCAGATGCGTTTGTGGCCGGGAATTCGGTCTTTAACCACCGAAACGGAATCAGGGCCGGGGTGAGCGCGCTACGCGATTTGCTGGTTTAGCGGAAAAGAGTGTTTTGCGGCCTCACCAACCGGTTTTGTAATGGGTCGCGCATCCGCTTAAAACAAAAATCACGGCCTAAACCGTGACTCTCGTTTTCAACCAGGTTGAATGATTAAGCGGTTTTGACCATCGTGCGGATGCACTTGGTGCAGAGTGACTTCTGGAGTTTGCGGCCATTTTCGAACACGGTCACTTTTTGCAGGTTCGGGAGGAACTTGCGATTGGTGGCACGAAGAGAGAAGGAGCGATTGTGTCCGAATGTGGTGGTTTTACCGCAATGAGCGCATTTAGCCATTTCTAAACTTTCCTTTCTTGCTATAATTGCAGAGGTTCTTTTCAACAGGCGCGTTATTCTAACATAAATCGTATCCTTCTACAAGAGAAGTGTTATTAAACCAGTAAAGGAAAATATCTATGGGACAGGAAAAAACGACTTTGGGTAGTATTCATATTGCGCCCACCGCCGTGGCGACAATTGCCTACCATGCCACCTTGCAATCTTATGGGGTGGTGGGGTTGGCGCCGAAAAATCTGGCGGAGGGGATTGCCGCAACCATTACCCGCGAACCAACACGCGGCGTCAATGTGCATTTTGACGGTGAAAAACTCGATATTGATATTTATGTGATTGTTGAGTTTGGCACGCGCATTTCGTCAGTGGCAAACAGTGTCGCCAATGCGGTACGCTATCAAGTAGAAAAGACAATTGGCCTGCGCGTTCATGATATCAATGTCCATGTGCAGGGATTGCGCGTTAGTAATGCTGATTGAGATTTTTTTACATCAACCGCCTCGGTTGAGAGGAGATTTTAACGTATGAGTAAGAAGCCTGTGAACGGCCTCGAATTTAAGAAATTGGCAGAGGCCGGACTGGCCTGGTTGCGCGTGAATCATCAAACGGTAAACGCGCTGAATGTTTTTCCCGTGCCAGATGGCGATACCGGCACGAATATGTTGCTGACCATGCAGGCCGCGTATGCAGAAATTGCGGAGGCAAATCACGAAAGCGCCGGCAAGATGGCCTCGGTGATGGCCCAGGGCGCGCTGATGGGCGCGCGCGGCAACTCAGGCGTCATCCTTTCGCAGATTTGGCGCGGTTTTGCGCGTGGTTTGCACGATGCGGATGTGGTGGATGTTCCGGCCCTGGTGCGCGCGCTAAGCGAGGCGCGCGATACCGCTTATAAAGGCGTTGTGCGCCCGGTGGAAGGGACAATTTTGACGGTGATCAAGGATGTTGCCATCGCCGCGGAACAAAACCTTGAACAAACCACCAGCCTGCGCGAGATGTGGCGCATTGTGGTTGCGGCTGCCGACCAATCGGTGCAACGCACCCCTGAGATTTTGCCGGTTTTGAAACAGGCCGGGGTGGTCGATTCGGGCGGTAAGGGGTTGTTTTTCATTTTTGAAGGTATTTTGCGCCTGATTGAAGGATTGTCGCTCGATTCGCCGCTGGTTTCTGTGCAGCCGCTTTCGGCGATGAACCTCGAGAATGCGCTCGAAGAAGTAGAAGAAGGCCAGGATTGGGAAGTGGTGGTCGATTTTCGGCCCAACAATGGGTTTGAGTTGCAGTCTTTCTACGCCAAACTGGAGGAGATGGGCACTTCGATTCAGGTAGGCGAGGGCGAGGGCATGTATCGCATGCACATTCACACCCCGCTCGAAAAACGCTACGAGCCAATTGATTACATCATGGGCATTGGCACCATTACCAAAGTTGCCATGGAAAACCTGCTGGCGCAAATGGATGAGATTGGCAGCCAGGCCAGGGAGACACATATCGAACTCGCCAATGTAGAACCGGGCCAGATTGCGGTGGTGACGGTTTCTCCCGGACTGGGCCTTTCGCGCATTTTCGCGAGCCTGGGCGTTACCGCGATTGTTGCCGGCGGGCAGACGATGAATCCCTCGACCAAAGATATTCTGGAGGCTTTCGAAAACCTGCCAACTGATAAGGTTATTATCCTGCCTAATAACAAGAATATTGTGCTGGCAGCCAATCAGGCCAAAGAAGTGACGGTTAAGCAGGTACAGGTTGTGCCAAGCCGCAACGTGCCGCAGGGACTTTCTGCCATGTTACACTTAAACCCGGATGGCGACCTGGAGAAAATTGCCGAGCGCATGACCGAAGCCCTCGATGCGGTGGTTTCTGGCGAAATTACGGTGGCGGTGCGAACGGTGGAAATTGACGGCGTGCAGGTTAACGAAGGTCAGGCCATTGCATTGATGAATGGGAAACTGGCCGTCTCAGCCGATTCGGTAGAGAGCGCGGTTTTTGCTTTGCTCGAAAAAGCCAATGCCCAGGATTTTGAGTTGCTTACTTTCTTCTACGGCGAAGATATGCCCCATAAAGAAGCCCACCGCCTGGCCGACCTGGTGCGCGAGAAATACCCCAATCAGGAAATCGAAGTGCAAGAGGGCGGACAACCGCATTATCATTTTATTATTTCGATAGAGTGAGATTCGGTTGAAGGCACTGCCCTAACTGGCGAAGGGTTGAAAGTTAGAAAGTAGAAAAATAAACAGGTAAGCACGTAAAAAAGTGGAGAGGAGCGCGGAGAAAATCTCTGAACTCCTCTCTTTTTTCACAATCTCCTCCCACTTCTCCATTCTCCATCATCTATTCTCCATTCCTCCATGAATCCAGCCCCTATTGGTCTCGTCACCGACTCACCCTGCGATTTGAGCGCAGATGTCACTGAAAAATATGCCATTGAGGTAATTCCGGCCATTCTGGTTATTGACGGTCAGGAATATGTCGATGGCCTTGATATTACCCGCGAACAATTTTACGCCCTGCTGCCCGCCATGCGCCGCGCGCCCAGCACCGCCGCGCCTGCCCCGGCAGAATTCGCGGCGCGTTATGAGAAATTACTAAGCGCGGGGTGCGAGCATGTCATCTCGTTGCACACTGCCGAGCGGCTCACCAGCATCCCCAATTTTGCGCGCGCTGCCGCCCGTGATTTTCCAAATCGGGTGACGGTGCTGGAATCTGGATCGCTGACGCTTGGAACCGGTTTCCAGGTACTTTCTGCCGCCGAAGCCATTGAGCAGGGAAAGGGTCTGGAAGGCGCGCTGGAGGCAGTTCGCGTTACCCGCGAAAATATCCGCGTGGGCGCGGCCCTCGATACGATGGACTATCTGCGTCGCTCCGGGCGCGTGCCAGCCCCGATTACGGCCATCGGCGGCCTGTTGAGCATTAAGCCAGTGGTGGAATTGCGCGAAGGGATGGTACGCCCCATCAGCGCGGCGCGTACCACCAGCCAGGCCAACCAGGCTTTGCTCAAATTTCTGACCAGTCTCGGCCCGTTTCAGCGACTCTCCATCCTGCACACCAACGCCGAACCGCGCGCGCGGGCGCTTCTCCAAATGCTGATGGAAAGCGAATTCCGTCTGAATCTGCCGCGCGAAATCGGGCTAACCAACGTGACCAGTTTAATTGGCACGCATATTGGGCCAAACGGAGTGGGCTTTGCGGCGGTAATGCGGTAGTTGGGGAATACGATAAAATCTGAGAGTTCGGAGTACAATCAGCACCGCCATGACTTATTGGAGACTTCACTATCACATCATCTGGGCAACCCAAGACCGTCTGCCGCTCTTGACCACCGAGCGTGAGAAGATATTTTATGGTGTTTTGTATGGCAAGGCAAAAGAGTTGGATTTAATCGTCCATGCCGCCGGAAATGTCGATGACCATGTTCATATCGTCGTTTCCATTCCACCGAAATTGTCTGTTGCCGATTGTGTCCGCCACTTGAAAGGTGCAAGCGCGTTTGCCATCAATCACATGGACAGAAGCGACGGCAACTTTAAGTGGCAGGCTGGTTATGGCGCGTTAACAATTGGGGAGCGTTCGCTGGAAACTGTTATGGCCTATGTCGCAAAGCAGAAGGAACATCACCGCGATGGCAGGGCAATTGCAGTGTATGAACGGATGGATGGTGAATGATTTGTTTCCGCTTCGGGATAAATCCCTTGCTCATGACGTGGAAGCCCGTTGGGCTGGCGCAACGAGTCCGCTTTAGCGGACTTGCATGACATGAGGCAGGGATTTATCCCGCCGAAATTGTTGCAAGAGAACTACTTGCCATAATGATAACGCGCCTGCAAAAAATCAATCCGCCCCTCGCGCACGAG
>DAOUML010000188.1:0-1996 GCA_034411635.1 Anaerolineales bacterium
TGCCGATGCTTTTCCTGTTGATGGGCGGCATTGGTTTGCCAGGCGGGGCGGTCTATATCGAGACCTGGCGGCTGCGCTCGCGCTGGTGGCAGACGGCTGTTTCGCTGGCCGGGCCGCTCTCGAATCTGGTGATTGCCTTTTTGCTGGCTTTTTTCTTGCAGTTGAGCATTGTTGCCAATTCCCCGCTTGGGCCGGCGCTCGGTTTCCTGGCTTTTCTTCAGGTGACAGCCACGCTCTTCAACTTGATGCCGATTCCGCCCTTTGATGGGTTTGGCGCGCTCAGGCCGCACCTGGAACCGTCGCTGCGGGCCAGGATGGAGGCCTTTGGGCAATATTCGATTTGGGTGGTTATTTTGTTGTTCTGGTTTGTGCCGGGAGTGAGCGGCGCGTTCTGGGGGTTGGTGCGTGATGTCGCGCTCTTGCTGGGGATTCCGCTCGCGCTGGCCGGGCAGGGGATGAGCGAGTTTATGTTCTGGCGATAACCTTTTCTGGCTTTTTGGCTTTTTCTACCGCCCCAAACCCGCCCGGACGTACCATTGCTTGGCACGCGTGAACGTCCGGGCTATTTTTACAAAGCCCACTGAAGCGGACTATGCTTGCGCTTCCAACTCGCGGTAAATCACCCAATGCCCCTTGCGGTCATCGGCGCTTTTGATGGCGCGGTCGTAGTAGAGGTCGAAGACCTGCCCTGACTGCACCCGCACGCGGAAGAAGAAGCGTCCGACGCCGAGCGAGCCGCGCCCGGCGGCCACTTCGGCATGTTCGGGGCGCATGTTGCGGGCAGCGCGTCCTTTACGGGCAAAGTCGCTCCACTCGGCCAGCGATTCGACGATGGGGTAGTCCGCGCCGCGCCAGGTGAAAGACTGCGGACAGGGCGGGGTCTTCTCGTAGAGCGGCGGCGAATCCCAGGCGACGGTGATCGGTTCGTCAAGAAAATGGATGGGGGTAAAGTTGGACATGCCTGTATTATATAACAAGGGGGCGGACAGGGAATGGAAGTAATTTCTTTTTCTTTCGGGTAATTTTCTTACATCTCCGATTCGTTAAAAAATAAGTGCTTTTTTTGCCGAATCGAAACTTTTGAAACGTTGCGGGTTTGATTACGGGGTGAACCAATTTGAAAAATTCAGTTCTTTTTAACCTTTACATGTGGTCAGTTTGTTGTAAACTAAACAGCGCTGGCGTTTTTCCCGGTGCCGCCCGGGGGGACGCCGTCTATCTTTAACTCACCACGAAAGGGATTTTTATGAATGTCAGAGCATCTCAGTACCTATTTGTCGCCTAAAATGCAAGGCCGCCCGAGGGCCGATGGCAACGGAAACGGCATTTTTGCCATATCGCCTTTGAAAAAAGGCGAACTCGTAGCCGTTTTTGGGGGTGTCGTGTATGAATATGACACCTTTGTTACCCTTCCTGAAATTGAGCGCACCTTGTGCATCCAGGTCGAAGAAAATCATTTTCTGGTGCCGCGCCCAATCGGGGAAGGTGATTATGTCAACCACTCTTGTAATCCCAATGCCGGACTTTCGGGGCAGATAGCACTGGTTGCAATGCGGAATATTCACCCTGGTGAAGAAGTTTGTTTTGATTATGCGATGAGCGACACGCTCCCTTATGATGAGTTTGCGTGTGGTTGTGGCGCGCCCAATTGTCGCCGAAAAGTGACGGGCAACGACTGGCGTTTGCCAGAGTTGCAGAAACGCTATGCCGGTTTCTTTGCGCCGCATGTACAGCGCAAGATTGATACCTGGCGCGCGGAAAAACGCGCGGCGGCTCGTCTGGCTCGCCGGCGTGAGCGTTATCTGTATGGCGGCGCGGTTTCAATGCCAGCGGCTTTGTACGAATAGTGATGACTTGCATTAAAAAACTTCCGCTTGCGCGGAAGTTTTTTGATGCAAGGTAACTGCCTACGAACTGATATTCGTAGGGCGACATTTATGTCGCCTGAAAGCAAATTCTCAAATGCCTTACTCCAAACGCGACTTGAAAGTCGCGC
>DAOUML010000189.1:0-9922 GCA_034411635.1 Anaerolineales bacterium
CGTCAGGGCGGCCAACGGCTCCAGCCACGCGCTGCTGCGCGAAGCGCTGATGACCACCAGGCTGGCGCGCTGCCCAATCTGCGGGCGGATTTGTTCCAGCACGGTTTCGAGCGGCGTTTGCCCGGCCTGGGTCAGCGCCAGGGCGCGTAAAATTTGCCAGCGTTGGGTTGGAGAGTCTTGTGGCCGCAGAAACGTGAAAGGCTCGCCGCTGGCAATCAGCCCGATGGCTTTGCGTGCTTTGATTTCGCGGTCGGCCAGTGAAGCGGCCAGGATGATGGCGTGTTCGTGGGTCGAGTCGAATCCCTCGCCAAACTGGGTCTCGGAGTCCAGGTCGAGCAAAATCCAGTGGTCGCCGGCCGGGGCGCCGTCGAAGGTGCGCGAGTAGAGCAAACCCTGGCGCGCGCTGGTCGGCCAGTGGATGAATTTGAGCGGGTCGCCGGGCTGGTAGGCGCGCACGCCCGCCGAGGCGACGGTCTGCTCCGGGGCGCGTGGGCGCGGACGGCCCTCGCCCAGGTAGCCGCCCGCCGGAATGTCGAACTGCGGCAGCGGCACCACCGGCGGCAGGACGAGCAGGGTTGCCTGGGCCGGGTCATGTATCGAAACGGAATACAGGCCAAAGGGATCGGCGCTGCGCGCGGTCGTCCCGCCGAGCAGGTAAACGCCGCGGCGCGAGCAAAGGCCGGCTGTGCTCCAGCGGGTCGTTTCGCGCGAGTCGACCGAGGTCATGCGCTCGGCATGGTAATCCGGCAGGGTGGAGTGGTCTTCGATTTCGACGCACAGCAGAGGGAAAATTCCCCGATTTTCGACGGTGAAACGCTCCTCGAGCCTGTCGCCGACCTGTGCCCAGCCGAAGCGCATTTCGCGCGTCAGGGTCGTATTCCGGTAAATCGAACGCGCCCACAGCCAGGCCAGCAGCCAGACCCCGGCGACCGTGATGAGCATCATCATCCAAACCTTCGACGGTTCGCGCCATTGCAGGAAGACCAGCACGAGCAAGATGGGAATCAGGAGGGGGGCTTTGAAGCGGATTTGAGCGCGCATGGCTTAAGCATAAGGGAAAAGTGGCGCAAGCGCAATGAAACAAAATGAAAGTTTTTATTTTGGATTGATGTCATGCCCCAAACATGCCTTTCATCCTCAATATCCCTTTTTGTTACCGGTCACATTGTTGTTTTCGGGGTTTGGGCGTACAATAGGGGCGATACTCGAAAATCGTTATTCGATGTTCGTTATTCGTTATTCGATATTCGTTATTCGCTGTTCCAGGTACCGAGTATCGAATAACGAGTATCTAATCTCCAATTACCAACCTCCCCCAAACCCCATGAACCGACCCGACCTCCTCTCCTCCCTCAAGACCAAATCGCCCGATGTGCTGATTGTTGGCGCGGGCATCAATGGCGCGGGCACCTTTCGTGACCTGGCCCTCAACGGCGCGGACGTGTTAATTGTCGACCGCGGCGATTTCTGCTCCGGCGCATCGGCGACCTCCTCGCACATGGCGCACGGCGGCATCCGCTACCTCGAAAACGGCGAGTTTCGCCTGGTGCGCGAGGCGGTGCGCGAGCGCAACCGCATGATTGAAAACGCCCCGCACCTGGTGCGCCCCCTGCCGACCGTCGTGCCGATGTTTAAGATTTTCTCCGGTCTGCTGAATGCGCCTTTCAAATTCTTGAATCTGCTCGATAAACCTGCCGAGCGCGGCGCGTTCGTCATCAAAGTCGGCCTGATTTTCTACTACGCCTTTACCGGCGCCCAGAAAACTGTCCCGCCGCACAAGTTCGAGGGCCGGGCCAAATCGCTGGAGAAATATCCCAAACTGGCCCCGGACATCAAATTCACCGCCACCTATTACGACGGCCAGATTCTCAGCCCGGAACGTTACACCGTCGAAGTCATCCTGGATGGCGTCAAGGACGGCGGCAAGGCCCTTAACTATGTCTCCTTCGTTGGCGCGGATGGCGATTCGGTCACCCTGCGCGACGAACTGAGCGGCGAGACCTTCAACATTCAGCCGAAACTCATCATCAACGCCGCCGGGCCGTGGATTGACCTCGTTAATCAGACCTTCGGCGTGGGCAAGCGTTACATCGGCGGCACCAAAGGCTCGCATTTGGTGCTTGACCATCCCGAACTGCGCGAGGCGATTGGCAAGAACGAATTTTTCTTCGAGAACAAAGATGGCCGCATCGTCCTGATTTTCCCGTTTTTCGACAAGGTCATCATCGGCACATCCGACATCCCGATACAGAATCCCGACGAGGCGCGCTGTACGCCCGAAGAAGAGCAGTATTTCATCGAACTGGTTTCGCGCGTCTTCCCGACGATTAAGGTTGGGCCGGAGCATATCGTTTTCCGTTTCTCCGGCGTGCGTCCGCTCGAATACATGGAAGCCAAAACCACCGGCCAGATTACCCGCGACCACAGCGTGAAGGAAGACCGGGCTGGCAGCATTCCCGCCCTTTCGCTGGTAGGCGGCAAGTGGACGAGTTACCGCGCCTTCAGCGAGGAAGTCGCTGACCGGACGCTGGCCTTTCTGGGCCGCTCCCGGCGGGCCGCGACGGAGTCCCTGCCCATCGGCGGCGGCGCGGACTATCCGCAGGTTGGTCTGGCGCAAATTGAGTTGATCAAAAAGATTGCCGAAGAAACCGGCCTGGGCGATTTAATCCCCAAGAACTTGTTCGAGCGCTACGGCACGCGCGCCCTGGAAGTTGCCCGTTTTATCAAAGAAACCAGCGCCGAGCCATTGAAATCCCTGCCCGGCTGGACGGTGGGCGAAGTGCGTTTCCTGATCGAGCGCGAGAAAGCCGTCCGTATCGACGACCTGCTCATCCGCCGCTCGACCCTGGCCTGGCTGGGTCATGCCACCCGTCCGCTGGTCGAGGAACTGGCTGAGATTATGTCCGCCAGCCTGGGCTGGACTGCGGCGCAGAAGCAGGCCGAAGTGGCGCACACGCTCAAGGTGTTGGCTGATTATCACGGGGTGACGCTTTAGACTACTTGTAACAGTGAATCGTCTTCCGCCAAACGTGACTTGAAAGTCGCGCTACGGTAGGCAGTTACGATTGTTCAGCGTATATTCGCGGTACGCGCTGGTTAATCTGACAGGTGACTTCGTAGGTGATGGTGGCGAGTTTTTCGGCCCATTCATAAGCGGTGATTTCAGAATCGCCGCTTTTTCCTATTAAGACGACTTCGTCACCAATTTTGACGCTGGTCTCCGGCCCCAGGTTGACCATGCTCTGATCCATGCAGACGCGGCCCACGATGGGGTAGGATTGTCCGTTGATGAGCACCCGTCCGCGATTGGAGAACAGGCGGTTGAAACCGTCGGCGTAACCGGCGGGGATGGTGGCGATGTGCGTGTCGTGGGGGGCGACCCAGGCGCGGCCATAGCCGATGGATGTTCCGGCGGTCACTTTTTTGAGGAAGGAGACGCGCGTTAAAAAGGATAAACCGGGTTTGAGCGGAATCCTGCGCGGCGTGCCTGGGTCGGGGTAGAAGCCGTAGACCATGATTCCGGGGCGCACCATGTCGAGCCAGGCGGGTTCGTGGCCGAGCACCGCGCCGGAGTTGGCGGCGTGCACCAGGTCGAGTTTGTGGCCCAGGGCCGATTGAATGGCTTCGACGGCGGTTTTGAAGCGTTCGATTTGGGCGCGGGTGTAGGTTGGGTCGGCTTCGTCGCTGACGGGGAAGTGGGTGAAAACGCCCGTCAGGCGCAGGTTGGGGCATTCGTTTTTAAGATAAGCCGCCAGCGCCGGGGCTTCTTCGGGGGCGCAGCCGATGCGTCCCATGCCGGTATCCAGTTTGAGATGGGCGGCGGTCTGAACGTTTGCGGCGTGGGAGGCGGCTTGCAGGTCGTCGATGTTCTGGCGGCTGGCAACGGTCAGGGTCAGGTCATTCCCCAGCGCGGCAGGGAGTTCTTCGAGGAAGGCCGGGCTGAATTTCAGGATGGGCAGTTGGATGCCAGCCCGGCGCAGTTCGAGGCCTTCGGGGACGGTTGCCACGCCCAGCCAGTCGATTCCGCTGCTTTGGGCCAGCCGCGAGACTTCGACGGCGCCATGCCCGTAGCCATTGGCTTTGACGGCGACCAGGATTTTGCGCCCCGGCCCAACCGCCTGGCGGATGCCGGCCAGGTTGAAGCGGATGTTTTCGAGGTGGATGCGGGCGTGGGTTTGGTAGAGCATGGGGCTTAACCGCGAATGACCACTTTCTGAACGTAGGGCGAGGTGGTGGCGGCCAGGAGCGCGCCGTAGCCGGGGGTGAAGGCTACTTCGTCGCCGACTTTGAGGGCGGTGCTGGCTTCTTCGACATCCAAAACGAGGTGGTCGCTGCTGCCGCCCAGGACGATGACGCCGGGGTCTTCGGGTTCGATGCCGTCGACGACGATGTCCTGGCGGCCCAGGTTGCAGATGGCGCGTTTGCGGATGCCGCGATCGACAAATTCAGTGTAGCCGCCGAAGGCGTCTTGCCCGCGTTCGCCAATCGGGATGGAGGGTTTGTACTCGACCTCGACGATTTCGGCCACGATGCGCATGGTGTCTTGCCGGGTTCCGGGCCAGGGCGAGCGGTCGAGCACGTTGCGGCCCAGGGTGATGGCTTCGCCGATGCGCAGGTGGTTGATTTCTTTGGGCATTTTTCCGCTGGCGAGCAGGGGCAGGCTGGAACTGTTGCCGCCGGAGATGGTTTCGAGCGGCAGGCCGGTGGCTTTGCGGCAGCGGTCGCGGATTTCAATCAGCATTTGCATATTTTCGACGGTGGGGATGACGCCGCCATAGCAGGCCAGGTTGGCGCCCAGGCCAATCACTTCGAGGTTGGGCAGGGAGGCGGTGCTGCGCACCACTTCGAGGGCGTTGTTGGGCCAAACACCTTCGCGCAGGTCGCCCACGTCAATCATGATGATGACTTTGTGCTGGATGTTGAGCATTTGGGCGGCTTCGGAGAGTTTGACCATCGTGTAGATGGAAGAGTTGAGAGAGATGTCGCAGTGGCGGACGATGTCGGCGGCGCGGCTGGGGGCGGGGATGCGTAGCAGCATGATTGGGATTTCGAGGCCAACATTGGAGACGGTGCGCAGGTTGGTGATGCGCGAATCGGCAATCATATCGGCGCCGCCCAATTCGAGGGCGTGAATCAAGGATGGGTGGGCGCTCATGACTTTGGTCACGCAGGCGACTTGTACGCCGTGCTCGTGACACAAATTAATCACTGCGCGGGCGTTTTCTTGAATACGGTCGGGGTAGATTTCCAGGCGGGGGGTGCTGGTGTACATGGGGACTCCGGGGAGGGGTGATTGGGGAATGGGGGTAGAGAATGGTTAATAGTTAATGGTTAATGGGGGATAGTAGCAGAGTTCAAATTTGCTCCGAATACCAAATCTCTATTAACTATTAACTATTATCGATTATCGATTTTCGATTTTCAATCCAGATTCTAAACGTTTTCTTCACATCATCCGGGTAGGCCTGGGCCAGGGTGCCAAGCGCCGAGAAGCGATAGTCTTCGTCAATCAGGATGCGGGCTTCGGGGGAGGGCAGCAGGTATTTGCCGGCCCCGGTGCAGATGGCGCGCAGGATGTCGGCGCCGCCTTCCACGCGGGTTAATGCGCCGCCGGTGCCGACCACCCATTTGACGGCGGTCAGGTCTTTGCCTTTGACGATTTGCTTTTTGCCGGTGGGCGTATACAGGTCGGTGACGACTCCGGCGTGGCGTTTGATGCCGGTTTCCACGGCGCGGGCGCACAGCCAGCGGGTCAGTTCCTTTTGGCGTTCGGTGGCGGGCATGGCGGCCAGGTCGTCGGCGCGGGATTGCCAGTCGGGGTCGTTTTCCATTTGCAGGATGTTGTGGGCATTAACAAAAACGCCCAAATCACCCTCGACGGTGCGTTTGGCGTGCGGTTCCGGCTCGATGGCGCGGCTGGCCCATTCGAGGCTGCCCGCGCTAACGCTGTGGATGTCGGTGGTCGCGCCGCCCACGTCAAAGACCAGGCAATCGCCCATTTCTTCGGCGAACAACTCGGCCCCGCGCAGCACTGCGCCGGGAGTCGGCAGGATGCCCCAGTGGGTCAGTTCGGCGAATTTCGCCATGCCCTCGGCGTGGATGATGTGGCGGTTGAAGACTTCGTGGATGATGCGGCGCAGCGGCTCGATGTTGAGCACGTCCACTTCCGGGAAAACGTTGTCGACCAGCAGGGTTTCGATTCCGGCGCGCTCAAAAATCTTCTGGATGGGTTTGCGGATGGCGATATTCCCGGCATAAAGCACCGGCACGGGCAGGTTCAGCCCGGCCAGTTTCTCGGCGTTTTGCAGGACGATGTCTTTTTCGCCGTAGTCCACGCCGCCCGCCAGCAGGATGATGTTGGGGCAAATCTCCTGGATTTCGTCCAGGTCGTACTCGCCCAGGCTGCCGGCGGTCACCATTTTGACGATTCCGCCCGCGCCCAGGGCGGCTTCGCGCGCGGCCCTGGCGGTCATGCTGTACGTCAGGCCGTGGACGGTCATGCGCAATCCGCCCGCCGCCGAACTGTTGACAAAGGTTTCGGCGTTGTCCAATGGGGATGAACCGTATCGCGCAACCAAATCAGCCCTGGCCGCCTCCACGCCGATGCCGACATCGCCCTGCCCCACGCTGGTTGGCGCAAAGCCCTGGGCGAGATGCTCAAATCCGCCTTCGGGCAAACGCCGAAAGCCGTTGATTTTGGTGATGGTGGAACCGACCTCGATAGTCAGGATTTCGATGTTTGCGGCAGGCACGTTGCTACCTTTTTGTGATATAGAATGGGGAAACATGGGCTTGGCGGGCTTATGCTATAATCTTTTGACGGAGCCGCGATGACCTGAAAAACCTTTCAATCTCACAATATGGATTAGCGCAAAATTATTAACCACTGGCCTGTGCGTTGGCATGTCTGACGCATAAGGTTAAATTCACCTGCGCTAAAAAAGGAGATTGAAATGGATACCATCAAGTTTATCATTGAAGAGTACATCGATAAAGTCTTTGGCTACCGTTTTCCCGTTCTTAACATCTATATCAATGAACGTAATCTGATTCACCTGGTTCGGGCGAGCGAGAAAAAATCCACGCTGGCAGAGGTGGAAGGTGATTGTTGGGGGTATATTGGCTTTGAACTTTCTCACTTTGATCGCTTTAAGGATGAAATGCTGGGAGGAAAACTTTATCCGCGTAGTATTTTGCTGGTTTGCACCTGTACAATTCCTGAGTGTAATTGCATCATGGCAGATATGGTCTTTGATGAAAAAACCGTTCGCTGGCAAAACCTTGAAAGCCCCTTTTTGGGCGGCCCCGCGCCGACTCTTTGGGTACAGTATGAAAGCGCGCTTGCTGCTGAATGGGTTCCAGTCGATTACAGCGGCCTGGGGCCATTCACTTTTGAGCGGGAGCAGTATTTTGCCGCTTTGGATGAAGTCAGCAAAAGGATTATTCCCTACTACTACGGCTAATCCCTTCTTCAAGAGAATCACCCTGGATAGCACGCTGCGATACCCATGCTATCATTGCCTGCGCTCTTGCAGAAAACCTGGGAACCCTTGGGTTTGCCGTGAGAAACGTACCCCCTGCGCTGCAAGCGCAGGGGGTACGCGGAATTCTAAAAACGCAGTTGTTTTACGCCCCGGCTTTTTACGGCAATCTGGCGCAGATCAAGCGCATTTTAACCCATCACGAGGAAGCCGATGCGCTTGACCTGATTTTGCGATGGTCGGTTGGTTTCGCGTCGCGAGCGGGAAGATGCATGTTGAGAAATAAATTACCACTCCCGCAAAACAAGCAACGCGCGCGGCAATGACGGTTAAATTTAAGGTAAACTATTCAAAGCGTGTTGATTTTTCATAATTCAGGAGATTCCCTTTGACTGTACCGCCAATCGGTGTTAACTCACAAATGCGCCATACTACGACAAGTCAAATTATCAAAAATCCCGTGATACGCTTTTTGGCAAAAATTGTATTCGGAATCGTTTTGGCTGCCTTGTTGCTGGTGACACTCTATGAAAGTACTTTGATTCTTGATTACTACACGAGTCAATCGTTTACGCTTGCTTTTGATGAGTTGAATGTTTCAGCGCGCGGATTTGTCTTTTATGTGATTTTCTGGCGTGTCATTCGGATGCTCGTTTTTATTGGGGTTGCCTCGCTGATTTTTTCGCAACGGTCAGATACTCGGATAGGGATTGCTACCAGTTTGTGGTTGCTGGTAATGGGTGTTACAAATACAAATTCAACCAGCATTAATGGTTATCTGCTAACCGAAACATCACGGGTATTGGCGGAGGGCGCGCGCATTACCTGGGAGTATCTGGGGGCATTTGGCTCAATGTGGCTAACATGGGCGGGGTGGGCGTTCGTTATGGCAATATTGCTGATTTACCCAAACGGCAATATCAAACCGCGTTGGTCTTGGGCAATCATCATTTCCTGGATTTTTGTCTCAAGCCTGTGGTCAATACTTCCACTTGATTCTGGCTTTCACCCCTTGATGTGGAATTTTTACCTGCGGTTAGCAATTATTATAGGCTTATGGGCTGCGCTTTTCTATACCCTGATCTTACGATATCGGTTTTATTTCTCAAACATTGAAAGACAGCAAGCGAAATGGGTTTTCTATTGGGTAGTCTTGAGTGCCATCGTTTATTTTTCTTACAACATTATTCGGGAGGTGTTTCAACTAACGGTACCGTATACCCCGACCCTGATTTTATCAGACGGTTTCGGGGTTATTATCGAGACCAGCATCGCCGGGGCAATCATCAGCATTGCGGTTGCCCTGTTTCGCTATCGGCTTTGGGACATTGACCTGGTCATCAATCGCTCGCTCGTTTATGGGACAATTCTCACAATTTCATCTACAATTTTCTTTAGCGCATTGTTGGGGTTGCAATTAGTCGGCTCGACAAATCCCCTGCTTGCCTTGGGCATTTCGCTAGGCGTAACGGTCTTGTTATATCAGCAAACAAAGAGACGCGTGCAGGATTTTGTAGATCACCGGATTTATGGCTTACGGATCGGCTTAAATGATGTCAATCGACTAAAAGGCAGTTCAAAACCTACGGTAGAAACGATTGGACAGTTGACAGGCTATCAGTTGGGCGATTATGAATTACTCGATTTAATCGGTAAGGGAGGCATGGGCGCAGTATACAAAGCCTATCAGTCTGGTCAAACTTTTGCGATCAAAATCTTGAATACGGATATGTCAATGGATACCGATATGCGCCGCCGTTTTGAACGAGAAGCCGCCGCTGGCATGACGCTACAACATCCCAATATCATCAATGTAAAAGAAATTAGCGAGCATGATAATTATTACTACATGGTGATGGAGTACATTGATGGACAAGATTTAAGTAAATATATGAAACAGAAAGGTGCATTTGATGTTGAGACGGCCATCATGCTTATCGCAGCCTTATGCGATGGATTAAAGGCGGCTCATCGGGCCAACTATGTACATCGTGATATCAAGCCCGCAAATGTTATGCTCCGTAAGGATGGTTCGCCTGTATTAATGGATTTTGGAATTGCGAAATTGCAAGATGGTCGCTCAGCAATTACCAAGACGGGCGCAATGGGGACGATTGATTACATGGCCCCAGAGCAGATCGTCTCGGCGAAAAAGGTCGATGCGCGCGCTGATATTTATTCACTGGCCGTAATGTTATATGAAATGTTGGCCGGGCATCCACCTTTTAAGGGAAATGCAGCACAATTACTGTTTGCGCACATCCAACAACCTGCGCCTTATCTGCAAGATGAACTCCCAGACATCCCGCCCCATATTGCGAATGCGATTATGCGAGCGATGTCAAAAGACCCAGACGACCGTCAGCAAACGGTAACAGACTTTTCTGGTTCACTCCGTTATTAGACATGAGTACAACAGTTACAAATTATTTTCTACCGGG
>DAOUML010000190.1:0-4972 GCA_034411635.1 Anaerolineales bacterium
GCGGCAACTTCTTTGTTGATTTTTTCAAGAGAGCCAAGCGCCTTGCCCAATTTTTGCAGCAAACCTTTATCACAGTTATCAAGCAGCACAGATGCGCGAGTAATTTCCGCGCCTAGTGAAACTTTTTTATCCCACAGACGCACATCGGCGTCGTATTTTGAATCTTCCTGATCAAAAGAAAAACAATAGGTATGAAAGAGCTGATGCGCGGCTTCTGCGATATACTGCATTTTGACATGCGGCGCATTGGCTTCAAAGTGGGCTTGCACCCGGTCTTTAAGTTGGGTAAGGGTTAAATCAACATTCCCTTTGAGAAATTCATGGAACTTGAAAATGATCTCAGGGCGAAATTCGTTGGGCGTCATGCGAATTTTCTGGCTGGCTAAAATTTGCAGGTAACGATCCAGCAAGGCATCAGGCACTTGCGAGGCCACCTGTTCCGATTCTTCAGCAAGCCGGGCTTCAATTTGCTGGTTTTCGTTCAAGCGCACTTCAATAATATCTGATTGAGCCGCCAGAAATTCTTTGAAACTCTTGAAATTATAGTTACGCTCGTTAAAAGATGGGCTGAGTCGCAACATAATCTGTTTTAGCCCGGCAGCCAAAATCCACTCATCTTCTTCTGATTGCAACACCTTGCGCAACAACTGACGCGCTTCGCTAATGTCAAACGAAGCCAACGGTTGCGGAGCCGCCTGGGCCTGGGCTTGCTCTTCCTTGCCACTTTTGGCTGTTTTTGACGGCTTGACAGGCTTGGGCGGCGGAGGCGGCGCAACCAGTTTATCGTAATAGATAAACTCATCGCAGGCATTCACCAGATATTCGGCGCTTGTGCCGCTAACCCCCATGCCAATCACCGTTTTGCCATCGGCGCGCAGGCGATGCACCAGCTCGGTAAAATCGCCATCCCCCGAAACCAGCATAATATGGCTGACAGATGTGCCGCGATGAATCATATCCAGCGCATCCATCACAATGCGAATATCGGCGGCGTTCTTGCCGCGCTTGCTGGAAACATGCACCAGTTCGATACCGCGCCCCAGCAACTCGCGCTGGCGGTCAGGGTAAATCGCCCAATCGGCATAGGCCCGGCGCAGGGCAATCCGCCCAATGCGCGTGGCTGTCTCCAGAATCTCGCTCCAATCTACATCGGCATTCTTGCCCAACACATCGGCAACACTGATTTCAATGTTGTCATAATCAATAAAAATCGCCACCTGGGCGTTTTCGGTCATAAGACCCTCCTTGAATTTATAGGTCGGGTTGAGTATATAATAGGAGAGATGAAAAAGCAACCTGCAAAATTAGACCAACGAAACGGAGCAACCCTATGCGTATCGGCATGATGGCTGATACTTACAAACCGCACATCAGCGGCATCACCAATTACATAGAACTGAACAAGCGCGTTCTGGAGCAAGCCGGACATACAGTTTATGTCTTCACCTTTGGCGATAGCGACTACGAAGACAATGAACGCCATATCATCCGCTCACCCGGATTGCCGCTCACCGATACTGGCTACTATCTTTCTTTCCAATACAACCGCAAGGCCAAAGCCCTCGTTCAGAGCATGGATATTGTCCACGTACATCACCCCTTCCTGAGCGGCAGGCTGGCCTTGCGCTACTGCCGTCGGCTTAACATCCCAATTGTTTTCACCAACCACACCCGTTACGACATCTACGCCCAAACCTACCTGCCCGGCCTCTCTGAAGGACTCACTGAAACCTTGCTCAAAACCTACATGCCCGACTTCTGCAAAGCAGTCAATCTGGTCATCTCGCCATCGGCAGGCATGGCAACCATGCTGAGAAAATTCAAGGTCGATTCACCGATTACTGTCGTACCAAACGGCATTGAAACAGCGCGCTTCCAGAATTCCGCGCCGCTCGCCCGATCCAATTTCGGCTTCAGCCCAGAAGATATACTGCTCATTTATGCCGGACGCCTTGCGCCAGAAAAAAACCTACCCTTCTTGCTCAAAGCCTTTAGCGGAGCGGCGCAAGCCATAAAAAACTTGCATCTCTTGCTGGTGGGCGATGGACCTGAACGAAAAGACCTGCAAGAACAAGCCGCCGCAAGCCCGGTGGCAGGCAACATCCACTTCACCGGCAGGGTCGATTATGCCAAATTGCCCGGCTACCTGGCAATGAGCGATATTTTTGTAACTGCCTCGCTCAGCGAAGTACATCCGCTCTCGCTGAGCGAAGCCATGGCCGCTGGCCTGCCCGCGCTTGGGGTCGAATCGGTTGGCGTCAGCGACATCATTCAAGACAATACCACCGGGTTGCTCGCGCGCAACGACCTGGCCGCCTTTACCGCGAAACTGACTCGCCTATGCCTGGAAACAAATTTACGCCAAACAATGAGCGCCGCCGCTCGCAAACAATCTGAACGCTACAACATAGAACACACCAGCCAAACCATGCTCGACCACTACCAGCGATTAATTGATGAAAACGGCCTCAAACGGCGCAACATGAAACAGCAATTCTGGTCTTTTATTGAAAGATTCACATCATGAACCACAACCAAAAAATAGGCAAATGGGGCGAAAACTGCGCCGCTGAATACCTGGCCGAGCGCGGCTACGAGATTGTGGAACGCAATGCCCGCACGCCCTACGGTGAAATTGACCTGGTTGCCCGCCTCGACGGTTTTACCGTTTTCGTGGAAGTCAAAGCGCGCACCACCCGACGCTTTGGCCTGCCCGAAGAAGCCTTAACCACCCGAAAACTGCGTCACATGCGCGCCGCCGCCGGGCATTACGCCGCCGAACGAGAAATCGACAACTGGCAATGCGATGCCCTGGCCGTCGAAGGCATTCCCGGCATTGAGCCGAGGATTGAGCATTTCGAAAATGTGACCGCAGGGTTAGATTGAAACGTTATGAGAAAATATATCTCGCTCCCAACTTACAAAGGACATCCACAATGACGCATGTTGTCGTCGCTATGTCTGGCGGGGTCGATTCTTCGGTTGCGGCGGTGCTGCTCAAAGAGCAGGGATTTGAAGTAACCGGGATGATGCTGCGCCTGTGGTCGGAACCAGGCAAGGAAGATTCCAATCGTTGCTGCACCCCCGATTCGATGTCGATGGCCCGACGCGTGGCCGCCCGCCTCGATATTCCTTTTTACACCATCGATGCCAAAGACATTTTCCGCAAAACGGTGGTGCAATCTTTTTTGGACGGATACGCCCGCGCCGAGACGCCCAATCCCTGCCTGGTTTGCAACCGCCACATCCGCTGGGAATTCCTGCTTAATCACGCCCTGGCCCTGGGCGCGGACTATATGGCGACCGGTCATTACGTCCGCCTGAGAATCGCTGAAGATGGCGCGCGCCAATTGCTGCGCGCGGTAGACCCGGCCAAAGACCAGAGTTATGTGCTTTCGGTGCTAAATCAGGCCCAGTTGCAGAAAGCCCTCTTCCCGATTGGCGATTACCCGAAAGAGGAGATTCGGCGCATCGCCGCTGAACACGGTCTTTCGGTAGCGAAGCGCCCCGATAGCCAGGATTTGTGCTTCCTGGCAGGCGAAGATTACCGCAACTTTTTGCAGCGCAACGCGCCAGAGATTTTGAAGCCGGGCGAAATTGTCAACCGCCGGGGCGAGGTGCTCGGTCAGCATAATGGGCTGGCAAATTACACCATCGGACAGCGCAAAGGGCTGGGGCTGGCTTCACCCGTGCCGTTGTATGTGCTGGGCAAAAGCGCGACAGAGAACCGCCTGTTGGTTGGAACGCAAGAGGAACTCGGCAGCCACGAACTGCTGGCGGAGTGGGTCAACTGGCAGTCGGGGGCCGCGCCATCTGCGCCGTTTCAGGCGGAGGTGAAGACGCGCTACACGGCCCGACCCGCATCAGGCCTGGTAACGCCCCTCGATAACGGCAGCCGGGTCAAAGTCCGGTTCGACGTTCCACAGCGGGATATTACCCCAGGCCAGGCGGCGGTCTTTTATAACGGCGACCAGGTGCTGGGTTCAGGAATCATCCTTCCATCCATAGAAAAAGAGAAAAATTTATGACCTTGCCTACCATTTTGTTTGGGATTTTGCTTTCGAGCGCGTATGGCGCGGCTTACCATGTTTTTCGGGGCGGCAGTATTCGCTGGCTGACATTTTTTCTGGTGCTGGCCTGGGCCGGTTTTTGGGGCGGGGATACGCTTGGCTGGTATATGCGCTGGACCTTTGCTTCGGTGGGGGAGTTGAATGCTGGCATGGGTACGCTGGGCGCAGTGATTTTTTTGGTGCTGGGTGATTTTCTCAGCCGCATTCGCTTTCGGGAATAGAAAATCCCCTGCGTTTGGCAGGGGATTTGGCAATGCAATGGAAAATTAGGATGATTTAGGGGCTTGCACGTTGGCAGCCTGTAGGCCTTTTGGCCCCTTCTCGATGGTGAACTCTACAACCTGACCTTCGTTCAGAGACTTATAGCCGGACATCTGAATGGCAGAAAAGTGGACGAAAACATCCGGGCCGCCTTCACGCTCGATGAAGCCAAAGCCTTTGCTGGAATTGAACCACTTGACAGTGCCGGTAACACGTTCGCTCATTGTTGCATTTACTCCTTGATAAAAAACGGATGAGATGTGTGGCAGGCTGCTGGCTGGCGATAAAAAAACGGCCAGGACGTGTCGCGTCCAGGCCATTCCTTTAATACAGCAAGAAACACGTGCCACTTACAGTCATATTTTATCCAAAGAAGGCAACATGTCAAGAGTCAGCAATTTTCATTTTGGCATGAAACCGTCGCGCAATTCGTAGCGTGGCATTTATGCCGCAACCAAAAAAGGCGACATAAATGTCGCGCTACGGCGAGAAAAAAATATTTTTGCCCGTTTTGTCTATCAAACAGGCTTTTGGCATTTCATATTAGACTTCTTGCATAAGTCCTGAGCGGAGCGTGTTTCGACAGGCTCAACAACCATCCTTCGACTACGGGCTACGCACAATACGCTTCGCCCTCCGCT
>DAOUML010000191.1:0-9786 GCA_034411635.1 Anaerolineales bacterium
CAGCCATCATTCTTATAATCCCAGGAGTTTCCCCATGTCCACCCCGATTCAACAACTAACCCAATTCGGCCAGTCGCTCTGGTACGACAACATCCAGCGCCGCTTGTTAGACAGCGGTGAACTGGCCGCCATGATTGCCCGCGGCGACATTCGCGGCGTCACCTCCAACCCGACCATTTTCCATAACGCCATCAGCAAGACCTCCGACTACGATTCGGCCCTCGTCCCGCTGGCGCTCTCCGGTTGGGACGCCGAATCCATCTTCTGGCAACTGGCCGTCGAAGACATCCGCGCGGCCTGCGACCTGTTCGCTCCGCTCTACGCCGAAACTTACGGCGTCGATGGCTACGTCAGCCTTGAAGTCAGCCCTTACCTCGCCAATGACAGCGCCAAAACCTTTGAGCAGGCCAAAGAACTGTGGGCCACCGTCGGGCGCTCGAACCTGATGATAAAAATCCCGGCCACCAAAGCCGGCCTGCCCGCCATCCGCCAGGCCATCGCCGCCGGCATCAACGTCAACGTCACGCTCATCTTCTCCATCGAGCGCTACCGCGAAGTTATCGACGCCTACATGAGCGGCCTCGAAGACCGACTGCTGATGGGCGGCGACATCGAATACGTCCACTCGGTCGCCTCCTTCTTCATCTCGCGCCTCGACAGCAAAATCGACCCGCAACTGCCCGCCGGTTCACCCCTGCTCGGCAAAGCCGCCATCGCCAACGCCAAACTGGCCTACGCCGTCTTCCAGGAAACCTTCAACAGCGAGCGCTTCGCCAAACTGCAACTCTCCAAGGCCAATTTCCAGCGCCCGCTGTGGGCCTCCACCGGCACCAAGAACCCGGCCTATCCCGATACGCTCTACGTCGATACCCTGATCGGCCCGGCCACCGTCAACACCGTCCCGCCCCAAACGCTGGACGCCTTCCGCGACCACGGCACGGCTGCCATGACCCTCGTTGAGGGTCTCGACGAATGCCGCGCCCAGGTTGCCGAACTCGAAAAGATGGGCATCTCGCTCCAAAAAGTGACCGATGAATTGGAAGAAGAAGGAGTCAAGTCCTTTGCTGAGGCCTTTACCGCGCTGCTCGACTCGCTCGAAGCCCGCCGCCAATCCGCCGCGGATCAGGCGGCCCCCATTCTGGCTACCGTTAAAGAAGCCGTCGCTACGCTCGAAGCCAAATCCGCCGCCCGGCGCATGTGGGAAGTCGACCCAACCCTTTGGACGGATGATTCCGCCGGACAGGCCGAAATCAAAATCCGCCTGGGTTGGCTGAAACTGCCCGAAACCTCGCGCGCCGCCATCGCCGACATCAGTGCTTTTGCCGAAACCGTCCGCGCCGAAGGCATCCAAAACATCCTGCTGATTGGCATGGGCGGCTCCTCGCTCGGCCCCGAAGTTTTCTCTTTGGTATTCTCCCCTCTCCCCTTGGGAGAGGGGCCGGGGGTGAGGGCCTTCGCCATCCTAGACTCCACCGACCCCGGCCAGGTCGCCGCCACCGCCGCCCGATTTACCCCCGAAACCACGCTGTACATCGTCGCCTCCAAATCGGGCGGCACGGCTGAAGTCATGGCTGGATTTGATTACTTCTATCATCTGTCGACACAGAAATTCGGCGACGCTGCCGGTTCGCGTTTCATCGCCGTCACCGATCCTAACACTTCGCTCGAAAAACTGGCCAAAGAGCGCGGATTCCGCAAAATCTTCAACGCCGACCCGATGGTGGGCGGCCGCTATTCGGCCCTGACTCACTTTGGGCTGGTTCCCGCCGGGCTGATGGGCATCGACCTCGAAAAATTCCTGTCCAGCGCAGAGAAGATGATGAAGCAATGCGCTGCCGACGTTCCTGCCGCGCGCAATCCCGGCCTGGTGCTGGGCGCGGTCATGGGCGGCTGCGCCCTGGCCGGGCGCGATAAACTGACCATCCTGGCCGATGAGCAACTGGCCTCGGTTGGTTCCTGGCTCGAGCAACTCATCGCCGAATCGAGCGGCAAACTCGGCAAGGGCATTGTCGTCGTCGATGGCGAGCCGCGCTATGCAGCGGATTCATCTGCTTACGGCCCCGACCGCCTGTTTGCCTACCTGCGCTCCGACGGTGGCCTCGACGCTTTTGTCGCCTCGCTGCGCGCCGCCGGGCATCCCGTCCTGACCTTCGACCTGGCCGACCCCTACGACCTGGGCGGCGAAATCTTCCGCTGGGAAGTGGCGACAGCCATGGCCTGCGCCCTGCTCGAAGTCAACCCCTTCGACCAGCCGGATGTCCAGATTGCCAAAGACATCGCCAAAGCCAAAATCGCCGAATTCCGCGCCAATGGCAAACTCAGCGCGGGCGAATTTGTCTCGTCCGAATCTGCGGATTTTGCCTCGGTTCTGAACGGTTTCCTCGCCAACACCCGCCCCGGCGATTATGTCGCCATCAACGCCTACCTGCCGCGCAACCCCGAACTGGACGCCCTGCTCCAATCCTTGCGCGCCGCCGTGACGAAGAAAACCGGCCTGCCGACCACCCTCGGCTTTGGGCCGCGCTTCCTGCACTCGACCGGCCAGTTGCACAAGGGCGGGGCCGATAACGGCCTCTTCCTGCAAATCACTGCCGACCCCGAAGCCGATTTCGACATTCCCGGTCAGGGTCTCACCTTCGGCACCCTCGAACGCGGACAGGCCCTCGGCGACTACGAAGCCCTCGTCAGCCGCGGGCGGCGCATCCTGCGCGTCCACCTGCCCCAACCGGGCGCGGTGGCGGGGCTGGCCGGGTTACTGGGTTAAGGTTCGGCATTCGTTCGGTTGATTAAATTAAAAAGCGTCCCGCAGGGTTTCTTCTTGCGGGACGCGTTGTATTTAATCGCTCAGCCGGTTGGCCTGGCGCAACAGTTCGAGAAATTCATCCACGTCCGGGTCGCGGGGCAGTTCTTCGGCAATTCGCCGCGCTTCGCGCAGGACATCGCCAATGCTGCTATCTTGCGCCCAGTAACTCTTGCGCAGCACTTCGGCATATTCGGCCACAACAACCGCCCATTGGAAGTAGGGGCTGGCATCTTCAAAGCGGCGTTCCATCTCCTGGCTGTCAAACGATTTGGAGAGTTCAACAACTTCGCTCGTATCGGGGTCGCGCCAGCGCAGGAAAACGGTGGCAATGCGGCCCGATGCGCCGGGCTGAAGTTTGATTTCATACAAAGCCGTCACGCTGTGACCCGCGCCGATTTCGCCGGCGTCAACATCATCATCCCGAAAATCTTCGTCGGCAATATCGCGGTTTTCATAGCCCACCAGCCGGTAGCGCGCCACGACCTCGGGATTAAACTCAACCTGTACTTTGGCGTCCATGGCAATTACCTGCAAGGTACTGGTCAGATTATCGACGAAAAGCCGCTCGGCTTCTTTGATGTCGTCGACATAGGCATAAAAACCATCGCCATTATTCGCCAATTGCTCCATCAACACATCGTTGTAATTGCCCATGCCGAATCCAATGCTGGTCAGGGTAATGCCTTTTTCGGCGTAGCCTTCAATTTCTTCCCAGATGGAGCCTGCGCCGGTTTTGCCCACGTTGGCAACCCCATCTGAACACAGGATGACGCGATTAATCGCCTCGCGATTGAAGGCCTGGTTTGCCATTTGATACCCCAGCCGCAGACCGGCCTCGGCGTTGGTCGAGCCTTCGGGGCGCAGGCGGTCGATGGCGCGCAGGATGGCGCGCTGGTCGTCGCCGGGGGTTGGTTCCAGCACCACCCGCGCATCGGACCCGTAAACGACGATGCTGACCTGATCACGCCGACCGAGGCGTTCGACCAGTAATTCGAGCGAGCGTTTGACCAATTCCAGGCGGTTTTCCATGTCCATCGAGCCAGAAACGTCGATGACGAAGGTCAGTGAAACGTCTTTGCGCTCGTCTTCAGGGACAGCGTAGCCCTGAATGCCGATGCGCAACATCTCGTATCGCTCGGTTTCGCCAAAAGGAGTTGGGCCGCCGTCGATGTGAATGCCAAAGGCGCTGCGCGCCGGCGGGTATGGGTAATCTTGCTCAAAGTAGTTGATAAATTCCTCGACGCGAACGGCATCCTGGGGTGGAATGTTGCCGTCCGTCACATAGCGTCGGGCGACGGTATAAGAACCGGTATCGACATCCAGCCCAAAGGTCGATAGGTTGTCGTCCTCCACATCTACCATCGGGTTAACGCCATAGTCCTTAAAAAACATATCGGCTGCCGGATTGTCGTTCGGCGGGGAGAATGGCGCGCTGCTTGAAAAAGATTCGGCTACTGCTGGGGCTACTGGCTGAGCCGGTTCGGCTGGCGCAGCCGGGGCGACCATTTCTTCTGGCGCGGGCGCGGCAGCCCCACAGGCTGAAGCCACAAAAGCGAATACGAGCAAGGCGCAACAAATCAAATATCTGGCGTTCATTTTTTCTCCTTCTTTCAATTGTGAAAACGGATGACAGTGTTTGTGTTCCCCGCCCTCGGCGTTGGGCCGGGAACAAGCCAGAAATGGGGTTTATATCGTGATGATGCACCTCCTGAGAGCGGAATTTGTATACTCTTATCGGAATTTTGGCAAAAGAACCAGATTTTGAGCGGCTGGCCTTTGGCAAAGGTGAAGAAATAAACCAGCGAACCAATTTTTTCATAGACGCCCAAAGAAGGTAAAAAGTTTCCAAAAAGACAAAAAATGCGCATGACCGTTTTCTCCAAGCGCGGCTTTTAAGTCGCGCCACGGTGGTCTTGAAAAAATAACCATCGACCAGATATGCTATAATTTTCGTCTGAAGTCTTTGCCCGGCCCTTTGGGGCGGGCTTATTTTTACCGGGCCGCCGCGCATTATGAAACCCGAAGCAGCCAGGCAGATTGTAACCAAAAAGCGAAAGAAAATGACCCATCTCTGGAACGAACTCATTGCCAGCCTGCCCAACCCGCACTTTTTGCAAACTTACGAGTGGGGGCAGGTAAAGGCCGCCTACGGCTGGCAGCCGCACTTCCTGATTTGGGATGAGACGGGATGTTCGGTTTTGACGGATTTTTCTGCCCCTGAAAGCGGGTCTCGGCACGCAGCAAACCCCGCTGCTACTCGACCCTCGTCCGTCAAGGCGGCGGCGCTGGTGTTGAAGAAGACCGTTCCCACGCCGGGCCTGGGTGCCCGTTTAAGCATTTTGTACGCCCCCAAAGGCCCGCTACTCGACTGGGGCGACTTTGCGCTGCGGACGCGGGTGCTCGACGATTTGCAGCGTTTTGCCCGTCAGCAGGGGGCCATCTTCTTGAAACTTGACCCCGATGTGGTGCTGGGAACCGGCGTCCCTGGCACAGCGGACGAAATAACGGAACCAGGCGGCGTGGCCGTTCGCGAGGAAATGTCCCGCCGGGGATGGCGATTCTCGTCAGACCAGATTCAGTTCCGAAACACGGTCATCGTTGAGGTTGGGACATCCACAGAAGAAGAAATATTGGCCCGCATGAAGCAGAAAACGCGTTATAACGTGCGCCTTGGCCCGAAAAAGGGTGTTTCCGTGCGCATGGGCAATCAAGACGATTGGCCGATGCTGTATAAAATGTACGCGGAAACGAGTGTGCGCGATGGGTTTGTGATTCGGGATGAGGCCTATTATCGCAAGGTGTGGGGGTTGTTCGACAATTCGGAAGTCGATAAGTCGATATTCGATATTCGATACCCGAATATCGAATATCGAGTATCGAACACTCCCCTGGCTCAACCGCTCATCGCCGAAGTGGACGGCGAGCCGGTGGCGGCGGTTGTTGTCTTTGCCTTTGCCGGGCGGGCGTATTATGTGTATGGCATGAGCCGCGAGGCGCATCGTGAAAAGATGCCGACTTATTTGTTGCAATGGGAGGCGATGAAGTGGGCGAAGGCGCATGGCTGCCAGGCTTATGACCTGTGGGGCGCGCCGGATGTTTTTGATGAGAGTGATCACATGTGGGGTGTTTTCCGCTTTAAGGATGGGTTGGGCGGGCAGGTGGCGCGCACGCTGGGGGCCTGGGATTATGCGCCCAACCCGCTCTGGTACGGGTTTTATACGCGGGTGATGCCGCGAATTTTGAATGTGCTGCGTTTGTTTGGGCGGCGTAAAACGCGCCAGAATTTGGGTGGTTAGGTTTGTTTTTTTCGGGTTGGGTGTGCTATACTACTTTGAAATCTATTTTGGAGGAATAAGATGCAAATTGTGACCGATTCTGGCATGGATATGTTTCTGCCGCCTGAGTTAATGCCTGATGTTGAGGTGCATGTTGTGCGCCATCCGATTACGTTGGACGGAAAGACGTATTTGAGCGGCGATACGATCGATGCTGCTGGTTTGCAGGAATTGTTGCTGCGAACCGCCAGTTTTCCGATCACTTCACAGCCTTCAGCCGGCGATTTTGCGGCCAAGTATCGCGAATTGGCAAAAACCGACCCCGATATTTTGTCGATTCAGATGTCTTCGGGGTTGAGTGGCACGTATAATTCGGCCCTGGCCGGGGCTGAGATGGTTCCAGAAGCGAATGTGACGGTTGTGGATACCAAAACCTTGTGCGCCGCGCTGGGTTGGCAGGTTGCGGCGGCGGCGCGGGCATTGAAGTCTGGTTGGAGCAAAGAGAAAATTGTTGAATTGGTACATAAAATTGGCGATGCCAGCGAGAGCATTTATACGATTGATGATTTGAAGTACCTGATTCATGGCGGGCGTATCAGTCACATGAAGGGGTTGCTGGCTTCCTTGCTTAAAATCCGTCCGATTATTGGTGTTGAAAAAGTAGAAGGAAAATATGCTCAAATGGGCATGGCGCGCACGTTTGACCAGGCTTTGCAAAAATTGGTTGATCTGATGCTCAAAAAGTACGCGCCCGGCAGCGAACTGCGGGTGCAGGTGCTGCATTCGTACCATCCCGAAGCCGCCCAGCGCCTCACTGACAAAATCAAGCCGCACTTCAAATGTGATTGGATGCCAATTAATCTGATGTCGCCGGTGCTTTCGGCGCATACCGGCCCAACCATGGTTGGCGTGGCTTTTGCGCCGCAGTCAGTTTTTGCGGGTTTGCCGTAGGGTTGCTTTTTTAGAAATAGAAGGCGCATGGCTGCTCAGGAAGCCATGCGCCTTCTATTTTTTTGCTTAAGGGAGAAATGCTCCCTTCTCCCATCGGGAGAAGGGTTGGGGGATGAGGGAAAAAGGCCGACTTTAAGAAAAGCGTGGGGCTAGATAAAAACCGCACTTGACGCATGGCCTCTTTCAACTTAAGATAAGCGCGATAGAACAAATTTGCAGATTTCGTGTTTTATTCTCGGAACAGGAATCATCCACAAATTGCGCAGAGATAAAATCTGCATTTACGGTGTAACCCAAACCATTCCAGAGCGCATCACAGAGATTTCACAGAGAAAATCGAAAAATTCTGTGACACTCCGTGTCATCTCTGCGCTCTCTGTGTAACGCGCGAAAAACCATTCCACAGAGCCACAAGGATTAATTTTTATGGAACTCGGCCTCGTACGCAAAATAGACATCGACCAAGAAATGCAGCAATCCTACCTCGATTACGCCATGAGCGTCATCGTCTCGCGCGCCCTGCCCGATGCCCGCGACGGACTCAAGCCCGTCCAGCGCCGCATTTTGTACGCCATGTACGACATGGGCCTGCGCGCTGAAAGCACCTACAAAAAATCGGCCCGTATCGTCGGCGAAGTGCTCGGTAAATACCACCCGCACGGCGATTCAGCCGTTTACGACGCCATGGCCCGCCTGGCCCAGGACTTTTCCATGCGCACCATGCTGGTCGACGGTCAGGGCAACTTCGGCTCCATCGACGGCGATCCACCCGCGGCCATGCGTTACACCGAAGCGCGACTCTCCCATGCCGCCCTCGACATCCTGACCGACCTGAACAAAAACACCGTCGATTTTGCCGCCAACTTCGACGACACCCTGACCGAGCCAACTGTTTTACCGGCAGCCATCCCGAACCTGCTCGTTAACGGCGCAACTGGCATCGCCGTCGGCATGGCAACCAGCATCCCGCCCCATAATTTGGGCGAAATCAGCGATGCGCTGGTCTATATGCTGCAACATTGGGAAAAACTGGACGACATCGACGTTTCGCAATTAATGAAATTCGTCAAAGGGCCCGATTTCCCCACTGGCGGCGTCATCATCGAATCGCATGGCGACCAGGGCATCGAAACCGCCTACGGAACCGGGCGCGGCAAAGTCACCGTGCAAGCCCGCGCCCACCTTGAGGAAATGGAGCGCGGCAAAAACCGCATCATTGTCACCGAACTGCCCTACCAGACCAACAAATCCAGCCTCATCGAGCGCATCGCCGAGTTGGCGCGTGACAGCCAAATCGAAGGCATCACCGACCTGCGCGACGAATCAGACCGGCAGGGCATGCGCATCGTCATCGAACTGACCAAAAACGCCAACCCCGAAGCCATCCTGCGCGATCTGTACAAACGCACCCCGATGCAATCGACCTTCAGCATCATCCTGCTGGCCCTGGTTGACGGCGAGCCGCGCATGTTGTCGCTTAAGCAGGCGCTTAAAGTTTACATTGAACATCGTCTCACCGTCATCCGCCGCCGCGCCGAGTATGACCTCGAAAAAGCCCGCGCCCGCGCCCACATCCTCGAAGGCTATCTCATTGCCCTCAAAAACCTCGACGCCGTCATCGACCTGATTCGCAAATCGCCCGATGTCGAAACCGCCCGCGAACGCCTGACCAAACGCTTCAAACTGACCGAAATCCAGGCCAACGCCATCCTCGAAATGCAGTTGCGTCGCCTGGCCGCCCTCGAACGCAAAAAAATCGAAACCGAGTACAAAGAACTCCAGGCGCAGATCAAGGAACTCGAAAGCCTGCTCAAATCGCCCGTCAAAATGCGCGCCCTGGCCGCCGAAGAACTGCTCAAAGTCAAAGCCGCCTACGCCGACAAACGCCGCACCCAAATCGTCAGCCTCGAAGGCGGCAAAGAGATGAAAGCCCTGCTGACCTCCAGCGACCTGCTGCCCGAAGAAAATGTCTGGGTTTGGATGGATAAAAGCGGGATGATTGCTCGCACCTCCGAAGATAAATCCCCGCGCCTGAGCGGAGTCGACGCCCCATCCTTCCTCGTGCGGACCTCGACTCACGATACGCTTTATCTTGTGACATCGAACGGCAAATCCGCAGCCCTGGCCGTTCACACCCTGCCCCAAAGCCCGACCCCGTTTAACAAAACCTGCCCACTCAAAGCCGATGAAATCCCGGTCTGCGCCTTTGCACTGCCCGCTTTGAAATCGGCCCTGCCCGAGGAGACCTGCGTCTTCACCACCACGCGCGGCGGCATGGTCAAAAAGTCGCTGGTCGGTGAACTGCCTGGCCCCCTGGCCCAAACCTTCTGGCTGTGCAAAGTCAACGACGGTGACGCCCTCGGCTGGGTTGCCCTGACCGACGGCAAACGTGAAATCCTGCTGGCAACCGCGCTGGGCATGGCCATCCGTTTCAACGAAGACGAAGTGCGCCCGATGGGGCTGGTGGCGGCGGGCGTCAACGCCGTCAAACTCGGCGTCGGCGACGAAGTGGTTGGCGCGGAAGTTATTAACGGACTTGATAGCGGACTCACGGATAAGAGCGGAGTCACGGATGTCTTCCTGATTGGTTCGGATGGGCGCGCCAAGCGGGTTGCAGTCAAAGACTTCCCCTCGCAGGGACGTTACGGCCGCGGCGTCATCGCCTGGGATTTGCCCCTGGGCGTCAAACTGGCCGGTATCGCCACCGGTAAGCCCAACAGCATGGTTACAATTCGCTTGCTCAAAGCCGCCGCCAAA
>DAOUML010000192.1:0-10019 GCA_034411635.1 Anaerolineales bacterium
TAGTGAAACTGAATATTGCCATGACATTCCGCGCGTATTGTATAACCAACCCTATCTGCCTGTAGTCTGCGATTCCCTTGTTCGGCGCTCGGATTGGCACGACTCCAAATATGGCTAAAATTCTCGTTTTCGGCCAAGTCTTCTAAGTCTTGTATAGCCTGTCGAGCGGTTATATATTCTTGTTCTGTCAAAATTGGGGCGGGATGCGCAAAATTTATCCCCGGTAAAGTGCCAATAATAAACACTCTTTCTCTGCTTTGAGGAACGCCATAACCAGCCGCATGATATAGACGATAAGAGACGGAATAACCAAGATTAGAAAAATCTTTCAAAACTTTTGCCAACGAATCTTTATTCGTTCGCAAAAGCAATCCTTTAACATTCTCCGCAACAAATATTTTGGGCCTTACTCGGCGAACGACCTCAACCATAGCTCGATAAAGGCCACTTCTTTTGCCGTTGATTGCTCCAGCCATTTTGCCATTGATGCTAATGTCCTGGCAAGGAAAACCTCCAATAACTATATCCGCATATTTTGGAATATTGTCGCTCTCTATCTGCTCCCAAATATCTCCTCGGACAATATGATTTCCAATATTATTTTTATATGTTGCGCAAGCCTTATCGTTAATCTCGTTAGCCCAAATAACATCAAAACCCAACCGGGGATAATGATTTCCTAAAAAATCAAAACCGCCCCGAAACCCTAAGTCCATTCCTCCGCAACCAGAGAATAACGAAATTATCGAAAAAGTAGCCGCGTCATCGATTGCGCTAGCAGTCAACTTGGGCAGTGTAATCACTTTAAAGGAATTAAGGTTAACCATATGAACCACCGTATACATATTACTTTCGTAGTGAAATTGACATTACAGAATTTTATCATGTTAGAACAGAAATTTCATTAATAAAAAATACTTGCTGAATTTAGTAATTGACATTTCATCCAACATACTCTAAACTACATTCATGTTAGCCCGCGTCTATTCCTGCGCCGTCGTCGGCCTCGATGGAGTCATCATCGAGGTCGAAGTCGATTACACCAACGGCCAGCCTGGCGTATCCATCGTCGGCCTGCCCGATGCCGCCGTGCAAGAAAGCCGCGAGCGCGTTCAAACCGCCGTCAAAAACGCCGGACTGCACTTCCCCCGCCACCGCATCGTCGTCAATTTAGCCCCGGCCACCGTCCGCAAGGAAGGCCCGGCTTATGACCTGCCCATCGCCCTGGGCGTCATCATGCTTTCCGGCTCGCTGCCCGCCTCGACCATCGAAGGCGCGCTTGTCATCGGCGAACTCTCGCTCGATGGCGTTGTGCGTCACGCCCGCGGCGTTCTGCCCATGGCCGCCGCAGCCCGCGCCAACGGATACAGCCGGATGTTCGTCCCCGAAGCCGACGCCGCCGAAGCCGCCCTGATTCCCGACCTCGAAATTTACCCCGTTAAAACGCTGGCAGAACTCTACAACCATCTGCTTGGACGCCGTTTAATTGAACAGTTCCAACCCTCCGCCGAAGAACCCGCGCCGCTCTTCACCCCAACCGACTTCGCCGAAGTAAAGGGCCAGGAACACGTCAAACGCGCCCTCGAAGTCGCCGCCGCTGGCGGCCATAACGTCCTGATGACTGGCAGCCCTGGCGCTGGCAAAACCCTTTTGGCCCGCGCCCTGCCCGGCATCCTGCCAGAAATGTCCATCGAAGAAGCGCTCGAAGTGACAAAAATCTACTCCGTCGCCGATGCGCTCCCGCCCGGCACGCCCCTCATCCGCCAACGGCCCTTTCGCTCCCCGCATCACACCATCAGCCACGCGGGCCTGGTCGGCGGCGGCAACATCCCCCACCCGGGCGAAATCTCCCTCGCCCATCGCGGAGTCCTGTTCCTCGACGAATTTCCCGAATTCAGCAGCCGCGCCATCGAAGTCATGCGCCAGCCAATGGAAGACAAAGTCGTCACCATCAGCCGCGCGCAAGGGTCACTCACCTTTTCGGCCAACTTCCAACTCGTAACCGCCATGAACCCCTGTCCCTGCGGCTACTACGGCGACGCCCAAAAACCCTGCACCTGCGCCCCATCCACCGTCACCAAATACCAGAAACGCATCTCCGGCCCAATGCTGGATCGCATCGACATCCACATCGAAGTCCCCAGGGTCGATTACGCCAAACTGTCCAGCGACCGCCTGGGCGAATCCTCCACCGACATCCGCCAAAGGGTGCAGGCGGCCAGGCAAAGGCAACTGGAACGCTTCTCAAAATCCGAGGCATCGAATACTCGAAACTCGAATATTCGAAATTCGGACATTGTCTGCAACGCCGATATGCGCGTGGCCGAAGTGCGCCAATTCTGCAAACTGGACGAAACCGGCGACAACCTCATCCGCGCTGCCATGAGCCAACTCAACCTATCTGCCCGCGCCTACCACCGCAGCCTGAAACTGGCCCGAACGATTGCAGACCTGGCGGGCAGCGAACAAATCCAACCGCCGCACCTGGCCGAAGCCCTGCAATACCGGCCCAAGGTGGTTGGGTAGCATAACGCCTGGAGGCTTTTTTGGAACCCATCGAAACAACCATAGGAAACTTCTTACGCCACTGGGGGCTAAAACTGGCCCTGGCCGAATCCTGCACCGGCGGCCTGGTCGCCGACCGCATCACCGATACCCCCGGCTCATCGGAATACTTTCTGGGCGGCATGGTCGCCTACTCCTACGAAGCCAAAGTAAGCCTGTTGCATGTCTCGTGGGACACCCTGCGCCAGCACGGAGCCGTCAGCCGCGAAACTGTCATCGAAATGGCGCGTGGCGCGCGCACCGTTCTGGGCGCCGACCTGGCCATCTCAGTCAGTGGAATTGCCGGGCCGGGCGGTGGAATGCCGGGTAAACCAGTCGGCTACACCTGGTTTGGTCTCTCAGCCCCCGAAGGCGATTACGCCCGCAACTTCACCTGGGAAGGCGACCGGCGCGCCAACAAACAGGCCTCCGCCCAGGCCGCCCTGCAATTCCTGCTCGATTACTTGCAAAAATCGGCATGAACCCTATCTATGCGCTAACATTTGGCGTAAAGAAGTCCGCTTTTTTGGGTGTCGGTGCGCGCGCGCGCACCGACACCCAAAAAAGCGGCAATTTATCACGGAAATTCTCAAAGAAACAGCATATCGTCGTATTAATATCAGCCGGCGCCGAATGGCGGGCCATCAAACAAATCCTGCAAAGTCACAATCTCGAAATCTGCCCCACCCCCTTCGGCGAAAGTTTCGCCCTCCCCCCGTCAACCTTCAACCTGCCCCCTGCAACGAATTTGACTTTTCTGCATGGCGGCTGGGGCAAAATCTCGGCGGCGGCCAGCACCCAATACGCCATCGACCATTTTGACGCCGATTTGCTGATTAACCTGGGAACCTGTGGCGGGCTGGATGGACGCATCGAAACTGGCGACATCCTGCTCGTCGAACAGACTCTCGTCTATGACATCATCGAGCAAATGGGCGACCCACAGGCCGCGCTCGACCATTACACCGTTAAACTGGATACTTCCTGGCTGAAAGATATTTCCCTGCCCCCCGATGCGCGCCCCGGCCTGCTCGTCTCCGCCGACCGCGACATTCTACGCGAAGACGTTCCCATGCTCATCGAACGTTTCAACGCCACCGCCGCCGACTGGGAAAGCGGCGCGATTGCCTGGGTCGCCGAGCGAAACGGGATTCCCTGCCTGATTCTGCGCGGCGTAACCGACCTGGTAAGCCCCACAAGCGGCGAGGCCTACGGCAACATCGAACTGTTCCGCGAACGCACCAAGACCGTCATGGCGCGTTTGTTGGAAATATTGCCCCTATTCTTAAAAAAGTAACGCGAGATACTATCTCGCGTTACAAATCAACAATATGGGGCGGGATGCCATCCCGCTTTTTTTGCGCAGGCACAAGGCGAGATAATATCTCACCCTACGTTACTTGCCTCCACGCTTGCGCCGGGCGGCTACTTTTTTTGTTTCTTTGACGGCTGGCGACAAACCCGGCCCGATGACGTAGAAATCGGGGAATTTCAGACGCGGAATGTTCAACTTGCCAACCCGCGCCAGATAAAGCACCAGCCCAGTCAGCGCCATCAGAACAGAAACCAACTGGCTGTAACTGACCGGCGTGCCAGGAATGAGCGGCTGGTCGTGGCGCAAAAATTCAATCAGGGCGCGCCCGGTTCCGGCGGCCATCAGCCAACAGGCAAACATGGCAACGGGTTTGAATCTTTCCGGCCAGCGGCGTCCAGCCCAGAGCAGAAATCCGGCAATGGCGAAATTCCAAACCATCTCATAGGCAAAAATCGGATGAAAACGGGTTGTTTCCAGCGGATAAGCGCCCAGATCGCGAAATTGACCAATGCGATGCGTGGCATCAATCGAAATACCCCAGGGAAGGCTTGTGGGCGTTCCGTAGAGTTCCTGGTTAATAAAATTTGCCGGACGCGCCACAGCCTGTCCAATCATCGTGACCGGGGCGACAGAGTCAAGAAAAAGCCAAATGTCCAGTTTGTAATAGCGAACGTAGAAAAAGAGCGCAATCGCGCCAAAGAGAAGCCCGCCAAAAAAGTGCAGGCCACCTTCCCAAACGGCAATAATCTTGCCAGGGTTGTCTAAATAGACCGAATTACCGCCCAGCGTGGTATTAACCACATACCACAACCGCGCCCCAAGAATACCAGCAGGCAGCAGCCACAAAAGCGCATTCCAAACATGGTCGGGGTTTTCGCCGCGCCGCTTTACTTCGCGTTCGGCCAGCCAGGCGGCCACCGCCACGCCCAGCGCCACCAGCAAACCGTACCAATGGAGTTCGATGGTTCTGCCAAAAAGGTTAAAAGAGAAAAGTACCGGGTTCAAACGATGCCTCCTATTAGAAACTGGGCTGTATTATACCCGTAGGGCGCGGAATTACGCCAAAATCAGGAGACTTTGGCGGCAGCGCCATGTAGCGCCGCCTTTAGGCGGTGAGTAGCCGCCTAAAGGCGGCGCTACGCATTCAAATCAGGCTGGCTCACTTCCATATTGAGAATTGCTGAGACTTTGGACTCCGTTTTGCCAGCAGGAATCAAAAAAGGACTGCCTTTGCAGGCAGTCCTTTTTATTTGGTTTAGTAGTCCATGCCGCCCATGCCGCCAGGGGGCATAGCGGGGGCTTTATTTTCTTCCGGCGCATCGGTGATCAAGACCTCGGTGGTCAAAATCATCGCGGCGATGGAAGCCGCGTTTTCGAGCGCGCCGCGCACAACTTTAACCGGGTCAATGACGCCAGCCTTGATCATGTCGGTAAATTCGCCAGTCAACACGTTGTAACCGATGTTCTTGTTTTTCTGCTCGGCAGCCGCGCGACGGACACCGTCGATAATGACGGAGCCATCCTGCCCGGCGTTATCGGCCAGTTTGCGGATGGGGGCTTCGAGGGCCTTGCGAACAATGCTAACGCCAACCTGGGCATCATCATTGTCGGCTTTCAGGCTATCGAGTGACGAACTGGCATTGATGAGCGAAATTTCGCCACCGGGAACGATGCCTTCCTCAACGGCGGCGCGGGCAGCCGAAAGAGCATCTTCAACGCGGTGCTTCTTCTCTTTGAGTTCGGTTTCGGTGGCAGCCCCAACGCGGATGATGGCAACGCCGCCAGCCAGTTTGGCAACCCGTTCTTGCAGTTTTTCACGGTCGTAATCGCTGGTGCTTTTGTCAATTTCGACGCGAATCTGGTCGACACGGCCTTTGATGGCAGCCGAATCGCCCTTACCGCCCACAATGGTGGTGTTGTCTTTGTCGGAAGCGACTTTTTCAGCGCGGCCCAGATCGGCAATGGTGGTGGTTTCAAGTTTGCGGCCAGTCTCTTCGCTGATGACGGTGCCACCGGTCAGAATGGCGATGTCTTGCAGCATGGCCTTGCGGCGATCACCAAAGCCAGGGGCTTTAATCGCCAGCACATTGAGCATACCGCGCAGTTTGTTCAGAACGAGGGTGGCCAGGGCTTCGCCATCCACATCTTCGGCGATGATGACCAGTTCACGCTTGCCCAATTGGACGAGTTTCTCTAGCACCGGAACGATGTCTTGAGCGGCGGAGATTTTCTTCTCGTGAATCAGGATGTAAGCGTCATTGATGACGGCTTCCATGTGTTCGGCGTCGGTGATGAAGTAGGGCGAAATGTAGCCACGATCAAACTGCATGCCTTCGACATATTCAGTTTCGAAGAGCATGGATTTGGATTCTTCAACGGTAATAACGCCATCTTTGCCAACTTTGTCCATCACATCAGCAATCAGGTTACCGATTTCGGCATCAGCGGCTGAGTTGGTGGCAACCGAGGCAATTTCTTCTTTGGTGTTAATGGAAACGGCCATTTCACGCAGGCCAGCCACAACACTATCGGCGGCTTTTTCGATGCCGCGCTTGAGCATCATCGGGTTATAACCAGCGGCCAGGGCTTTCAGGCCTTCGGTCACAATGGCGTGAGCCAAAACGGTGCTGGTGGTGGTGCCATCACCGGCAATGTCGTTGGTCTTCTGGGCGGCTTCTTTGAGCAGCTGGGCGCCCATGTTTTCAAAGGGGTCTTTGAGTTCGATTTCTTTGGCAACCGAAACGCCATCGTGAGTGATGGTGGGGGAGCCGAATTTGCGGTCGATTGCAACGTTGCGCCCCTTGGGGCCGAGGGTGGTCGCCACAGCGTTGGCAACGACATCCATGCCGTTCTTCAGTTTGCGGCGGGCTTCTTCAGTAAAGACGAGTTGTTTTGCAGCCATAGGTTATTTTCTCCTTGGATTATTTGCTTTCAACAATTCCGAGCAGGTCGCTCTCGCGCAAGATGAGCAGTTTCTTGCCTTCCAGTTTCAATTCAGTGCCGGCGTACTTGGCAAACAAAACTTTATCGCCGACTTTGACATCCATCGCAACGCGATTGCCATCATCGTCACGCTGGCCGGGGCCGGCGGCAAGGATAACACCTTGCTGCGGTTTTTCTTTGGCGGTGTCGGGCAACACCAGACCACTCGCGGTTGTTTCTTCCTGTTCGGCAGGCTCTACAACAACACGGTCGCCAAGGGGCTTGATTGAAATACTCATGCTTTACCTCCAGATATTTTGTTAGGTTTTATAGGTTTACATTTTTTTAGCACTCTGACATACTGAGTGCTAAAAGTAATGATACTCTTGCTAAGAAACCCCGTCAAGAGGCATGTTTAATTTCTTATGAAATTCTGACAAAATCTGAGCGCGCTTAAGGCTGGGGCGTGGCCGCCGGGGTGGCTGTAACCGGGATGATGGGCGTGGCGCTATTCACGCGGCGACAAATGGCTTCGCCATCTTGAACAATTGCCAACACGGTGGCATCGGTGCCAAACGGCGAAGAACGAATTTCATTGAAGATTTGGGTTGCTTCCGGGCAATAATTTTGCCCCGGACGGCTAAGCGCCGCCAGCACCGAGCCGTAAGTGTAATAATAGACCAGGGTATTGGACGAAATTGGCAAACCAATCACCCGCGCGCCAGGGTCTCCAGCCGGACAGCCCCCGCCCCGGGCCTCGCAAGATTCCGCCGGTTCGCAGCCGCGCGTGGCGCACTTCAGGGCCGGAATGGCCCCTTCGTAATTGCGCGATTTGAAGAAGACGATGCCCAATTGTCCGTATACATCGGCTTTGCTGGGGTCAAAACTGAGCGCGCGCAACACGTTACGCGAAGCAGCAAAGTATTCGCCCATTTGTGAATAGGTTCTGGATATCGATAAGTAAGGAGTTGGGTCGTCGATTTCATTTTTTTCGTTTGTGTCTGCGGCGTTGGCAAAGTATTCAAGCGAACGTTCAAAAAGCATGGTTTGCTGCGAACGGATGGTACTGCTTAAGCCAAGATGTCGATAAATAGCCCCGGCCCGCAGCATTAAAAAGGTCATATTGGGGTTGATTTCGATGGCCTTGTCATATTCTTCAATCGCGCGATTATACAAGCCCTGGGTTTCGAGCAAGTAAGCGTGAACGCGATGAAGGTCCATCAAAGGTTCATTACGCTCAATGGCTTGACGCATGAACTGATTGGCCTGGTCGAGGCGATATTGCTTGGTCAAAATCTCAACATAATACACCAGGGCCAGGGTATTCTGGTTGTCGAGGGTCAGGGCGCGGGTGATTTCTTGCTCGGCTTCGGTCAGGAAACGGTCGTGGCGGTCGCGGTCTGAAAAATAGTAGAGTTCGGCGTTCCAGGTAAGCACAAAGGCGCGGATGGCGGCCACCGTGCTGTCATCTGGCGCGGCTTCTTTGGCGCGATTAATCGAGATCAGCGCTTCTTGCAAGCGGGAAGCGCGTTCAGCATCAATCATCAACGCAGACGAGTAGGTCTGCATTCGCGCCAACTGTGACCAGACCTGACCATTGGAAGGGTCGATGCGGGCTGCTTCGCGGTAAGATTCGGTGGCATCGTCCAGTTTGCCAAGCGTGAAGTATGTGTCGCCTTCTTCAATTAAAGAAACGGCAGAGCGGGTGGCCGTGGGGGTGGGCAATCCAGCCTGCTCAATGGCGCCCACTTCCACGCCACGAATCAGCCAAATTCCCCACAAGGCCATAATGACCAGGAAGAAAATGCGATAAATATTGGTTTGTGGTTGACGCCGGAACAAGGGGCGTCTGGAGGGCATATACATAGGTTGGCTTTATTATTCTGAATCAGGAGTAGCGGTGGCCGGGGCTGTGCCTAAGGTTTCAGCGCACATACGCAAACCTTCGGTTGCATTAAAAACTGCGTTTTGGTCTGAGGGAACATTGGTTACAATTTGCTGAAAAACCGGTACCGCTTCAGCGCAGCGATTGAGGCGCAACAAGGCAAAGGCGTACAGGTAATAATATTCAGCAATGCGGCCTGGTTGCAGGGCGAGCGGGGCAACTTCAATTTCATCCTGATAAAAACCGCCTTTAATAACATAGGTTAAATTTTGAAGCGACTCGTCCCACTTGAAATTACGATATTGAATTTGGCCCAGGTTGCCATAATAAATGGTATCCGTGGGCGCATCGCGAATGGCTTGTTCGGCATATTGCTCGGCGCGGGTAAATTCACCGGTTGCGAAGTAAATGCGCGAAATTAATAAATCGGGAGTGGGGTCTGATGGGTTAAGAGAATTGGCAATATTTAAAGCATCAACCGCTTCACCAAAGACTCCGGCCAGACGATAAGCACGCCCCAGGGCCAGGTGCAGGCCGGCTATGTTTTTGTTGATTGCAATGGCCGTTTCATATTCTTGAATAGCCGCTTCATAGTTACCGGTCACTTCCAAAACATAGCCACGCGCCTGATGGGCTTCTACGGTTCCCTGCCCCAGGCTGATGGCCGCGCGCGAGACTTCGGTCATTCTTTCAATCACGTCAAATGGCCCGGTGCCGTTCAAATATTGGGCCGCCAATAGTTCGGCGTGAAAGGCATGGGTAAGAGCATGGTTGGGGTCCAGTTCGAGAGCGCGATTGATGGATGCCTCCCCGCCCAGAAAATCACCTTGCCCGGTAAGGGCTTTGGCGCGCAGCGCGTGCGCAGTGACATTATTTTGATTAAGTAGCAAGGCTTTTTCAGCATTTACCTGAGCCTCGCTAAAGTCATCGAGATATAACTGAATGCGTGCCAGGGTAATGTAGGCAGCAATGTCTGAAGGATTTGCCAGTACCGCAACTTTATACGCATCAATGGCCTGGGCCAGTTTTCCTTCCCGGTATAATGCTTCTGCCTCCGCAAGGTATGATTCTGGATTGCGGGTTGGGGTTGGGGTTGGCATGCCAGGAACGGGAATATCTGGCACGATCATGCGCTCAAAATAAATTGCGCCTGCCACCAGGCCAACCAACACAAAAATACGAAAAAGATTTAACGGCTTGCGCCGCTTTTGCATAGACCATTTACTTCCACGAAGATACATATTTTCATCATACCATTCTCTACCGGACAAAAATAGTGGCTGACCTCTGGTAAGCTTGGGTTCTTACCATAGAACCAGGAGCAGACCATGAGTGACAACCACAAACGCTATC
>DAOUML010000193.1:0-6304 GCA_034411635.1 Anaerolineales bacterium
GATGGCGCGCGCGTGCTGGCTGAACACCTGTGGGTCAGCAAAGCCCGTCACACCGTCGAACTGGCCCCGGCGGTGGCGCAAATGCTCCAGCAAACCGGCACAGACATCAGCCAGGTAGCGGCGATTGGGGTGGCAATTGGCCCCGGTTCGTTCACTTCGCTGCGGGTGGGGCTGGCTTTTGCAAAGGGACTGGCGATGAGCCGCTCCCTGCCGCTGGTCGGAATTCCCAGCCTCGACATTTTCGCCGCGCCGGTGGCGGTGGACTCGTCCCGCCCCCTGGCCTGCGTCCTGGCTGCCGGGCGCGGACGCCTTGCCCTGGGCTGGTTTAACGCGTCCGAAAACGGGTGGCAGGCTGCGGGTAGCGCGGTCGTGACGACCGCCGAAGCGGTAGCCGCCGAAGTCGCCTCCCCAACCCTTTTGACGGGTGAACTGACAGCCGCCGAACGTCAGGTTTTATCCAAAAACGAGAACATTTCGCTCACCTCCCCCGCCTCCGCTACCCGCCGACCGGGAATCCTGGCCGAGTTGGCCTGGCGGCGCTGGCAACTGGGCCAAACCGACCCTGCCGCCAGCCTGGCCCCCATCTACCTGCACATCGGCGACCCGATTCCGGGCTAGATTGCTATGCAAATCCGCCCAATGACCCCCGCCGACATCGAAACCGTCGTGCAAATCGACACCGCCGCCGGGATTCTCTCTCCCTGGAGCCCAAACGCCTACGCCCGCGAATTGCTCAAAGCGACGACTTTTGCCTGGGTCGCCGAAGTGGGTGGCCGCCTGGCCGGCTCGCTGACAATGTGGGATGTGGTGGGCGAGGGCGAGATTGCCAATGTGGCCGTTCACCCTGATTTCTGGCGGCAGGGCATTGGCCGCGCCCTGGTACAAACCGCGCTCGAGAAGGCCGCCGAACTCGGTTTTGAGCGCATCATGCTCGAAGCGCGCGAGAGTAACACCGCCGCTCAATCGCTTTACCGCGCCTTTGGCTTCGTCGAAGATGGACGCCGCCGGGCTTATTATGTCAATGGTGAAGATGCGGTGTTAATGTCGAGAGTAGAGAATAGAGAGTAGATACTCGAAATTCGATAATTCGATAATTCGATAACTCGATAACTCGATAACTCGATAATTCGATAATTCGATAACTCGATAACTCGATAATTCGATAATTCGATAATTCGATAATTCGATAACTCGAAAGTCGAATAACGAGTATCGAATATCGAATATCGAATATCGCAACGCAAAAGGAGTCCCCATGTCGTCCGAAGAAACCCTTGCCCAAATTGCCAGCGAAGTAGCGGTTTGCAAAAACTGTGAACTGCACAAGACCCGCAAAAAATCGGTGCCGGGGGTGGGGCCAGCCAATGCCGAAATTATGTTGATTGGTGAAGGCCCCGGCGCGAACGAAAACGAACAGGGGCTGCCCTTTGTCGGCCAGGCGGGCAAGTTTTTGAGCGAATTGCTGGCCCAGGCCGGGCTGAAACGCGAAGATGTCTGGATTGGCAACGTGGTCAAGTGCCGCCCGCCCGCCAACCGCGACCCACAGCCCGATGAACTGGCCGCTTGCGACAAGTATCTTGAACGCCAGATTGAAGCCATCAACCCCAGCATCATCATCACATTGGGGCGCTTTTCGATGTATAAATTCAACCCCGGCGCAAAAATCAGCCACATACACGGCCAAATGCGCAAGGTTGGCGAGCGTTTTGTGATTTCAATGTTCCACCCGGCGGCGGCCTTGCACCAGCCACAACTCAAGAGCACCATCCTGGCCGATTTTGCCAAACTGCCGCAACTGCTCGAAGTGGCCCGCAAAGAACTGGGACGCAGCAAGCCGCAACTTTCCGAACCAAAAGCCGAATACAATCCCACGCCCGAAGAAGAAGCGAAACAACTTAAGATGTTTTAAAACTTAAACACAAAGGTCACGAAGAAAGACCCTTTTAAAAACCTTTGAGTCCTTTGTGTCCTTTGTGTTTAGAAAAAACAGGACTCTCATGAAAATCGTCGCCATCTCCGCGTCACAAATCCCATCCAACGTTGCCAACAGCATTCAGGCCATGAAAGCGGTTCACGCCCTGGCCCAACTTGGGCATGATGTCACCCTGCTGGCCCCCAGCCACCCCACCCGCAGCACCGACTGGGAAGCCCTCTCGCAAACTTACGGCCTGACCACGCGCTTCAGCCTCGAATACATTCCGGTCCCCTCGCGCCGCCTGTTCTTTCTAACCGCAGTGCGTCGCGCGCGCGCTTTCAAGCCCGATCTGCTCTACGTTTGGCCGATCCAATCGGCCATGCTTGGCCTGCTGCACGGCTTCCCGGTACTGCTCGAAGTTCACGATTTACCCGCCGGGCGCATTGGCCCGCTGTGGTATCGCTACTTCCGCGATATGCGCGGCAAAAAGCGCATTGGCGTCATCACGCGCGCTTTGCAAGCCATGCTGGATGAACAATTCGGAACCTTCCTGCCGCCCGAAGACGTTATCCTGGCCCCGAACGGAGTCGAACTCGAACGCTTCGCCAACCTGCCCGACCCGCAAACTGCCCGCCGTTCCCTCGACCTGCCCGAAGCCCCAACCGTCGTCTGCGCCGGGCATCTGTACGTTGGGCGCGGGGTCGAACTCTTCCTCAAACTGGCCCGCCGCATGGACGATGTCCAGTTTATCTGGGCCGGCGGCAAAACTGACGATGTGGCCCACTGCCGCGAAACTGCCAAAGACCTGCCCAATGCGCGCTTTCTGGGTTTTATTCCCAACCAGCAACTGCCCCACTACCAGGCCGCCGCCGATGTGCTGCTGATGCCCTACGGACACAATATCGGCATCTCCAGCGGGGCGGGCAACTCGGCCAAAATCTCGAGTCCGATGAAGATGTTTGAGTACCTCGCCACCGGGCGGGCCATTCTTTCGAGCGATTTGCCGGTTTTCCGCGAGGTGCTAAACGAAGGCAATGCTGTCTTTTGTCCGCCCGATGACACGGCCTCCTGGCAAGGTGCCCTGCGCGGGCTGCTCGACAATCCATCACGCCGGGATGCGCTGGCCGCCCAGTCTCGCAAAGACGCCGAGCAGTATACCTGGACGGCGCGGGCAAAGCAGTTACTGGATGGGTTCATATAAAAACCCTAAAGCAAGCCACGTTTGTCATTTCGAAGGAGCCGCGTAGCGGCTACTGAGAAATCTTGCGCACAGTGGGAAAGATTTCTCGCTATCGCTCGAAATGACAAATAACGTTATGCAACTCTTATGAAACCCCTCCCCCGCCCCCTCTTCCACTTCTTCCTGCTCGCCTTCGCCCTGCGCCTGGCCTTTGGCGCATTTGCCTTTTATGCCCTGCCCACCCTGGGCCACGACACCCCAACCCAGCAGGCCGGCTACCTGTTCTACGACGCTGCCCGACGCGATGCGGCTGCCTGGGAACTGGCCCAATCGGATGCGCCGCTTAGCGAGGCTTTTTCGGGCAACTACGAATCAGACCAGTATGGCGGTTTGCTGTCGCTTTCGGCGCTGGTGTACCGAATTGCCCCGTCAGATGCGCACCAGCCGCTTTGGGTGGTGACGCTGGCGGCGCTGGCGGGCGGCCTGGGCGTGGTTTTTGCTGTTTTAGCGGCGGGGCAGGCTTTGGGTGAGTCCGCGTCGCGCCGGGTGGGGTGGATCATGGCCCTTTTCCCGGAATCAATTCTGTTGGGCGCGTCCCAAATGCGGGAGCCGTTCATCATCCTGTTCCTGGCGATGGGGTTTTATGGCGCCCTAATCTGGCGCAAGACACCCAAGCAGGCGGTGATTTTCGGGGGCATCTCCCTGCTCGGACTGCTGACCATTTCCCCAGGTTTTGCCGCCCTGCTGATTTTTGTTTCGCTCGGCTGGCTTTTTCTCGAAGGCCGCCAGATTTCGTGGAAATTTGCGCTGGCCGGGCTGGGAATTTTTGTCTTTGCGCTGCTTGCCCTGGCAGTCAGTTGGGAGGGGCTGGTTTCGATGCGCGGCGGGCCGTTTGGCATTTTTGGCGATTGGGCGCGCGAGACAATTCGCTGGAATAAGTACATCCTGGGGCGCAGTTCGGGCATTGTGCAATTGCTTTTTGAAACCCTGCCGCCCTTCCTGCAACTGCCTTTTGTAACCGTTTATGGCATTTTACAGCCGGTGCTGCCCGCCGCGCTGATTGAACAACCCGCCCTGCCTTTCTGGCAGGTGGTTGGGACGTTGCGCGCCGGGGGCTGGTACGCGTTATTGCCAATTTTGGCCTATGCGCCCTTCGCCGCCTGGAGCCTGCCCGACCCGCGCCAGCGCCGACAGTGGCTGTGGATTTCGGCCATCGTCTGGGCCTGGGTTGTGATTGCCTCCCTGCGCGGCGGCGGCGATCAGTGGGACAATCCGCGTTACCGCATCATCTTGCTGGTTTGGATGGCGATGCTGGCGGCGATGACCTGCGAACGGTTAAAAATTACGCTTGACCGTTGGTTTTCGCGAATTTTGGCGGTTGAAGCCGTCATTCTGGTCGTTTTCACCCACTGGTACGCTTTCCGTTATCTGGGTATTGGTTTTAACCTGGGCATTCGCAACACCCTGCTGCTGGCGATTGGGCTGGCGCTGCTGGTGGTGGTTGGCGATTGGGTTTTGAGTTATCGCAGGGTTCGTCTCACGCGCCGTCCGGGACCACCAGCAGGGTGAGAATTGACGACGATTTGCCGCCGACGCAAAAAATCAGGTATGATTGCCGCACCGCTTCGCCCGTTGATTGTATAAATCGCCTTTCAACTAAGATGAAACGCACACATTTTATAATGCTCATGAGCGGGGCGGGTTGCTTAAAATGATTTGATTGTCAATGGTGAAATATGCTCAGCATTCAAGAAGCCCAAGAACAGATATTGCGTTCCTTTCAACCGCTTGAAATCATCAGCCTTAGGCTGGATAGCGCCCTCGGTGAAATCCTGGCCCGGCCAGTTGTATCAGCGATAGATTTCCCACTCTTCGACAACTCCAGCGTCGACGGTTTTGCCGTCTGCGCTGCGGATGTGAGTCAGGCGTCTTCTTCCGCGCCTGCGCTTTTAAGCGTTATCGCCGATATACCCGCCGGAATAGCCCCACATAAGCCTGTTCAATCGGGCCAAGCCGCGCGCATTATGACAGGCGCTCCCCTGCCCCCTGGCGCAGACGCCGTTGTTATGGTGGAGGATACCGATGCCCACGATTTAGCCATCGGCAGTGATGTTCCGCAATATGCGCAAATTTTTAAGCGCGCGCCATTAGGCGCGAATATTCGCCGCCGTGGAGAAGATTTTCAACAAGGGCAAGAGATTCTTCCTGCCGGGCATCGTTTGCGTCCGCAGGATATTGGTATGTTGGCCTTGCTCGGAATTGACCAGATTCCGGCGCGGCGTAAACCGCGCGTTGCCATTATTTCAAGCGGCGATGAACTTTTGAAAGTCGGCCAGCCGCTTCAGCCAGGGAAAATATATGATTCCAATAGCCCCATGCTCGCGGCGCTGGCAAAATCTGCCGGGGCGGAGGTTGTTTTCGAGAGCGCCGCGCCCGACCAACTGGATGCGGTGAGGAATGTTTTTTTACGCGCCGCCGAAACGCAACCAGACGCGATTATTTCCTCTGCGGGGGTTGGCGGAGGAGCGTTCGACTATATCAAGGGAGTGGTGGGTGAGGCAGGCAATCTCGACTTCTGGAAAGTAAATATGCGCCCGGGCAAACCGCTGGCTTTCGGCCATTACCAAAATATCCCCTTTTTCGGGTTGCCGGGCAATCCTGTCTCTTCGTACGTCAGTTTTCTTGTTTTTGTAAAACCTGCGTTGAATACGCTGCTTGGCGCGCCGACCCAACCCGCGCAAGGCATTAAAGCCACGCTTGAGGAAGCCATTAAGTCGGATGGGCGCCAAAGCTATTTGCGAGCAATTCTCAGGCAGGAAGATGGAAAATACTTTGCCACTCTTACAGGCCACCAGGGTTCCGGTAACTTGTTTTCAACGATCCGCGCCAATGCGTTGTTGATTGTCCCCGCCGGGGTTACGGATTGTCCGATTGGCTCGCAACTGGATGCCTGGTTGGTTGATTAAGGTTCGTCTATCGGCTGGCGCAAATCAAGCCTTTTCTTGCTGTTAACATAGCGACGGGTCGCTTTTTAAGAAGAAGCGACCCGTCGCATTTTGTCTGAGCGCGAAACGCGGATCAAAAATATTTCTTTAAATTGGCACGGAGCGCAAAATCTACCGCACGCGGTTGCGGATTTGCTCGTGCAGGTAGAGTGGGAGGTAGTAATGCCCGCCGGCGTTTTTGCCGCTGGAGCCGGAGCCTTTCCA
>DAOUML010000194.1:0-3227 GCA_034411635.1 Anaerolineales bacterium
GAAAGTGAGCATGGAGCGCAGGGCGTTGGCCCAGGTGTAGAACGAAGTGCCCAGGTCAAGATAGCCGCGTCCGAAGAAATTGGCTTCGACATAGTCAAAGGCCACGCCGAGATAGGAAAATTTCCAGGCCAGGAAGACGAACAGCGGCGAAAAAGCCAGTAATCCGCGCAACAGGGGGCGCAGGGGCAGGCCGGAGTGGTAGATTTGCCGCCATTCGAGGTCAAGGTGATACCACTCGCGGGTCGAGAGCCAGGTGAGGGCCATCGGAATGATGAGGGTGATGCCGACGGCGCGGGTCAGGGTGGCGGCGCAGGCCAGCAGGGCGGCGGCCCACCAGTTGCGGCGTTTGAGCATTGCCAGACTGCCAAACGCCAGTCCGACAAAGAGTCCTTCGGTGTAGACCTGGGCCAGGAAGAAGCCGGTCGGGAAGATGATCAAATAAAAAGCGGCCCGCAATCCGCCTTCTTCACCGAGCGCGTCGCGCGAAAGGACGTAGAGCGAGAGCATGGCGGCCAGCGTCCCGAATGCGGAAACGAGCACCCCGGCCAGGGTGGCGGTGGCGATGGGGTTCATCCCCAACAGGCTGAGCGGCGCAGCCACCAGCCGCACGGTATAGGGATAAAGCGGCAGAAAGGCATAACTGAGCGAGAGTACCTCGTTTTGGTAGCCGGTGGTCGGGATGTGGGTTTCCAGATTGGGAATCAGCCAGCCTTTTGGACTGAGGGCCGGCATGTTGGGGTCGTCGTAGCCGCCGATGGCAATGCCGAGATAGTATTCTGAATCCCAGGCAACCTGGTTGTTCATGAAGGGTTCAACCAGGTACAGGCGGTCGCGCTGGTAATCGCCCTGATTTTTGGCGGTTTCGGTCGCGGTCCAGTTTTGGGCGCGGTCGGGCCATTGCGGGTCGAGGCGGGCGGTGGCGAGGGCCTGGAAGCCGATCACCAGCAGCAGCCATCCCAGCCAGATGAAAATTATCGAGCGAACGGTGGGATTTTTCATCGTCTATTTTTCCATTCCGGTCACGACCATATCTTGCATGAAGAAACGCTGGAAAACGAACAAAACCAGCACCGGCACAATCATCACCAGCAGCGCGCCCGCTTGCAGCATTTCGGGCGTAAAGGTCAACGATTGGTAGGTCTGGACATTGAACGAGACGGTGCGCAGATTGGGAGCAATCCCCAGGTATAGGCTGGCCAGGCGCAGTTCGTTCCAGGTGTAGAAGAAGTGCAACAGGGCCACCGTCGCGACTACCGGGATGGCCTGGGGCAGGATGATCGAAAACAGGATGCGCAACGGCCCGGCCCCATCGAGCATGGCGGCTTCATCCAGGTCCTTGGGGATGCTTTTGAAATTTTGACGCAGCAGGAAGATATAAATGGCGTTGCCGAACAGGTGCGGCGCAATCAGCGGATACCAGGTGCCGTTCCAATCGAAAACGCGCGCATAGACGAAGTAGGTTGGCACCAGGGTGATACTTTCGGGGATGAGAATAGTTGCAATCAGCAGCAGGAAGAGCCATTTGCCGCCGGGAATGCGAAAGCGCGAAAACCCGTAGGCGACCGCAATCGAGGCCAGCAACACGCCAATTTCACTGATGACCGCGATGATGAGCGTATTCTTGACAGTTAATGGGAATTTGGCTGCTGTCCAAAGATTGGTGAAATTGTCAAAGGTAATATGCGGTTGGTATACTTTTTTCAGTTCGCGCCAGTTGCCCTGCCAGGCAATCAGCCCGCTTTCAGGGTTGGCCGGGTCGATGAATTCCGCCGAAGTGCGCGTGCGATTGATGATGGCCCATTGCTGAATCCCTTGCTCGGTTGGCACTTCGAGCAGCGGGTACGATTTGCCCTGGTATTCAAATTCCACCTGCCGGGCGGGGTAGAACGGGGCCGAAGAATCGAGAAATTGCTGTTTTTCTTTAAGGGATGTTGCGACCATGTACAGCAGCGGTGAGAGATAGGCGGCCAGCAGGGTAAAGATGAACAGGTTGACCATGGCCGTTCCGGTGAATTCCCAGGCGCGGAAAGTCAGCGTGGATGCACCGCTGTTTTTGAACAGGCTGAAGTGTTTCCAATTAAATTTCTTCACGGTCGTCCTCATTCGGGAAGTAGACCCAGCGCCGGGCTGAGCGAAACAGGAACAGGGTGATGGTCATGGTGACGGCGAACATAATCCAGGCCAGGGCGGCGGCGTAGCCCAACTCGAAGCGGTTGAACATCATCGTGTTGATGTAAGCCTCCATCGGCGACAGGCTGAACGAAAACAGGTAGCCGCGATCGAGCAGCACCGTCCCGCCGAAGGCACTGGTCAGGTTGATGACCAGCGCAAAAAAGATGGCCGGGGAAATCATCGGCAGGCTGATGAACACGAAACGGGAAAGCGGCCCGGCCCCGTCTACCCGCGCCGCTTCGATGATTTCGCGCGGAATGGATTGCATGGCTCCGTACATAATCAGGAAGCCCGGCCCGATGCTCCACATTGCCATCAGGCTGAGCAGGATTCCGAAGGACATGCTCGTAAATGGTCCCGGCACCGGCGGCAGGCCGAGCGGTTCCATCACCAACAGGTTGAGCCATCCGGTGCGCGGATCGACAAGTCCCAGATAAATGAAGAGGATGGCCGCCGCAGGGATGATGCTGGGCATGAAAAAAAGCGGACGCAGCGCAACCTTACCGCGCAGGCGGTCACTCGAAAAGAGCGCCGCCAGCCCCAGCGCGGCCAGCAATTGTACCGGCACGGTAAAGAGAAAATATCCCAGCGACCCGCCCAGGCTGGCTCCGGCGTTGATATCTCGCAGGGCATTCAGGTAATTTTGCAGCCCGATAAACTGGGTTTCTTCTGGGGTCATCATGTGAAAATTGGTGAAGGAGATGACCAGTGAGGCCAGAATGGGGGCCAGTTTTAACAGAATGAATCCCAGCAGCCAGGGTGATAAGAACAATAACCCAATCAACGCTTCGCGCCGTCGCAGCAGGTCATGAGGATTGGTTTTGAGGGGAATGATGGAGTTTCTGGAGATTGTCATATTGCTCCTGACGTTTTTTTGTAACCGGTTACAAGCAACTTGATTATACTTGGGGATCATTATTTTTTCAGAGCCAGAACGCGCAATATTACCCGCGCATTTTAGAACAGACCTCTTGCAAAAGTCATCAATGGCAGCCTATAAGTGTCCTTCGACTGCGCTTTTTTGCATAAAGCATTGCCGTCCTGCTTGCGCCGTG
>DAOUML010000195.1:0-4148 GCA_034411635.1 Anaerolineales bacterium
TCTCCCGGTGGGAGAGGGGAGAAGTCTCGGACGAAATTGTCGTTTTCGGCATAAAAATCCGCTTTTTGTGTCCGTTTCCCTCTCCCTTTGGGAGAGGGGCAGGGTGAGGGTAGGTAGTTACACTTTGTGTTTGAAAAGATTTTCCTGTTAAAAATGGTAGAACCCTATTTATTCAAGGAACTTTGAGCGATGAACGCAAATACCACAACCTCTGTTTTGCTGAAAGCCGCTGTCCTGCGGATTGGCCTTGGGCTGCCTCTCGTTGCTGGCATCATCATCATACCTGCCGGGCGGTGGGATTACTGGCAGGGTTGGATGTATATCGCCACGCTATTTATTCCGATGTTTTTTGTGCTGGCCTATTTCATCAAAAATGACCCGGCTTTGCTTGAGCGCCGTCTGCGAATGCGCGAAAAAGAAGTTGCCCAGCGCAAAATCATCGCGCTTTCCTATTTGTATTTCCTGGCGGCCTTTATCCTGCCAGGGTTGGATGCGCGCTTTGGCTGGTCAAACGTGCCGCCGCTGGTTTCGATGATCGCCAATGGGATTGTTTTTGCCGGGTATATGATTTTTGTCTGGGTGATGACTGTGAACAGTTACCTTTCACGTACTGTGGAAGTGGACGCAGGACAGAAAATTGTTTCCAGCGGCCCGTATGCCATTGTGCGCCACCCGATGTATTTTGGCGTTAGCCTGATGTATCTTGCCTCGCCGGTAGCGCTCGCTTCGTATTGGGCGATCATCCCGGCTGTGGTGATTATTCCCCTACTCGTGGCGCGTATTCTAAATGAGGAAGAAGTCCTCTTGCGCGAACTGACCGGCTATGCGGAATATCGCCAAAAGGTCAAATATCGCCTGATGCCAGGCATTTGGTGATATTTGATCAGCAGGGCGTGATGATTGTTTCCGGGTATTTGTTCGACCTCCCCGGAAACCGCTTTGGCGAGGGGCTGGGACAGGTGGGTGCATTAGTCGGATGCGCCAACGGGCAACTTTGCCCAAACCTGTTCCAGCAGCAATCCGCTGCGCCAGAATGCCACCGCCGCCATGCCATGCGCGAAAATTGCGAAGGTTGGCGGCGTTTCGTGGGTGTAGTACGTCCAGCACTCGCGTGTCGTTCCCCATAGTTCCAGAAAATATCCGAGCGCGGAACCGGCTGCGAAAACGAGCAGCGTCATGCGCTGGCTGGTCGGCGTCAGGATCAGAAATGCCGATAAAACCAGCGCGGCCCAGGTGTAGGGTTTGTCAAAAGTCGGGGCGATGAAAAACAGCATCATGACGAAAAAAGCCCCCAGCACAGGCCAGTAAGCGGCCCGGAAGATGGAATCGCTCCATTTGACGGTAGCCCAGTTCAGGCTGCGCGTGATTCGGTCGATGCTCAGGCTGGCAATCGGCCAGGCGGGGATTATCCACAAAGGCGGGCGTTCGGCGGTGTAATAGGTCCAAAGCTCAGTCTGCGTGCCCCAACTTTCGATGACCAGTCCGCCGCACAGGCCGACGAAAATTATCAGTCCATCGGCGCGCAGGTTGGCGCGTGCCATGATGGTGACCGACATGAAGGCGAAAATGCCCAAGAGCAGCCAGTCGACCAGGCGATACCAGGGATAGCCGGCTTCGTGGTACAGGCGGATGTAGCCCCAGTATTCTTCGGCCAGCGGCCACCAGATGTAGATGATCAGAAAACAGGTCAACAGGAAGCCGCTTAACAGGGCGGTGCTGTGAGGGTTGAATTTGAGCGCGGCGCGCAGGGGTGTGAGTATGGCGTTTTTCATGTCTCTTTCAGTTACAATCTTTTCCATCGATAAACAGCCCGGCCATGCCCGCGCCGATGATGGCTATGGAATTCGTCATGTTTGTTCCTTTCAGGCCAGGGAAATGATTTAACGTTTGTGGGAATTTTTCCCAATCCAATACCCCAGCCCCAAGATAGCGGCGGCCCCAAATCCCAGCACCGGGAGCCAGCGCCGGGTGCTGTTATCCACTGGGGCCATGCGCGCTCCCCATGCCTTGCGCACCCCGGCCCGATAAGTGGGGATGGTGATGGCGGGCAAGGCGACATCGGATATCAGATGGCTTGCCAGACCGCCCTGCTCTTTGGGCTGCGGGCCTTGGGGTTGCGGATGTGTTTCCGCAAGCGTTATTTCACCCAATAGATAGCTCTCGCCCGCTTCCAGGGACTGTTCGGCCTGCACCTGCCCATCAGCGGCGAGGATTTTGCCGCCCGAAACCATGCCACAGGTCAGTTCCATTTGGGGGGCAATGGATACGAATTTTGCCAGATTGGGCGCAGTCGGCACCATGAGTGCCAGCGACTGGCTGGCATTCGGCACCGTGGAACGAAACTGCCCGCAATGGCTGGTGTAGACGGTTGGCACACCCAGCCAGGCGGTTTGCTCGGCCAGCATTTGCGCGAAAACCTGATCGCCAGTATCTTTCATGGAAACGAAGACCGGCCCCATGTCTTTTGCTTCCAATGTGCTGCCATCGGGCAGATGGTAAATCGGTTGGGTAATGTTGGGCGGGGAACTGCAAATCAGCATCAGGTCAACTCGACCGGCGTATTGATTCCACAAATCGGCGTGACCCAGGTCCCAGCAAATGAGCAAGCCGATATCGCCCAGATCGGTGTGAGCCACCACTGTTTGATGATCGTCACGGAAGTAGGCGCGTTCCCAGCCCCAGGGATAATTTTTGTTGTAACGCCAATAGCGCCCATCCGGGGCCACCAGAATCAGGGCATTGTAAATATCAGTTTGGTCGCGCAGCAAAAAACTCCCAGCCATGTGTACATTCAAACGGGCAGCCGTCTGACGCATCCACGTAAAAGTTGGGCCATCAAGCGGCTCGGCCAGGGCATAGTTTTCGGGACGATAAGCATAGCCGGTGTTGAAAACTTCCGGGAAGGCGATTAATTGCGCCCCGGCCTGGGCAGCCTCGTTTGCCAGGCGTTCGGCGCGGATCAGGCGTTCTGGCACTGGCGCCGGGGTGACATCCATTTGAACAGAAGCAACTTTGATTGTGCGATTCATTACAGACTACTCCTTGTTTCGGGATTTGAATCAGCGCTCGATGCGCGCCTGACAAATTTGCGGATCATGTGGCAGGTAGCGCACGGTGAGCGAATCGCCGATTTGGTATCGATCGTACAAGATTTTGTTCTGCTCTGCGCGGGTAATGATTTCGAAATCGACTTTGAAGGCAAAAGCAACGAAGTAAGTGGAGTCGCCGTCTGAGTCTTTATCTTTCCAGCGGTCAAAAACAAACCCTTGGGCCCGCCGGCCCTGGGAACGTAACTGGCGCAATTGTGCCTGGGCTTTAATCGCCCCGTACATCATCGCCAGCCCAATCAACAAAAACAAACCGCTCATACCGCTGAAAATCAGCGAAAACAACAGGCTGGGTGGCTCAAATTCGGATTTGATGGCTGTCACTTTTGGGTCAGATTCGGCGTACAGGATTTCGATCTCTTGTCCAATCTGGAGCGACTTATAAAACGAGGCAGAAACGCTGTCATAATCTTCAAAACGGGACAGGTCGCCCTGCACCCTGGCGCGATACTGGTAATGGACGTAGTAACTGGTCGAATCACTGCTGTCATTAATTTCCAACTCGGTGATTTCAGCCAGAACAGAGATTCCTTCTTGTGCCAGTCGATTATATTCCTGTTGGCTCGAGATGGTAAATCCAAGACCGATAATGACAAAAACGGTGCTGAACAATGTCCAGAACAGGCCAAAGACCAGGCCACAGCCGGATGATTCCAATGATGGACTAACCCTGGGGCGGGATAGCCGTCGGAATTCGGGGGGCAGACCCTGGGCTGGCGAATTGGTAGATGCCGGCTTGGCGAAGGCTGATTCTGCGCCTTGCCGGGTCATGCCCGTCGTCGATTCAATAGGCAGTACGGCGTCACAGTATTCGCAGTATAGCCGACCATCGCTGCCGACAATTCCACGGTTTTCGGCGCCGCAGCGCGGGCAGGTTGCCTGGGATGGATTCATCTTTGCTCGCTCTCTCTGTTTCCAGGATTCTCAAAGTGACAATTAACTCATAAGACCTCTTGCAAAAGTCATCAATGGCAGCCTATAAGTGTCCTTCGACTGCGCTTTTTTGCATAAAGCATTGCCGTCCTGAGCGGAGGGCGAAGC
>DAOUML010000196.1:0-23976 GCA_034411635.1 Anaerolineales bacterium
GTAACTGCCTACGAACTGATATTCGTAGGGCGACACATCGTCCCCGAATGGGGGTTTATGTCGCCTGAAAGCAAATTCTCAAATGCCTTACTCCAAACGCAACTTGAAAGTCGCGCTACGGTAGGCAGTTACAGAATTTTATCCTTGTAAATCTACCTCAATCGCTTTCAGGGTTTCAGCAGTCAGCACTGTGGCGGCGAAGGGGGCAATCTGGTTCAGGCTCATGCCCATACCCATCTGGATTTCGGGCGAGGCCAGCACCTGTGGGATGTGTTTTTCAAGCACGGCTTTGGCGCGCGGATCGGCCAGCAGGTCTTTCAGCAGGCTGTCGAGCGAGAAGGTGCGCGCAACAGCGGTCAGAACATCGCCGGTATAGTGGAAGGCGGCATGCAGGCGGATATCCGCAGAGGAAGCGCCCACCAGCACCTCGAAGCGGCCCTCCTCCGCCACCCAGCCGGGAATCGACGGGTCGTAAAAGGCCAGGGATTGGCGGTCAAGCGTCAGTGCCACGGTTTTGCTTTCACCGGCTTCGAGCGACACTTTGGCGAAGGCTTTCAGTTCCTTCTCCGGGCGCACCAGGCGGGCCTGTTCATCGCGGAGGTAGAGTTGGACGACTTCCTGCCCGGCGCGCGCGCCGCTGTTTGTGACGGTCAGGCTGACGCTGATGGTGTCTGCCGGGCCGCAGGTGTCTTTGTCCAGTTTCAGGTTGCTGTATTCGAAGGTGGTGTACGAAAGCCCGAAGCCATACGGGAAGCGCACGGCCATTTTTTTCTTTTCGTAGTAGCGGTAGCCGACGAAAATGCCCTCGCCGTAGTAGACTTTTCCGTTTTCGCCGGGGAAGTTGATGTAGGCCGGGTTGTCCTGGTAGCGCAGCGGGTGGGTGGTGGGCAGTTTGCCGGAGGGGTTGACATCGCCAAACAAGACATCGGCCAGGGCGTTGCCGCCTTCCTGCCCGGGCAGCCAGTATTGCAGGATGGAGGCCACTTCATCGGCCCAGGGCATCGAGACCGGGGAACCAGCGTTGAGGACCACAATCGTCTTCGGGTTGGCGGCGGCCACGCGGCGGATGAGTTCATCCTGCTTGAGCGGCAAATCCATATCCGGGCGGTCGAAGCCTTCGCTTTCCCACTCGTTGGTGACGCCGGCCACCAGCACGACGACATCGGCCTGGGCGGCCAGTTCGACGGCTTCGGCAATTGGGTCGGCGGGCAGGGTGGGCATCAGGCCAAAGCGCAGGCCGCGCCACATTTCTTTGCCACTGAAGGAGTATTCAAGCAGGATTTTATATTCGCGCCCGGCTTCGAGTTGGGCAGAGACGGTTTTCTCGCGCATTTCCTTGTCGGCGCGGCCGGTCCAGTGGTCGAGCAGCAGGTCGCCATTGAGGAACAGGCGGCTGAGGCCGAGGCTGGTCAGGCCGAAGTCGTAGGAGCCGGTTTCGGGCACGGTCAGCGTGCCGGTGAATTTGACGGAGAAGGCTTCGGGGTTGGGGGCGGCGGTTTCGGTGTTGAACCATGAGAAGTTGAAACGGTCGCAGGTTTCGGTGGAGTAGGCTTCGCCCAGCAGGTCGGCGTTGGTGTAGGCGCGCATGGTCAGGCCGGCGCTGCCCTCGTCAGATTTGAACCAGCCTGCTTGCGCGGTGGGCAGGTTGCGGTGAGTCGGCGTCCCGATGTGGTAGCGGACATCGGCCTTCGCGCGGGATTTAATCCCATCCAACGGTGTGACCACGTAGGGGACATTAACATGCGCGCTGCCGCCGCCGACGATTTGGGCAAAGACGGCGTTTTCGCCCAGGACGAGGATGCTTTTGGCCTCGTCGAGGGGCAGGGTTCCGTCATTTTTGAGCAGGACGATGCTTTCGGCGCTGGCGCGGCGCAAAATCGGACGATGAGCCGGGTTGTCGCTGTTTTGTTCGGGTTGCAGTTCGGGGTTTTCAAAGGCCCCGGCGCGTTCGATGGTGCGCAGCAGACGCCGGACTTTGTCATTGAGTTTTTCTTCGCTCATGCGGCCCGATTCGAGGGCTTTTTTGACGTGTTCGGGCTTGGTCCAGCGGGCCGGGCCGGGCATTTCGAGGTCGAGTCCGCTTTCGGATGCGGCCGGGCTGTAGGTGCCGAACCAGTCGGACATGACGATGCCGTCAAATCCCCAGCGTTCTTTCAGGATTTCGTAGAGCGTGTAGTCATTATCTGCCGCGTAAACGCCGTTGATGCGGTTGTAGGAGGACATGACTGCCCAGGGTTTGGCTTTTTCGATGGCAATGCGGAAGGGTTCGAGGTAGATTTCGTGCAGGGGCCGTTCGGCGACTTCGGAACTGATTGAGTTGCGCTCAAATTCCTGGTCGTTGGCGATGTAGTGTTTGATGCACGCGCCCGCGCCGTTCTTTTGCAGGCCGTTGATGTAGGCCGTGGCCATGGTGCCGCTGTGGAAGGGGTCTTCGGAGTAGCATTCAAAGTTGCGCCCGGCGTTGGGGGCGCGGTGGATGTTGACGGTGGGGGCGAGCAGGATGTGCGCGCCTTTGGCCTTGACTTCCTCGGCCAGCAGTTTGCCGACTTCCTCAACCAGTTCGGTGTTCCAGGTTGCGCCGAGGGCCGCGCCGCAGGGCGTACAGGCCGAGGTGGGGCCGGTGCTGCCAGCCGCGCCGCGCGCGCCGTTGGGGCCGTCGGTGACTTTGATGACCGGGATTCCGAGCCGTTCCACCGGGACGGTGTGCCACATATCGGCCCCGGCCAGCAGGCTGACTTTTTCTTCAAAGGTCATTTGGGCGATCAGTTGTTCGATTTTGTCACTCATGTTTGTTATCCTTGGGGTGAATTTGAGGGGTAACGCGCAAAAAACGCGCGTGTAAGCGCTTACTTAAGGATAACACAAAAACATAAAAATGAACAAAGTTCATATCTGAAGGAATGACGACTCTTCGTCGTGGCTACACTCAGTATGCCCGTGTAGCGCCGCCTTCAGGCGGCAAGTCGCCGCCTGAAGGCGGCGCTACCTAAAAGCAAATTCTCAACTATAGATGTTAAGAAAATGAACGTTACATATCGGCCCTTCGACTACGCTGAAGAACGCTCCACTCAGGGCATGCGTGCCAAAATGATTATCTTAATATCTATACCTTACCCCAAACGCGACTTGAAAGTCGCGCTACGGTAGGCAGTTACAAAACAGGTGGTTATAAATTATGTCGGTGTGAAAATTCTTGCAGTTCGCGCAGGGCGTTTTCAAAATCATATTGTTGAATACGTTTTTGAATGGAGGTCAGTTCGCCACTTAATTCTTCGTTCAAACCTTTTTGCAACCGGTCTATCTGGTTTACTGCTTCGGCGTTGCTTTCGGCCAGTAGAATTTTGAGCGACTCGATTTGTTCTTTGAGTTTGCTGCTTTCAATCTTCTCAGTTTGATGCGCAGAATCGGGCGGGGCGCTCTGGAGAATCTTTTCGGCGGCGCTCAGCGTGGTTTGGAACAGGCTAATGACGGTATCGGTTTGCAGGCTGAGATTTTCAGTTTGAGAATGGGCCAGGGACAATTCGAGTTCGCGGGCGCACTCGCTGAGTTCTTTCGCGCCTACGCTGGCGGCCAGCCCCTTGAGGGTGTGGGCCAGGCGGTGAGCCACTTCGAGGTCGTTTTCCTGAATGGCGGCGCGAATTTGATAACCGAGGTTGGCATGGTTATCGCGCAGCATGGCGAGCAAGCGCAGGTAGAGGCCTTGCTGGTTGCCCAGCCGGGCCAGGGCGGTTTGCGTATCCAGCACCTGGTGGGTGGCAAGCGTTGGGGTGGCGGTGGCAATTTGTTTTTCTACAAAGGGCTGCTGACTTTCCCAATTGGGCGCAATCCAGCGCAGCAGGACGTTGGTGAGCAGGCCAACATCGATGGGTTTGGCGATATAGTCGTTTAGCCCGATCTGGATGGCTTTTTCGCGTTCGCCGCTCAGGGCGTGGGCGGTCATGGCGATGATGGGCAGTTTTTCGATGCTGAAGCGTGGATTTTGCCGAATGCGGCGGGTGGCTTCGTAGCCGTCCATTTCGGGCATTTGGATGTCCATCAGCACGGCGTTGAAGGGGTATTGGGATACTTTTTCGATGGCTTGCTGTCCGTTTTCGGCGATGATGACCTGGATGCCCAGGCCTTGCAGAATTTCGCGCGCCACCATCTGGTTAATTTCGTGGTCTTCCACCAGCAAAACCAGCGAGCCGGAAAGTCCCTGAAAAGTTTTGCTGGCATCGATCTGTTTGTGGGCCAGTTCTGATGAAATGGTCTCTTTGCCTAAAATTTGCAATACGGTATCGAGCAGGTGAGAGCGGGTAATGGGTTTGATCAGGTAGCCATCGATGCCGACGATTTCCTGCTGTTTCATCAGGTGGTCGGCGCTGCTGAGCAGGATGATGGGGGTGGTGAGCATGCCTGGTTGCTGCCGCAAGAGCAGACATGCCTGTTGGCTATTGGGCGCATCGGGCAGTTGCCAATCGAGTAACACCAGGTCGATTGGGGCGTTCGCGGTTTGCTCGTTGAGTTGGGCGAGCGCGGGCAGCAGCCCTTTGGCGGTGATTACCTGACAGGAAAACGATTCGAGCGTGCTGGCGGTAAAATCCAGAGAATCGGGGTTGTCGTCGATGAGCAGGATTCGCAATGATTGTAAGGCCTTGATTCTGGCTGTATCTCCCTGGCTTTTCTGATAGTTCAGGCGGAGTTGGAAGGTGAACAAACTGCCCTGGCCTGGCTGACTGCTGGCGGTAATTTCTCCACCCATCAGGTTAACCAGTCGCTGGCTGATGGTCAGCCCCAGACCGGTGCCGCCATATTTGCGCGTGGTGGAACTATCGGCCTGGGTGAAAGGCTCGAACAGTTGCGCGATTTGTTCTGAATGCATGCCAATGCCGGTGTCGCTCACGCCAAATTCCAGCAAAACGCTGTCAAAATCTTTGCGTTTGACTTCAATTTTTAGAACAATTTGGCCGCTTTCGGTAAATTTAATGGCGTTGCCAATTAAATTTACCAGAATTTGCCGCAGGCGCACCGAATCGCCAACCAGTTGACGCGGCACTTCGGGCGCAACGTGGAAGATCAGTTCAATGCCTTTTTCCTGGGCTTTGTAGGCAAACAGGCTGGCAAGGCTGTGCAGGATGCCCTCCAGATTGAAATCTGAGATTTCAAGGCCCATTTTTCCGGCTTCGATTTTGGAGAAATCGAGGATGTCGTTGATGCTAGAGAGCAGGGTTTCGCCGGAAGCCTGAATGTTCATCAGATAGTTGGCTTGTTTTTTATTCAGGGTGGTTTTTTGGGCCAGATGCACCAGCCCCAAAATGCCGTTGAGCGGGGTGCGGATTTCGTGACTCATGACCGCCAGGAATTCGCTTTTGGCCTGGTTGGCGCTTTCGGCCTGTTCTTTGGCGCGTTCCAGTTGGGTGGTGCGCTCTTGTACCAGTTCTTCGAGGTGGTCGCGGTGATGGCGTAGTTCTTCTTCAATCAGATAGCGGCGTTCGAGTTCGTCTTGAATGGTTTTGTACAGACGCGCGTTTTCGCTGGCAATCGCAACCTGGTCGGCCAGGGTTTGCAGCACGGCCACGTCTTCTTCGGTGAAAGCGTTCTCTTGCGGGCTTTGCACATCCAGCACGCCGACTACTTGTTCGCCAATTTTAATGGGCAGGCTGAGTTCGGCGCGGGTGGTGAGCATTTCGGGGTAGTAGTTGTTGTAGCGCGGCTCGTTGTGCACATCATTGGCTAGAATTTTTTCGCCGTGCAAGCCCACCCAGCCCACAACCCCTTCACCAAGCGGTATGCTGTGCTCTTGTCTGAAGATGTGGTTAAAGCGGCCGGCTTTGGCTTTCATAATCAACAGTCCCTGACGCGCATCCAGCACGAAGACGGCTACATGGTGATAATAAAATTGCAGGTGAATTAAATTCGCGGTCAGGTTGAAGATGCTTTGCAGATCAAGTTCGGCGGCGATTTTGCGGCTGATGTCATTAATGAGCGATAGTTCGCTGGCGCGCCGTTGCAAGGATAGTTCGGCCTGTTTGCGCTCGGTGATTTCGGTGATGAAGCCTTCCAGGGCAATTACTTCGCCGTTCTGGTTGTTGAAAATGGCGCGGCCCTGTTCAAGCACCCATTTTTGGGTTTGGTTGGCGCTGATGATGCGGTAGTTGAGTTGGAAGGGTTGCTGCTGGCCGATTTTTTCCGCGATGATTTCCGAAACCATTTCACGGTCTTCAGCATGGATAATCTGAGCGTAGGAACTGACCCGGTTGTGGAGCAGTTCGTCGGCGGTGTAACCTGTCAGGTCGAGGCAGCCTTCGCTCACGAATTCCATCGTCCAGTGCCGGTCGTTTTTACAGCGATAGGCCATGCCCGGCAGGTTGCTGAACAGGGTGGTCAGTTGGCGTTGAGTTTCTTGAATTTGTTCCTCGACGCGTTTTCGTTCGGTGATGTCTTCAACAATTGTGATGTGATAATTGGGTTCTTCGTCAGTGGCCCATAAGGGAGAAACCGTGATTCTGGCCCAGATGATTTCGCCGTCTTTGCGCTGGTAGCGCTTTTCACGCGTGTAGGTGCGAATTTCTCCGCTGAGCAGTTTTTGCAGGTATTCCAGATCGCTTGGCAGGTCGCCAGGATAGGTAACGTGTTGAAAATCGGTTGCGAGCAATTCTTTTGATGAATAGCCAACAATATCGCAATATTTTTGATTAATTCGGATGAATTGACCGGTTTTTGAGTGTACCTGAATCATGCCAACGGCGGCCTGCTCAAAGATGGTGCGGAAGCGTTCCTCGCTTGCGGTTACCTGCTGCTCGGCCTGTTTGCGCTCGGTGATGTCCTCGGCTGAGGCCATGATGCCGATGATTTGGGCCTGATCATTGCGGATGGGCGCGTATGCCAAACTGACGGCAAACAGGCTGCCATCTTTGCGCCGGCGAACCGTCTCGCGGCCCACAAAGGGCTGCCCGGCCGCGGCTCGCTTCAGCAGGGATTTAAACTCGTCCATTTGCTCAAGCGGCACGGTTGGTATCGGTTGATCCAGCACCTCGGCGGCGGCCCAGCCAAACATTTGCTCGGCGGAAGCGTTCCACGAGGTGATTCGGCCTTCCAAATCCATGCTGTAGAGGGCCAGCGGGGAACAGGCAATCAGGGCGCGCTGGAATTCTTCGCTGGCGCGCAGGGCGGCATTGGCTTTTTTGCGGTTGTCGATATTGTGGGCGACGCCCACGCAACGGCCCTGCCCGCCGATGATGGCGAATTGGAGGGCAATCTCGACCCAAAAGGTTTGACCGTCTTTGTGGCGGGCCAGCCATTCAAAAATCTGCGGCCCTTCTTCACGCGCCTTTTTTAGCCAGGAAAGCCCTTCTTCTTGCGTGTGGGGGAATTGGCCTGCGCTCAGGTCTTGTATGCTGCTGAAAAGGGCTTCCTGGCGCGTATAGCCGGTCATGTTGATCATGCCCTGGTTGACATCGACAATTTGGCCTGTTTCAACGTCATAGACCAGAATGGCATCCGGGGTGGCGTTCAGCACGGCTTGCAGGTGTTCGCTGGTGGTTTGCAGTTCCTTTTCGGTTTTTTTGCGCGCTTCAATTTCGCGCTGGGCATCTTGATACAGTTGCGCGTTTTGAATGGCGAGCGCCAGCAGATTGGCAACGCTGCTTAAGGTTTGGGCGTCCTCTTCGGTGTAAAAGCCAACTTCATAATGCTGCATTTGCAGGGTTCCCAGCACGCGTTCTTGAATCAGCATGGGGACGGTTAGAGTGGAACGCGCCAGGCGTGGGTCGCGGGTTTTGAGGACGCGATGGGTTTTGAGTTTATGCGCTTCGGCTTGCAGGTTGGTGACGATGTCGGCTTTTTTGTTGAGGATGGCGCGGCTGTTGGGGCCGGATTGACCTTCGAGCGGCGCGGGTGGGATGTCGCTCAGGTCAAGTTTCTCGCCATCGGCCATGATGAAGAGGGGAGTGATGTTTTGTTTTTCTTCATCATACAACGCGATGCCCAGGTTCGAGTTGGCGACAAAGTATTGGATTTCTTCATAGGCAATCTGGCAAATTTCCTGCAGGTTGAGGGTGCCACCCAGTCGCAGGCCGAGGCGGTGCAGGGCACTTTGGCGTTTGAGCAGGTTTTCCAGTTTTTGTTGGGCAATTTGTTTTTCAGTAATGTCGTTGACCATCACCAGGCGGGCGTTTTCGCCGAAATAGGCGAGGCTATGCGAGAAAATTTCGACGAAGAAGGTTTCTCCAGATTTGGTTCGATGTCGCCAGGGGCCGGAGGTTTGCAGGGTTTCGGTGCGTTCGGCGATGTTTTTTTCGAGCAGGGGAATCTCTTCGGGCGGACGAATGTCTTTGATGCTCATCTTTAGAAATTCGTCTTTGCTGAAGCCGTAGCGGGTAATGGTGGCGGCGTTTACGTCTAGAAAGCGCAGGGTTTTCAGGTCGTAGACCCACATCGGGATTGGGTTGTTCTCGAAGAGCAGGCGATATTGGGTTTCACTTTCGCGCAGGGTTTGTTCGATTGTTTTGCGCTCGGTAATATCGCGCACGATGCTTTGAAAGTGGACCGGATGGCCCTCGAGGTTGCGAATCAGTTCAACGCTAATTTCTGTGAAGAAAATTTCGCCGTTCTTTTTGCGGAATTTGCGCTCAAAAGCATTGATGCGCTCTCCTTGCAGAAGCCGCTTCATAATGTCGTTGCTTTTTTCCGGTTCGGCAGAAATATCTGCGACGGTCAGTTTTTTCACTTCTTCGACGGTGTAGCCGAGCATATCGGCTGCGCGTTGATTGGCGGCGTAATGGAGGCCATCCAGTCCGATCAGGAAAATTGAATCGGGCGATTGTTCAAACAAGGCCCTGAAACGTTGTTCACTTTCGCGTAAATTGATTTCTGCTTTTTTACGCTCGGTGATGTCGAGCGCGGCAAAGGTGACGCCTTGAGCAAGATTGGCCGGGTTGAGGGGCGTGGAACTTAATAGAATGTTGATGATACGGCCATCTTTGCATTGGAAGCGGGTTTCGACGCTGCCTGTGCCGTGTTCGGCAATTTGTTGGTACTTGACTCTTCCCACATATTCATACTCTTCATCGCCTGGGTACAGGATGCGCGCGCTCTTGCCAATTAATTCTGCTTTGCTGTAGCCTGTCATCAGGCACAACGTTTCGTTGACTTCTTGTAGAATGCGATCCGTCACCATCCCAATCCCAATCGGCGCGGCGCGGAAGATGCTTTTGATTTTGGATTCACTTTCCCGAATGGCGTTTTCGGCGCGTTTGCGTTCGCTGATGTCTTTGACCGTTGCGGCATAGCGAATGATTTGCCCGTTTGCATTCCTGATGCTGGATGGGCTGACGATGACCGGGAATCGCTCGCCATTTTTGCGCATGAAGACCAGTTCAAAGTCAGTGGCTTCATCCTGCAAGGTTTTCTCGAAAGCGCTTTGAATGTTTTCGATTTCCTCCGGCGGCCAATAGCGCATCGGAGGGCCACTGCCAATCAGTTCTTGCGCGCTGAGGCCGGTCATTTCGCAGAAGGAGCGGTTGACTTCAACGTGAACGCCATTGATGTCCAGCACGGAAAGTCCATCTTGCAGGGAGGCGAAGACATTTTGGCGATATTCGTTTGATTCTTGCAGGAATTGTTCGCCGCGAATACGCCGGATGGCTACCGATGCCTGTGAAGCAATGGTTTCGATCATTTCATGGTAGGGGGCTAAATCCTGGCGGGCCAAAATGACCAGGCCGCCGTAATCGACTCCTTCCCACATCAGACTCATGGTGTAAATGGCGTGAATGTTCAGGCGTTGTTCAATGCGTTGGCAAATTTCTTGCGGCACCTGGCGGGCCAAGACTTCATACAGGCCAAGCCCGGTTAGTTTTTCGAGCCGGGTGCTTTGGTAGCGGGCCATTTCTTCTGGCAACATGCCTGAAAGCGGAAAAGTCATCTCTGCCAGGTCGATTCCCAACGCTTGCATGAATTGTTCATCCTGGCCGCGCAGGGCAGCGATTCGCGTAGATTGCGCGGATGCGTCGGTAAGGGTCAGGGCGGTGATGCCATCTTGAACAAGGGCCTGGGCTTTTTCGCAAACGAGTTCCAAAATATCAGCCTCGTTATCCAGTTGCGCGATTTTGGCCTGGGTTTCAGACATGACCAGAATGGCGTTTTGCATTCGGTTGCGCTCGGTGATGTCGTTTAGCACGCAGTGGGTATGGCGCGCCTGGGATTTTTCATCCAGCCCGATACAGCCGCTAAATTCGATGGTGCGGCGCGAGCCGTTTTTGTGAATCAGTTCAAATTCTGAATGGTGGGTTTGCTGATTGATTTCAAAAAGGCTTTTGAGGCGTTCCTGAAAAATTGGTTTGTATTGGTTTGCCACGAAGTCAAGAAACGGTTTGCCAATCGCTTCTTCGCGGCTGTAGCCGAGCATTTTCAGCCAGGCGCTGTTCAGGTTAATGATGAGGCCTTCATCGTTAAGCGATTGGTAGCCGAGCGGCAATTGTTCATAGATACCGCGATAGAGTGCTTCGCTTTGGCGCAAGGCTTCCTGCGCTTGCAGGCGTTCGGTAATATCGCGGCAGAAGCAAACCAGTTTGGGTTCGCCGTTGGGCAGATAGGTGACGGATACCTCGACATTGAAGGTGCTGCCATCTTTGCGGCGGTGGCGGGTTTCAAAGATTTCAGAACCAGTTTGGATGACGCGCGCCATGTGCTCGCGGGTCTCTTCAGGATTTTCATCGGCGTCGATGTCGTTGATGCCGAGTTGCAGGAATTCTTCGCGGCTGTAGCCGCTCATCGCGCAGTAGGCCTGGTTGACCTCGACAAATCGGCCCTGGGTATTGACAATCCAGAAGCCATCCTGGGCGGTTTGCAGAATGGTATTCAGGTATTTTTCATTTTCTGCAATTTTTTCATTTGCTCTTTTGCGCTCGGTTATATCGCTGAACAGGGTTGCGAAGAGCCCTTTTTCGGGGGAGTAGGCGCGCACTTCAAAGTATTTGTTTAACCCTTTTGTGTACGACTCAAATTCTTCAACAGCGCCGGTGAGGGCTACTTTGCCATAACGCGCTATCCAGTGTGTTTCGGTATTCGGCAGCACTTCCAGGATGCGCCTGCCAATAATGTTTTTGGCTTGCAGCCCGGTCATTTTTTCAAATGCGTTATTGACCGCAAGAAAGCGATAGTCGCAGGGTTGGCCCTGCTCATCACAAATGATTTCATGCAGCGCAAAGCCGCTGATCGATTCGTCGAAGAGTTGGCGGTATTGTTTTTCGCTTTCTTGCAGGGCTTTTTGGGCATTCTTAATCTGGCTAATATCGGTAAATGTGCCAATGGTGCCGAGATATTCCCCATTTTTGCCATAGCGCGGACAGCCATGCACTTGCACGGGCAGCAGCGAGCCATCTTTGCGCTGAAGCAATAGTTCATAGCGGTTGGTATAGCCTTCTACGCGTTTGCTGTTGAGATTTTTGACCACTTCCACCTGATCAGGAGGCATGAGTTTGCTGAAGTGCCTGCCGATAATCTCTTCTGGCGTGTAGCCAAGCATTTTGGCCCCGGCGGGGTTGATAAAGGTGTAATAGCCCTGTGGATTGTCGATGGCGATGCCTTCGCCCATGATTTCAACGATTTCGGTGTTGAAGTGGCGCGCGGCGTCCAATTCTGATTGCAGGGTTGCGCGCCAGGTGATGTCGCGCAGGGAAGCCAGCCAGGCGGGTTTTCCCTGCCAGGTAATCTGGCTGGCGCGCAGTTCCACCGTGCAGGGCTGTCCATCGCGGCGGCGCAGGTCCAGGGTGGCGTGTTCGCGCTCGACCAGCGGCAGGCCGATTTCCTGGCCGAGCAGGTCTGCGCTGTCCTGGTTGAAGAGTTGACCGGCGGCAGGGTTGGCAAACAGCACCCGGCCGGTTTCGTCCAAAACCAACATGCCATCTACATTTCGGTGAATCAGTTCGCGTTGTTGGGTTTCTTTTTCGCGCAGGGCATCTTCAGCGGCTTTGATGCGCAACATCGACTGCACGCGCGCCAGCAGTTCGCGGTTGGGAATGGGGCGCGTCAGGTAGCCATCGGCGCCGAGGTTGAGGCCGGCGGCCTGGCTGTCGCTGTCGATGCGCGAGCCGGAGACGATGACCACGAAAGCGGAGGCCAGTTCAAGGTCCGATTTAATCATGCGGCAGGTTTCCAGTCCATCCAGCACCGGCATATTGACATCCATCAGAATCAAATCTGGATGGTGTTCACGCGCCATGCTGAGGGCTTGCTGACCGTTTTCGGCCTCCAGCAGGGTGTAGCCCTGGTTTTCAAGGGCTTTGCGCGTGGTCAGGCGCAGGAGTTTGTCGTCGTCGACAATCAGGATGGTTTTGCCGTTGTTCATGGGGTTATTTATCCATTTTCCAAATAAACCGGATGCCCGGCCAAAATGCCGGATACGGTGCGGAAAGGTTCGCCAATGTGCATGCCCTGCCCATCGATGTTAAATTCGTGGATGTCGTGATCGTGGGCCGAGCCGCGCATTTTGAGCATGGTCAGGCCGCGCTGCATTTGTCCGCGCATTTCAACGTAGCGCAGCAGGATGATTGAATCGGTGATGGTCGAGATGTGCATTTCGGTAATCGATGCGCCGCCGGTCAGGGTGGGGGTGGTGGCGGTGAACAGGCCGGCGATTTCTTTGTGCTTGATGAAGGAGGTCAGGCTGATGACGAATTCGCGAAACCCTTTCAGGGTGGAGATGCGCTCAAGGGCCGACATGCTGTCGATGGCGACCCGGTTGGGCTTAAATTCGTCGATGATGGCTTTCATGCGCACCAGGTGGTCTTCCAGCCCGGCCACTTCGGGGTAATCGCAGACGACTTTTAATTTGCCCTCCTGCTCGTAGCGCTCAAAATCGCGTCCCCAGCCGGTGGCGTTGCGGAAGAGTTGCTCGCGGCTCTCTTCAAAGGCAAAGAGCAGGCTTTTTTCGCCCGATTCAACCCCGCCGGCCACAAATTCGGTGGTAATCAGGGTTTTGCCCGTGCCGGTTGCGCCGGAAACCAGGATAATCGAATCGCGGAAGAAGCCGCCGCCGCACATCGCGTCCAGTTCTTTGTTGCCGGAAGTGATGCGCACGGCGGAGGAACGTTGTTTCAATTCCAGCGCGGCCAGCGGGATGACAACAATGCCCTGGCTGGGCAGGATGGTGAAGGGATATTCGCCTTTGTGGTGGCTGGTGCCGCGATATTTCAGGATTTCGAGGGTGCGGCGGCGTTTTTCGCTTTCGAGCACGTTGCGCAGGATGATGACGTTATCGGCCACGAATTCTTCGACGCCAAAACGCGAGATGTCGCCGTATTCCTGGCGGCGTTCGGCGGTCATAATCGCGGTGACACCCATCGTTTTGATGACGCTGGCAATCCGAAAAAGTTCATTGCGCACCACCGAAACATCTTCAAAGCGGCTGAAAATTGCGCCGAGCGAATCCATCACCAGGCGTTTGGCCCCGCTGCGTTTGACGGCGTTTTCAATGCGCGCCAGCAGTCCGCCCAGGTCGTAGTGCCCGGCGATGGCGATTTCTTCGCCCAACTGCGGCGAGGCATCTACAAAAAGCCATTTGCCGCTGGCTTCCCAATCGGTCACATTCCAACCCAGGGAGAGAATGTTGCGGCGAATATCATGCGGCGATTCTTCAAAAGTGACGAAGACCCCGGCTTCATCGGCTTCAGTAATGCCTTTGGCAAGAAATTGGGCCGCGAGTACGGTTTTGCCGCTTCCGGCGGTGCCAGAGACCAGGGTGGTGCGTCCTTTGGGCAGGCCGCCTTCGGTCACAATATCGAATCCCGGAATATGGGTTTCAAGTTTTTCGATCATCTGTTTGGTTGGCATAAGGTTCATTCAACTCCTGAAATGCTTGGGGGGTTCTAGGCCATCTACGTTTTGGGCAGGCCCAGCAAGAGAATAACTTTTTCAATATCGGATAAATCACCAATGACCCGGCGCACGGGGAGTGGTTCGGTTTTGATCAGGGTGGGGGTGGCGATGATGTGATCCTGTTCGGCTTGTTCGGGTTCATCAAGCACATCAATCACGCGGATGTCGCATTCTACGCTGATACAGGCTTTGCAAATACGGCGCAGATTTTCAATGGCTGTATCTGAATGCTGGGTTTGTCCGGTGATGTATAGTTTGAATCCATATTTTGTCATGATTTTTCGCTTTCGCTGGCGTTTGGCGCGATGGGCATGGAGACGAAAAAGGTTGTGCCGCGTCCTTCAACGCTCTCCAGCCAGATGTTTCCCCCGTGTCCTTCCACAATCCGCCTGACAATGACCAATCCCAGGCCGGTGCTTTTTTCGCCCTGCGTGCCGGGCTGACCGCGCTGGAAGGTTTTGAACAGGTTTTCCCGAATGTGGGCGGGGATGCCAGGGCCTTCATCCTGGACGCTGAGTACAAAACTTGATAAATTCTGTACCAATTTTATCGTTATTTTGCTTCCGTTGGGAGAAAATTTGATGGCGTTGCCAATCAGGTTATTAAGAATTTGCTCCATTTTGGGCGCGTCGAGCAGGGCTGCCGGCAGCGGTTCGGCTTGCAGATCAATCTGAATGTCTTTTTGGGCGGCCAGCGATTGGTTGCGGCGAATGTTTTTTTGCAAGAGGTCGGGCAAATTGACCGGCGTGTAATCCAGATTGAGTTTTCCAGATTCAATTTTGGCGACATCGAGCAAGTCATCGACCAGGTTTGCCATGAATTGACTGGCCGCGTGAATCACTTCGATAAACTGCTTGTAGTCGTCGCCAGGTTCTTCATGGGTCAGGTATTCGCTGGCTGAAAGAATGTTGTGGAGCGGGTTGCGCAGATCATGGGCGGCCATGCCCAGGAATTGGTTTTTCTCCTGGTTGAGGCGTTCCAATTCGGCATTTTTGCGGGCCAGTTCGCGCTGCATGTTGACCAGTTCGTTGTTCAGGCGGCTGATTTCCTCGAATAATTCTTCGTTTTTGCTCTGATCTTTGAGGGCCACGCGCAGGGCGTTGGCTTGTTCGTTGCTCATGCGCATCATTTCTTCATGCAGGATGAAGAGTAGTTGATCATTTTCGGCCCCGGCAATGAGCAATTCGTTTTCATTTTTCAGGCCAATAAAGCGCAACGCGCGAATCTGACCATCGAGTTGCAGGTTGATTTCCCAATCGAAGGCGGCTCCTTTTTGGCGAATTTCCTCCAGAAACGAGAGCGCTTTGCCCAAATTTCCGCGCGCGGCCAGGCGCGAAAATTGCATGCCCGGTTGGGCGCAAGCCCCCAGCCCCAACGAATCCTGATGGATTTGGGTCAAATTGCCGCTCAGGTCGCAGGTGAGCATGATCCCGTTGGATTGGGTCATCGAACAAATCCCTGTGAAAGTTGCAGGGCGCTTTCAGCGTCGGGCGCATAGCCATCCGCGCCAATGTTCTGCCAGAGTTGCGGAGAGAGATTAAACGGATACCCGCCAACCCATACGCGGGTTTTGTTGTTGGCGCTCCGGCGCAGGGTTTCGATGATGCTGCGCGCTGTTTCAATGTGAAAAGTCATAGTGACCGACAAGCCCAAAATATCGGCATTGCGTTCCTGCGCAGTTTTTAGAATACTATCGGGCGGAGTATTGGCGCCCAGAAAATAGGTGTCCCAGCCTTGCATTTCAAAAAAATCGGCCACCATGCGCGCGCCAATTTCGTGCAATTCGCCGCCTACGCAGGCCATCACCAGTCGGCGGTCTTTACGCGCGCCGTTGAAGATGTAAGGGTAGAGTTGCGACATAATCATTTGCGTGGCGGCGGAGCAGAAATGTTCTTGCGCCACGCTAATCTGGTTGGTTTGCCACAAGCGTCCTATTTCGCGCTGCGTTTTCTGAAAGATGTTCAGGTAAATTTCTTGCACCGTCATTTTTCCGCTCTGAACCGTTTCCAAAATCAGGCGGCTGGCGTTTTGGCGGTTGCCTCCCAGCAAAAAGTCAAGAAATTGATGCGCCAGAAGGTCTTGCGGCCCCAAATACGAGGTTGAATCGGGCAAGGGCTGGGCCAGGCTTTGTTCGCCGATCTCAATCAGGCGCAAGGCCGCCTGTATTTCTTGCGGCGCAAAGGTCGCGCTGAGGGCCTGGCGGGTGCAATCCAGGCTGGTGGGCAAAACATTCTCTGAAAAGTTCAGGCTTTTGAAGAGCGATTTTACCCAGGCCAGGTATTCGGTAAAAAGGGCTTCATCGTTGGCTTGCAGGGCTTCGGCCAGGTAAAGCAGATGATAACCGGCATCGCGGATGCTTTTTTCGCGGCCAGGATTGCCATAAGACGGCCAGATTTTCGGCTGGCGGGCATATTGCAATTCGACAATCGCTTCGGCCAACTGGGGTTGTCTTTGGACGATTTGCTTTGCGATTGTGGATGCCATGCTCAGCCTCCTTTTTCCAGCCGCCCCTTAATTTCGGCGCAGACCAGCGCGTGTTGCTCGCGCAGGGCTTCAATATCGGGTTGCAGGCCTTGCAGGTTGCCATCTTTGCCCGCTTTTTCAATTTTCAGACAAATATCGGCCAGATTGCTTGCGCCCAGCATGGCGCTGTTTGATTTGAGGGTGTGGGCGGCGCGGGTAAGGGTTGCCAGATTTCCGGCAGGGAAGTTCCCCTCAATATCGCGCAGTAACTCTTGCGAGTTGCTCAAATAGGTTTGCAAAATGTCGATCACAAAATCATCCCCCATCATTTCGCGGTAAGGGTCAAGGGCTTGCCAATCGATGAGATTCATTGCGGTTTTTCCTGTCTTTTGCTTAAGGGGGAGCAATCGCCCAGGGCAGAAATCAGGTCTTCTACCCGAATGGGTTTGCTGACATAATCATCCACGCCCAGTTCCATGTAGTGTTCGCGGTCGCCTTCCAGGGCGTTGGCGGTCATGGCGATAATGCGCGGCTGCTTTTCGGGAGGCAATTGTTTGCGAATGCGGCGGGTGGCTTCTTCGCCGTCCATTTCCGGCATTTGGATGTCCATCAGAATCACATCGTAATCCTGGCGCGAGAGGGCGTCCAGCACTTCATACCCATTGGCGGCCAGGTCGGCGCGGTAGCCCAAACGGTCTAAAATGGAGGCGGCAACCTTTTGGTTAATGATGTTATCTTCGGCCAGTAAAATGCGCAATGGCTGACGAATTCCCATTTGCGCATCAAAGAGTGGGCGGGTGTCGCCTTGCTTCAGGGCCGCCGGGCTTTCTTCAAAAATACCCAGCAGGCATTCATACAACAGGTTGGCCTTGATCGGTTTGGTCAGGTAGGCCGAAAACTTTACATTGGCTTCATCTTCGGGGCGGTTGCCCAGCGAAGTGAGCATGACCAGCGGCAATTTGGCCGTGGTTGGGTTCTTCTGAATTTCGCCTGCCAGGGTAAGCCCATCGATTTCGGGCATTTGCATATCCAGAATGGCGATATCGAAACGCGGTTTTTCGCGCAGAATTTTGAGGGCCTCGGCTGCGCTGGCGGCCTCGGTGGGCGACATGCCCCACGATTGGCTCTGGCGCATGAGAATCAGGCGGTTGGTGGCGTTATCATCTACAATGAGCAGTTTTCGCCCCGCGAGCGAAGGTTGGGCGACGTTCAGACCCATCTTTCCGGTGACGGGCGCGCTGTCAGATTGGATGGTGAAGTGGAAGGTGGAGCCTTTTCCCGGTTCGCTCTCGGCCCCTATCTTGCCGCCCATTAAATTAACCAGGTGCTTGCTGATGGCTAATCCCAGACCGGTGCCGCCATATTTGCGCGTGGTGGAGGCATCGACCTGGGTAAAGGCGCTGAATAACTGTCCCAGGCGGTCTTGGGGAATGCCAATGCCGGTATCGCGCACGGCGAAACGCAATTCATAATGATTGGCTTGCAGGTGTTGGGCTGAAACATGCACCACCACTTCGCCCTTTTCGGTAAATTTGACGGCATTACTGAGCAGGTTGACCAAAACCTGCCGCAGGCGGGTCACATCGCCATTCCAGCGCATGGGCATATTTTCCTGCGGCAAAAAAGCCAGGTCGATGCCTTTTTCGGCGGCTTTGGGGGCCACCAGATCGAGCGCGCTTTCAACGCAGGAGGCCAGGTAAAAGGGCTGATTTTCCAGCACCATTTTTCCGGCTTCAATTTTAGAAAAATCGAGAATATCGTTAATCAGGGCCAGCAGGGTATCGCCGCTATTGCGCACGGTATTGACAAAGTCACGCTGTTCGGCATTCAGGGGCGTATCGAGCAGCAGGCTGGTCATGCCGATAATGGCGTTGAGCGGGGTGCGAATTTCATGGCTCATGTTCGCCAAAAACTCTGATTTCGCGCGGGCCGCCGATTCGGCTTCATCGCGGGCTTTGATCAGTTCGCTGATGTCGTGGTACAGGGCCAGCACGCCGATTTCTTCTTCGTTGACAATGACCGGCACGCCAAACAGTTCCACATTGACCAGGCTGCCATCTTTGCGCTTGCGGCGAACAACTTCGTGGATGATGTTGCCCCTGGCTGCGTTCTGGGTAAGTTGTTGCGATTGATTGCGTTGCTCAGCCGGAACAACAAGACCATCAAGTTCTTTGCCAATCACTTCATCACGCGCATACCCAAACAGGCTAGAAAAAGCCGGGTTACAGGCCTGAATGTGAAAATCTTTGTCGAGGGTAACAATGGCAATCGGGTTGTGCTGGAACAAGGTTTCAAAAAATTGCTTCTGGCGGCGCATTTCATTTTCGGTTTTTTTGCGCTCGGTCAGGTCGGTTACGACCAGAATTGCCCCGGTCAGTTTGTGATTTTTCCATTGCGGCACGCCCGTCACCAGCACCGGCACATCCTTGCCGCTGCGGTGTCGCAAAATGCTTTCCGATGTATTCGTGCGGCTGCCCAGCCAGTTTTCCCCGTTTGCAGATTCCAGGTTGTTGGCTTTGGGCGAGATAAAATCTGAAAAGAAACGCCCTTTCAAATCTTCTGGCACGCCGCCTACCAGGTGGGTAAAGGCCGGGTTAACAAAGGTCAGGATGCCATTTTCATCGGTAACAGCCAGTCCCTGCCCCATCGTGAACATGACCCGCAAGGCAAAATTGCGCTCATTCTTCAGTTCTTCTTCGGTTTTGCGGCGCTGCTCGTTTTCGATGGATAAATCGACATTGAGTTTGGTCAGTTCCGCCGTGCGCTGGGCAATGACATCTTCGCGTTGCAGGGCCGCGATTTCCAGTTTTTTTTCTCGCGCGCCAATCAGGTGGAATGCGACTGCCAGCACCAACGGGGCCAGGTTAACCACCCACAGGGCCGGGTCAGATGCCTGGATTTCGAGCAGATTTTCAACGGTGAGCGGTATTTTCTTCCATAGCGCGGCAAAGAATGTCGCGAAAATAGGAAAAATTAACCCAAATAAAAATCCGAGCAGGGTGTAATGCCAGATGATTGGTATTTGCCAGGCCAAGAATGTTTTTTTCATTTTTCTCAGAATCCAGGTTCTGTCGTCACCTTAAATTGTATGGTTCCGAAATCGAGTATTTCGCCGTTGGCAAGCACAAACGGGATTTCCTGGCCGGTGTAGCGGTCTAACACCACCAGGCTTTGCGTTCCAGCCGGAACGCGTTGCAATTCAAAAGAGCCATCCGTTGTAATCGGGGCGCTGAGATTGCTTCCCATAATTTTGATCGATGCATTTTGAAGCGGCTGGCCTCTTTCATCAAGAACAACGCCGCGAATTGTGCCGCTGCCTTGCAGCGGGTTGCTCAAGCCGCCGCCGAAGTTTGCGAACGCCATTAACAATACCAAAACGGCCAACCCAGCCAGCAGATAGCGAAAGCCTTTTTTGCGCGAGTTGGTTGATGTTGCGGTTTCCTCGCTCGTTTGCGGGCTAAAGTCAAAGTCATTCAGGTCAGGAGATTTTTCGAGTGGCATTTTATTGGCTCCTTTCTACGGTTGGTTGGGAAGAATGCTGAATTCATTGGTGCAGAATTGGGTGGCATCCCAGGTGCGCAGCCCCGCGCCGCCCGATGGATAACTGTCGTCTTGGGCGATTAGCACGGGCTCGCCATCCACGTAAGCGGTGAAGGTGTTGCCAGAAACTTTTATTTGCACATTGCGCGGCTCACTGTACCAATCGTAATCGTTTGGAACTCGATAAATGGCGAATGGGGCCAATTCGCGGCCATCGACCCATTTTCGAAAGACCATCGCGCGCAGGCCGGGGTCATATTGGAAGGTATAACCATTTACCCTTCCGTTGACAATTTCTGAACGGAAGTAGGCCCCGTAACCATTGCCTTGGTGTAACTGGATATCTCCCAGGTTAATGGTGTAATCGCTGTTCTCCAAGCCTTGCGAGCACACGTTGTAAATGGTGCCAGTGTTTGAACCGCATAACTGCCCATCTGAAAATTGCCAGTTGCCGGGAGGCGTGCCGCCTGTGTTGGTAGACCAGCCGCCAGAGCCTTCAGAAAAATTATCGCGGCAATAGGCCATCTCTTCGCAAACCTGTGTTTGCCCAATGAAACTGGCAATATTGCAATAGACTTGTTCCAATGAAATTCCATACATCTGCACGCCTAGAATGAGGGCAATGGCAACCAAAGCCAGTAACAACCCATACTCTACCAGACCTTGCGCATTTCTTTTTTTCATTTCTCCTCCTTATTTTTTTGATTTTTGCGCCTGCGCGCGTTTTTTGATTCGTTCTTGCACGGCAAGATAGGCCGGCGTCGGGTTTTTGGGCTTTTCTTGTTTGTGTTCGTCTTTGCTCCAGAAAAAGGCCAGGTCTTCAAACAGGCCGCCAGCCGAAGATTGTTCGGCGTTCAAGACGCTGGGCTTGCCCATCATGAGCGCGGAAACCAGCGCATCGGGGATATGTGGCAGGACAACTTTGATATTTTTTTGCAGCGCATTTTCAATTTCTTTGCGCGCCAGGCCGTTATTTGCGAAGATCCAATTCAGTACCAGATGCACTTTTTCAGGTTCGTATCCCAAATCATCGAAAATTGTCAGCGCATTGGCCGCGCAGCGTACCGAAGCAAGTTCGGGGGCCAGCATGAGCAGAATGGTATCGGCCTCGTCGAGGGCGGCCAGGGTGGTTGGATTAAAATCATGCGGCAGGTCAAAAAGGATGTACTGGTATTGGCTTTCTGCAAGTTGTAAAACTTTGCTTACATGCTCTGGTTTTATTTTTTCAGTTTCGGCAATGTTTTTGGGCGAGGCCAGCACGTGCACGCCGCATTCATGTTGCAAAAGTGCTTTCTGGAGATTTTCGCTGTCCAAATCATCGGGGGCAATATTGCCCAGATCACTCCAGGTATTGCGCAAAGCAAGGTCTAACATCAGGGCGCTTTGCCCATTGAAAAGCGCCAGATCAATCAACAGGGAAGGGACCTGCCATAATTGCGTAAATCCGGCGGCCAGGTTGGTTGCCAGGCTCGAAACCCCCACCCCACCCCTTAGCGAAAATACGGCTATTTTTTTTGCGCTGGTAATGCTTTCGGTATTTTTTGTTTGGGTGATTGCCCGTCGCAGGTGCACTTTTACCCGCGCTTGCAATTCTTGCGGCTGAAAGGGCTTGGGCATAAAATCATCGGCCCCGGCATCAAAGGCTTTCAACTTCTCATTAATTTCGCTGAAAGCGGTTAACATCATAATAGGGATGTGCGCTGTAACAGGCATTTGGCGCAATTTTTTACATAATTCATACCCATCCATGTCTGGCATCATTACATCCAGAATCGCCATTTGTGGTCGAATTTTCCCCACTTTTTCGATGGCTTCTTTGGCGCTTTGGGCGGTATGAATCTCAAAACCGCCATTTTGCAAGGTTGCCGTAACAAGTTTCAGGGTAACTTCATTGTCATCTACGACCAGAATTGAAACGGACATTTTTTTCTCTTTCTTTTTGTAACTGCCTGCCCTCACCCTAACCATCTACCACTTCGCGGCACACGTCCCGAAGGGAGAGGGAACGATGCCATTTTTACCAGAAGTCCCCCCTCTCCCACCGGGAGAGGGGCTGGGGGTGAGGGATGGGTAGGCATTTACTTCTTTTTTAGTAACTGCCTACGAACTGATATTCGTAAAGCGACACATCGTGCCCGAATGGGGTTTATGTCGCCTGAAAGCAAATTCTCAACCGCCTTACTCCTAAACGCGACTTGAAAGTCGCGCTACGGTAGGTAGTTACCTTTTTAAGCCAAATTCTCATGATGATGCAGGCTGATGGCAATATTTTTGAAAATTTCTTCCAAATCAACAAAAGCATCAACCACATCCGGGTCAAAATGTTTACCGCTTTGGCTGCGAATATGCTCGCCGGCATCTTCAAAGGTAAAAGCCTGTTTATAAACGCGTTTACTGGTGAGCGCATCATACACATCAGCCAGGGCCATTAACCGTCCTGAAATCGGAATTTCTGCTCCGCGCAACCCTTGCGGGTAGCCAGTACCATCCCACCTTTCGTGATGGGTGTAAGCAATCTCCTTGGCAATCCGCAAAAACGAACTGCGGGTTTGCCCAAGCGCCTTTTCCGCCTTTGCCAGCGCATCTCGTCCGTAAATGGTGTGTTTTTTGATTTCTTCAAATTCTTCGGGAGTCAATTTTTCGGGTTTCATCAAAATTCTATCTGGCACGGCAATTTTACCGATATCATGCAATGGCGCCGATTTGTGCAAAAGTTCAATGTTTTCTCTGGTCGGAAAAGACGAAAAAGTGGGGTGCGTGCATAAATAACGGGCCAAACTGCTCACATATTGCTGGGTTGCCATAATGTGCGCGCCGGTTTCTTCATTGCGAAATTCTGCCAGGGTTGCAAACCCAACAATGGTCACATCCTGCGTAAGGGCCAATTCCTGGGTTCGTTCGCGCACCTTTTCTTCCAAAAAGCGATTTTGGTCATACAAAGCCAATTGCGTTCTGACCCTGGCGCGCACAATGGCCGCCACAACGGGCTTGGTGATGTAATCTACCCCGCCAACTTCAAACCCTTTGCTTTCATCCATCGTTTCGCCAAGCGCTGAAACGAAAATAATCGGAATATTGCGCGTGAGCGCGTTCCCTTTCAGGTGCAGGCAGACATCATAACCACTCATGCCGGGCATCATGACGTCCAAGAGAATTAAATCAGGCTGTCCGTTGGGGCTGAGGGCAATTTCGAGCGCCTTTTCGCCGTTTAACGCCACCTTAACCGTATACTCTTTGCCCAAAATCGCGCTGAGCATGGCTATATTTTCGGGCGAATCATCTACCACCAGGATGGTCTGTTTTTTTGTGGTACTTTCCATTTTTTTATGCGCTCCTGTTTCGTCTTTTGTGATGCAAAATCCATCTCATGCCGCTTATCTAATTCTTTCACAAAATCTACATTAAATCCTTACAATTATTATACAATTCATTAAAGCCTGCACAATAGCCATCTTATTACAAAGGAGAAAAATTTATGCGTACAAATCAAACTGCAACCCTGGCTGGTGGATGTTTCTGGTGTCTCGAGGCCGTTTTTGACGATTTGCAGGGCGTCCTGTCTGTTGAATCGGGATACTCAGGCGGGCAGACGGAATATCCCACTTATCAGCAAGTTTGCGCAGGTGACACAGGCCACGCCGAGGTCATTCGGATCGAATTCGACCCGAACCTGCTCTCGTTTAAGGACCTTTTGCGGGTCTTCTTCAGCATCCACGACCCCACCACCCTCAACCGCCAGGGCGCAGACGTGGGCACTCAATATCGTTCGGCCATTTTCTACCACGACCAGCCCCAAAAGCAGGCCGCCGAGGAAATCATTGCCGAACTGGAGGCTGCTCATCTGTGGCCCAACCCAATTGTGACTGAAATCTCCCCGCTTCTCAATTACTACCCGGCTGAAGATTATCATCAGGAATATTTTGCCAATCATCCCAATCAGCCTTATTGCGCCGCGGTTGTTGCGCCCAAAGTGGCGAAATTTCGCAAGCAGTTTATCGACCGCTTGAAAAAATAATAAATTAGACCTCTTGCAAAAGTCATCAATGGCAGCCTATAAGTGTCCTTCGACTGCGCTTTTTTGCATAAAGCATTGCCGTCCTGAGCGGAGGGCGAAGC
>DAOUML010000197.1:0-9108 GCA_034411635.1 Anaerolineales bacterium
GCGGGACACCAAATCTCAGTTGGATAGGGTTATTGACTTGTATGTAGCAGGTGATATTCCTCGGGATATATTGGTTGATAAAAAACAAAGATTGGAGACTACTTTATCCGCCCTGTCTGAAGAGAGGCAACAGTTGTTGGCTCATATGCAAGGGAAAGCGCTTAATGAAAAGGACTTGCAAAAAATTCGTAACTTTGCCGCACAAGTAGCCGACGGCTTGGATTTGGATGAACTTGATTTTGAAGGTCGCCGAAGACTTGTTGAGATGTTGGATGTCCATGCCAAGTTTTTTATCGAAGACGATCAAAAAGTGGTCGAGATTTGGTGTATCTTGGGTACGGGTGAATTACCAGTAATGAACAACAGCGACCACCAAATGGGCAGCAACTCGTTGCCGTTTATGAACCCTAGTTTTCGTAATGCGGCACGCGCCAGTGATTATCGACGCTGTAACGCGAAAACCCGCCGCCGACCACATCATACATCCCCCCGCGCGCCATCGCTTTCAGAGTGTGCAGCGCAGCGGATTCCCCTCTCCCCCCGGGAGAGGGGCTAGGGGTGAGGGAGCGGCGCAAGATGTAATCCACCGTCATCGGCTGCGGAAATTTGGGCGCGCCGCCCCAGCCGCCGAAGCCCCAGTCGTAGCCATCGCGCAGGAATTTGACGGCGTTATCGAGCAGGGCCTGGCTGAGGATGATGCCGCTGTCTTTGTAGGTGTTCTGACGCTGGAGATGTTCGCTGACGTTGGCGGCGACCTTGTCCACTTCGGCGCGTTCCATGCTCCAGGCGCGAATGATGCCGTTCAGCAGATCGCGGAAGGAAGGCATGCTGTAGCCTTGTCCCGATGCAAGAGGGAGCGGCACAGGCGGAAAATACGTCCCGGCGTAAAAGGGACGCAGGTCGGGGGTCAGGAAGACCGACATCGGCCAGCCGCCCTGCCCGGTGAGGGCGACGGTGGCGGCCATGTAGATGCTGTCGAGGTCGGGGCGCTGTTCGCGGTCAACCTTAATGTTGACGAAGTGCCGGTTCATGATTTCGGCAATGGCCGGGTCTTCAAAGGACTCATGTTCCATGACATGACACCAGTGACAGGCGGCATAGCCGATGCTGAGAAAAATTGGTTTGTTCTCGGCGCGGGCTTTGGACAGCGCTTCTTCGCCCCAGGGGAACCAGTCCACCGGGTTGTTGGCGTGTTGCAGGAGGTAGGGGGAGTTTTCGTGGGTTAGGCGGTTGGGCATGTTTTTTGGAGGGTGGTTAATGGGGGATGGTTAATGGTTAATGGTTAATCGTTAATGGGTGTTTGATACTCGATATTGGATATTCGATGTTGTCCTTTGACTACGGGGCTCCGTTAGCACCGTCCTTCGACTGCGGACTTCGCAAAGCGCGCTCAGCCCTCCGCTCAGGACTGTAGACTGTTGCGCAGCAAGGTTTTGAAAAACGCGATGCCTTTAAAGAAGTTGGGGATCTTAATACGCTCGTTGTCGGCGTGGACGGTTTGCAGGTCTGCTTCAGAGATTTCGAAGGGGGCGATACGGTAGACGCCCTCGGCCAGGCCGTGATAGACACGGCTGTCGGTGGCGGCAATCATCAGGAAGGGCGCAATCGCCTTGAAGTGCGGGTAATGCTGGCGGATGGCGTTTACGATGACGGCGTATTCCGGCCCGTCAGAGGGACTGATGTCGGTTGGCTCGGTGCCGTTGTGCATCGTCACCTGAATGTCTGGCCCGACGATGCGCTGCACCCGCTCACGAACGCTTTCAACCGATTCGCCGGTGATGATGCGGCTGTTCAGCACCGCGACCGCTTTTTGGGCCAGCACATTGGGGGCCGCGCTGCCCTGGGCCTGGGTGATGACGCAGGTGGTGCGAATGGTGGCGGCGGTTTTGGGCGATTTCAGCATGGTGGCAATCAGAATCGGCTTGAACAGGTTGCGATGGCTGAACAGGAATTTGAGCGGCTGACGCATGTGCGGCACCAGAGACTCGAACATCGACTCGGTGGCCGGGGTGAAATCTGCCGGGAATTTGTCGCTTTCCAGTTTGACGGCGGCCTCGAACACTTTCTGCATGGCGCTGACCTGCGGCGGCATGGCCGAATGTCCACCGGCTTGCAGGGCGTTCAGTTCGATATCGACATAGCCCTTTTCGCCGACGCCGATCAGGGCCACGATGCCATCGACGCCCAGCGGTTTGCCGTCGATGAGCGCGCCGCCTTCGTCACAGACCATGCGAAAGCGGATTCCCTGGGCCTTGAGATGTTCGCGGATAGCAACCGCGCCCGAATCGGAGATGTTCGAGCCGGTTTCTTCGTTGTGTCCAAACATCAGGTACAAATCGCGTTCAAAGGCTGCGCCCTCGGCCAACAGGCTTTCGAGGGCCTCGAGCAGGGCGATGAGATGGCCTTTCATATCGAGCGTGCCGCGCCCGTAGAGATAGTCGCCCTCGATGACGCCGCCGAACGGGTCGTGCTTCCAGCCGTCGGGCTTGACCGGAACCACATCGTAATGTCCCATCATCCCGACCGGGGCGAGGGTCTGCGATTGGCCTTTGAGTTTGAAGAGCAGAGCGTGCCCGGCAATGCGGCTGAACTCGGCCCGGCTAAAAATCAGCGGGTAATCTTCTCGCAGGTTTTCAATGAAACGGTCATATTCGGCAAAGTCGATTTGGGCGCGGTCTTTATACGAGACGGTTTTGCACTGAATGGCGCGTTGCAGGCGCAGAATGGCTGGCTCTTGCGACATGGCTAAATCCAGCCCTTCTTGAAGAAATAACGGGCCGAGGCAATCGAGACGAGGCTGGCAATCGGAATCAGGGCCGGGCGGATGGAATCGTCCTTAACCACAAACAGGAACAGGGCCAGCATGACCACCGTCGGCAGGATGCTCAATCGCCAGTGGCGGGCGACAAAAACCACGCCCAATGCCCCGAAAATGGCCGGAATCATGTAGACCGCCACCGGTTGCAGGTAAGTAATGAAAAAATCCTGAAAGGGGACCAGAACCAGCACGCCAATCAGAATGACAATCGTGGTCACAATCGAGGAGGTGGCAATCGCGATGGCCGAGATAATTTCGCCCTCGTCCGTCCCTGGTTCCACATTGGCCTGTTTCATGGCGTTCAGCGCGGCGGGCAGTTTCATGTTGGCGATATTGCCGGTCACTTCGGCGATGTACGTCCCGCCCACGCCGAGCATGGGGGCGTAGTTGAAGAATTCGATAATGCCAATCGGCAGGTAAATCACACCGACGGTCATAAAGCCGATCAGCAGCAGGTCGGTGGTCGGCCAGGCCCCGGTAATCAGGCTGTAGGCGAGCGGGATGGAAATCATCAGCACAACCGCCGCCAGGGAGAAGCGCAAACCGGCATGGTGCAGGGTTTTGATATATTTTTCCTGGGTATTCATGGTCAATCTCCCTTAGGCGAGCAAAATGTAGAGAATGGTTAAGGTGCCGAGAATGGAAACCGGCAGGGCAAATTCCTCCAGCCATTTCCATTTTTTGGAAGCCAGCCCAACCACGAGCATAATCGCCATGCTGATGAATAGGGCCAGGGTGTTGTAGCCGCCCAGCGCGATCTGCTGCGCGCCGATGGTCCCGACCAGACCCATGAAGAGCGCCACCACCAGGATTTCGCCCCAGCGTGAGTCTTTGGATTTGATTTCCTGCAATTTTTGGGAGTATTTGCGGAAAAAGAGTATCATCGTCACCAGCCCGGCCATAATCGAGACGGTCATCGTCCACAACGTGGCGCTGAAGACCTGCGGATGCTCGAAAATGCTCTCGACCCCGGCGGCGGCGCGCACGGCGTTGGCGGCATAGGTCTCGTAGGCCACCGAGCCCAGCACGCTCAGACGAATCCAGGGGATGACCACGCCTCCGAAGATGGGAATCATGGTTGCCAACCCAATCAGAATGGGGATGGAGGGGACAATGGTGAAAATAGCGCTGGAGCGAACGGTCTCGCGCAGTTGTTCGCGGCTCAGGCCGATTTCCAGCCCGCGCTGGTAGGCTTTGTTAAGGAAATAAGCCGATTGGAAAAGCACAAAACCAACCAACGCAATTCCCAAAATGTAGATGATGATGCTGTTCATGGCGTCTCCTGGGTAATTTGGTGAATAGGGCTGTTTGAATTATACTTGCCAATATTCCCAAAAAACTAAGGAGAAAAAATGAACAACCCATTGAAAGTAGACGATGGCATGGTAGTTGCCATGAATTACACCCTGCGCGTGGACGGTGAAATTGTCGATAGTTCTGAAGGCGGCGAGCCGTTGGAATTTCTGCAAGGGGTGGGCAATATCATCCCTGGCCTGGAAAGCGCCTTATACGATATGGAAATTGGGCAAAGCAAACAGGTTGTGGTTGCCGCCATCGACGCCTACGGCGAAATTCAGGAAGAAGCGGTTGTGAATGTGCCGAAATCTGAATTCCCGGCTGAAATTCCGCTGGAGATTGGCACTGAATTACAGGTGCGCGCGCAAGATGGCGAAACCATGTACGGACGCATCACCCAGATCGAAGATGAAACCGTCGAACTCAACTTCAATCACCCGCTGGCTGGCAAAGAACTGCACTTTGATGTCACCATTACCAGTTTGCGCGAGGCTTCAGACGATGAACTGCTGCACGGCCACGCGCACAGCGAGAGCGAAGACGAGGAATAGTAAAAAAAACAGGCTCCCAATTCAGGAGCCTGTTTTCATTTGCGCGAAAAATGATGTTTACAAAAATGCTCACAACAAATGATAAAAAAACAAATCGAAGGGGCCTAAGTGGGCCAGGCATCAATAAATTGCTGATAAAGTTCAGCGATTCTTTCACCAAAGGCCACCAAAACAATAATGATAATTACCGCCACCAGCACAATCGCCAGGCCGTATTCCAGCAAGCCTTGTCCGCGTTCTTTGCGTTGAAGCATTGCCATCACCTCCTTTCAAGATAAATTACATCCTTATTGTATCTTTCCTGAAGGCTGATTTCAATACCCGCCTGGTCGAATCAGAAATTGTCAATATGCGCTACGCATTCAAATCAGGCTGGCTCACTTCATTGAGGAGAATTGCTGTGGTCGAATGCCAAAATCGCAAAGCGACCGAATGGGGCAGTTTGGGCAATCGGGTTTGCGGGCCTGGCAAATCTCACGCCCCAGACGGATGATATTGAGGTGAGCGGCGTAATACGTTTCAGGGGGAAAAAGCCCCTCAAGGTGCGGATGGGCCTGCTCAACGCTCATCTTTTCAGGACGCAGGCCAATTCGTCCACTAACGCGATAGACGTGGGTATCGACCGGAAAAGCCGGTTTGCCGAGCGAAAAACACAGCACGATGGCCGCCGTCTTCGGCCCGACGCCGTTGAACTTGGTCAGCCAATCGCGGGCTTGTTCCACGTCCCAATCGGCCAAAAAAGACAGGTCGAGGCTGCCGCGCTCAGCGGTGATTTCGCGCAAAACCTGCTGAATGCGCGGCCCTTTCTGGTTGGCCAGCCCGGCCACGCGGACAGAGTCGATCACAGCCTGGGGCGCAGCGTCGCGCACCTGTTCCCAGGTTGGAAATTGGGCGCGGAGCGAATCGAAGGCTTTGTCGCGATTCACGTCGTTGGTGTTTTGCGAGAGAATGGTGGAGACGAGTTCGTCAATCGCCGGCAAGGGATTGCGCCAAATGGGTTCGCCAAATGCGCCCAGCAGGGTCTGGTGAACTTTCAGGGCGCGTTGTTTTTGTTCTTCGCCCATAGGTTACGAAAAATCGAGTTGAAACGCGGGACGGCTGAGGCCGATGTTGATTTTGCGATAGTTATACAGTTGCGTGATCGGCCCCAGGTCAGCCAGCGATTGCAATTCGGAATCAGACAACGCGCCCAGGGCTTGCAGAATCGCCAGGGCAACGCCATGTCGGGCGCGGCTGGAGGGGTCGCCGTCGCTGATTTTAATGGCGATGCCGAGCGCGGGTGAGTCCGCGCCGAGCGCGCCGGGGAGCAGGCCAATGCCCTGGTAGCCCTCCGCGCCAGTTTTGGCGAACATCCGCCCTTGGGTTGTCTCCATCAGCAGGGTATCGAATCGCTCAGGCCCGGCGACCATGTTTGGGCTGGACATCATGGCGCGGGTGATGGTCTGGCAGGCCTGAGAACGGGCATCTGCAAGACGCGCATAGCCAAGAGCAGCGTTGTAGAGCGGCATGGCGAAATTGGGCGCGGAGCAGCCATCAATGCCAATTTCGATTTCTGCGGCGGGAACATCGCAAATTTCAGACAGGCTGGCGAGAATGGCTCGCTGTACCGGGTGGTCAAGTTCAAGATAGGTTTCGGTGGGCGCGCCAAGCATTTTGGCGTGGGCCAACATGCCAGTGTGCTTGCCTGAGCAGTTGTGCCGGTAAGGCGTGGGGAGTTCGCCGCGAATTTTCATCGCATCGGCGCTGGGCTGATGAAAGGGATAGTGCATTCCGCACATCAGGTCGTCGACACTGACGCCGATTTTGGACTGGATGGCCTGGACGGTGGCGACGTGCTCATCGGTTCCAGAGTGAGAGGCGCATAAAATGGCGATTTCGGGCTGGGTCAGGTTGAATCTTTCATGTCCGCCGCGCTCAATAAAGGGCAAGGCCTGAAACGGTTTGGCGGTAGAGCGTAAATAGACAACTTTTTGCGGGTCGCCTAAAAAAGTGAGCAAACGGCCTTTGGCATCAACCACTGCGGCAGCGCCAAAATGAATTGATTCGACAATTTTTCCGCGAGTTACTTCAAAAACCGGTTGATAGCCTGATGCCATTTTATTCATCATCCCGACTGGACGCGTTCACAGGTTGGAAACGGTGCTGGTAATACTGGCGCAAACCGTAGCGCAGACGATGGGTGTATTGCTTCAGCCGGTCTGCCGGGGCATGAAGGCCGGCGAGCAGGCCAGGGATGAAGGCTTCAAGTTCTTCGAGGCCATGCGGCGATTTGCCAACCGATTCCACTTTTTCGTGAACTTGTTTAATAAAGGTCAACTGCGCTTCGATGTCTTGCCGGCCAACCAACCCGCCGCGACTGCTGACAACCAGAGAATTTTTGTATTCGCCGCCCAGCAAATTTTCCAGCGCGATCATCCATTCTGGCAGGTTGGCTTGTGAGAGAAAAGGCGGTTGGGCCTTCAGCACCAGGTCGCCAACAAAGAGAACATCCTGTTCGGGAACGCGCACCCACAGCGCGCCAGAGGCCGGGCCAGGGTGGTATTCGAGCAGCACGGGCATATCGCCCCAATGAATTTGCATTTGTTGGGTAAAGGTAATTTCAGGGGTGGCCCAGCGAACCGTCCCCAGTCCAACGACGGCTTCCCAATCGGCGCCGGTTTCTTCCGGCTGCGATTTGAGCGCGCCTGGCCGGTTGCGAAAGGTCTCAGCAGTATTTTCATGCGCGATGACGGTGCAATCCATCGCGCGCACGCCCAGGGTACGATCGGGATGCGAATCAAGGTTGACGAGGAAACGTTCAACACCGCTGTTCAGGCTGAGCAAGGTTGCCCGCCACGAACGTCCATCTTCAGGTGAAGGCGGCGCGTCAATTTGTACCAGGCCATGACTCAGGCTAATGGCGCCCAGCACAACACCTGCATATTGGTCTTCAATGTACACCTGTTTTGCGATTAGTTGCATAAAAGGATACTCCTTTGTTTTGTTATGAGGAAATGGGCAGGGTAAAGATAAACTTTGCGCCTTGCTGGGGCGCAGATTCTATCCATATTTTTCCGCCGTGTCCTTGCACGGCCAACCGGCAAAAGGCGAGGCCAACCCCCAGCCCACCAGGCCCACCTTGTTTTTTGATGCGGGTAAATTTGTCGAAAACGCGCTCGCGGTCTGTTTCGGGAATTCCCGGGCCGCTATCAAGCACAGAGATTTGCGCCCATTTCAAGTTGAGCCGGGCAGATATTTCTATTTTGCTCTCAATGGGCGAATATTTGATTGCGTTTTCTATCAGATTAATCAATACGCGGCGAATCATGTCGATATCAACCGTCACTTCGGGCATATTTTCAGCAATCTCGACCTGAATTTTCTGGCTGCGGCCTTCGGCGGCAGGTTGAGCCGCTTCAACAGCCTCCAAAATTAAATCGGTCAATTTGACGGGCTGTCTTTCACCCACCGGTTGATTTTGTTCGAGGCGATTAATATCAAGCAGAGAAGCCACCAGACGCTGGATACGGTCGATGGAATGACGGGCAATGCGTAAAATGGTTTCGCCATTCTCACGCTCTTGCGCGGGAATCAATTCGTCCAACATTTCAACGCTCGAAAGAATGTTTGCCAGCGGAGAGCGCAAGTCATGATAAATCATCGCGGAAAGGTCTTCGCGCAGCATATCGAGGTCTTTGCGCGTGGTAATATCGCGGAAAATCCATTGAATCGATTCAACATCATCGAAGAAAACTTTGCGCGCATACACTTCAACCGGAAACTGCTGACCAATCTTGTTGTAAAAAACCGATTCATAGACCAGAGTCGATTTGCCAATGTTTTCAAACCGGCGTCCTAATTTTTCAAAATTGACATCGTGCATTTGCTCAATCAAGAATTGATTGAGTTCATCAGGACGGTAGCCAGAGAGCATGGCGGCCTGCTGATTGGCTTCTTGAATTCTGCCGTTCAGGTCGCTAATCACAATTGGGTCAATACTTTCTTCAAACAAATCGCGGTAGCGCCTGCGGGCCAGGTCTAGTTGCTCGTATAGTTGCGAATTTTGCAAAATTGCGCCGCCCAGGCTGCCCAAACCAGTCAGCACGAGCAAGGCATCGCTATCGAAGTTTTTATGAATCGGATTAAAGGCTTCCAAAACCCCAATAACTTTACCGCGAGCATGGATTGGGGCGCAAGCCAGGGCGCGCGCTTTTCCTTCCAGGCTTTCGGAATCATACAGCACCGAAGAATCGCTAATGGCAGGGACAATCATGCCGCGTCCATCGCGAACGACTTTTCCAGCCACGCCTTCCTTCACTGGGATTCTCTTCTCTTTAATGTAAATCGCCCCATCTCCCAGGGCGGCGTGAAAAACGATTTTACCCGACGCCTCGTTAATCAGACCCAGGGCTACCGTTTCGACCTGCAAGGCCTGGCGTGTTTGCAAAAGGATGCGCTCAAAGA
>DAOUML010000198.1:0-12932 GCA_034411635.1 Anaerolineales bacterium
GCTTCGCCCTCCGCTCAGGACGGCAATGCTTTATGCAAAAAAGCGCAGTCGAAGGACACTTATAGGCTGCCATTGATGACTTTTGCAAGAGGTCTAATGTTCTTAGGTCGTGTTCCGTTGTTATCTCGCGCCCCGCGTATTTTGTGGGGTCGTGGTAATTTATCGCTTTGTCGTTCTCAGGGCCATAAGAGGCTAATCGTGTAATAGCCAGGGACAAATGCGGCGCTCCAGCCAATCGACGCTGAAGTACATTCCCAACCCCAGCAGCGACATGGCGACCACCCCGGCATACATGGCCGGGTAATTGAGCAGGGTGCTGCCCTGGAAGTAGATGTAATACCCCAGCCCGCGCGTGGTGGCGAACAATTCGGCGATGTATAAAACCGCCACCGCCGTGCCAACCGATTGACGCAGGGCGGTCAGAATGGCGGGCAGGCTGGCAGGCAGGTAGACAAAACGAAACAGCGCGCGCCGTCCGGCCCCCAGGCTGCGCACCGACTGAATCAATTCCGGGCGCAGGTTGGCGGCCTGGTCGCGCACCAGTACCAGAATTTGAAAGAACAGGATGATGAAAATAATGAAAATTTTGGACGCGTCGCCAATCCCAAAAAAGAGCAGGATGATCGGCACAAAAACCACTTTGGGAATGGGGTAAAGCAGGTAAATCAGCGGGGCGGAAAGTCGATTGAAGCGTTTTGATTGGCCGAGCGCCAGCCCAAGCGGAGCGGCGGTCAGAATTGCCAGGGCTGTTCCGGCAAAAACCCGCCACAGGCTGACCATGAAGTGCGAAAAAAGCGTCCCGTTGCCCATGTCGCGCCAGAAGACGGTCAGTACCGTGAGCGGCGTGGGCAAAATGGGGCGGGCCACCAGCCAGGCCAGGCCTTGCCACAGCAGCAGGATGATGACGAAGGAGAGCAGTAAATCACGGCGGCGGACTTTTATGGACATTTTGCCCAGCCCATTTTTTTGACCGTGACCGCCCAGCGCGACGAAAAACGAATCAGCGGGCTGGAGAGTCTGGTTCGCGCCCCGGCATTTTTCAGCGCGGCCCTGAGCGTTTCAGCGTTATGGAAGTCTTTTTCCAATACCGAAACGGCGCGCCCCAGCTCGCGCGTCGTGTGCGCATCTGAGCCGACGGTTGCCAGCAGGTTGTGTTCGCGGGCGAAATCAGCGGCGCGCTGGTTATAACTCTCGGAGAAGCAGCGCGAATTAAAGATTTCAATGGCATCAATCAGTGGAACGATTTCGAGCAGATCGGCCAGTTCCCAGCCGCGAACCTCGTCGAAGGGGTGCGAGACGCTGATGAATGCGCCCTGCTCCCGCAGGCGGCGGATGGTTTCGAGCGGCGTCAGCAGCGCGGGAATTTCTTCCCGAACGAAAGCGGCCAGCAGTTCTCCTTTGGTGGTCAGGATTTCTTCACCGACGATGACCAATTCGGGGTCGAGTTTTTGCGCTTCGAGCGCGCCGCCAATGCGGTTATGGTCTGTCACCACCAGCCGGTCGATGCCCTTTTTCCGAGCAACCCGCACCAGGTCGGCGGGGCGGGTCAGGCTGTCTTTGGAGTAGATGGTGTGGCAGTGAAATTCGAGTTGAATCATCAAAATCCCTGGTAAACGAAACCGGATAAATCCGCGCCGGAGACCGAGAAAAGTATCAAGATGAAAGCGGCCAGGGCAAATCCCCAGGCCTGCGCGGATGGACGCCAGTGCATGAAAAAATCGACATCATTGGCGCGGTATTCTTTCCAGTCGAGGAAAAAGGACAGGGCTAGCGGCAGGCCGAGGTCGAAGAGTGAAAATTCGGGCAAGGGGGCCAGGCCGAAGGGCGGCAACAGGCCGCGATAAAAAGTAAAGGCCGCCCCGAGACTGGACGCGCCAAAAGGCACCCAGGCCAAACTGGTGAAGATAAAAATGAAAAAGGGCAGGATGATTTGCGCGGCGCGATTGTCTTTCAGGCGCGGCAGGAATTTATTGAGCGCGAACTCTTGCGCAACCAGATAAGCCCCGTGCAGGCCGCCCCAAAAGAGCATGGAGAGATAACTGCCGTGCCACAGCCCGCTGGCGAGCATGGTAATCATGGGTGGGATGAGAATGGTCAGGCTTTGCGGCAGTTTGGCCCGGATCATTGCGCGGCGCAGCGGGAAGAAGATGTAATCGCGCAGCCAGGCCGAAAGGCTGATGTGCCAGCGGTTCCAAAAATCGCTGAAGGAATTGGCAAAAAAGGGCTGGCGGAAGTTGACCGTCAGTTCGATGCCGAAGAGCAGGCTGACGCCGCGCGCGATGGCGCTGTAGCCGGCGAAGTCGTTGTAGAGAATGACGGCAAAAAGCAACAGTCCGAGCACTTTTTCGCTGAAGATGAATTCTGCCGGGCGGGAGAGCAGGTCGGGGGCCAGGAACAGGCGCAGGTGGTCGGCGATGACGATTTTGCGCAACAGGCCGATGAGGATCAGCCCCAGGGCGCGCCCGAGGGTGGCGTTGTCTACGTGGCGTTCTGTCGCGAGGCGGGCGAGGAAGGCTGCCGGGCGTTCGATGGGGCCGGAGAGTAATTTGGGGAAGTAGGCCAGGTAGAGGGCGAAGTCGGTCAGTGATGCGGCGGCCAGTTTGGGGTTGCGGGAGATATCCACCAGGTAGGCGATGGCTTGCAGGACGTAGTAGGAGAAACCTATCGGCAGGAGGACGGCTGTGGTAACGGCGGGCAGGCGCAGGGTGGCGACGAGCGTCTCGGCATAGGGGCCGACCAGCACCTTGAGCAGGAGCAAGGAAGAGGCGTTGAGTCCAATCCCAAGCCAGAGCATTATCCGCCGATTGTTTTTTGCGATTTGCCGGCCGAGCAGGTAGTTGAGCAGGGTTAGCCCGGCCAGGGTGGCGGCGAATCCCCAGCCCCAGATGGCGTAGAAGGTGTAGGAGGCGGCCAGCAGCCACAGGTTTTGGGCGCGGCGCGTGAGCAGGGCGTAGACGGCCAGGACGATCAGGACGAAACCGGGGAAGTGAAGCGAGACGATTTCCATGCGTTATTTGAAGAATTCAGGGGTTTCGGCCAGTTTGTCGGCGACCCAGCGGCTGAGGATGGGCGCGCCCTGGCTGTTGAGGTGCAGCCAGTCGAACCAGCCTTCTTCGGGGATTTGTTTGCCAATTTCAAGGCTACGCCAGAAGGGGACGTTTTTGGCTTCGAGATAGGTTTTCAGGTTGGCGATGTAGTCGCTTTCATAGGCCTGCCAGGCCGGAGAGTTTTCGTCGGGGTGGGCGACCGAGTAAGCCGGGGCTTCGATGATGATGAAGCGCGGGCCGTGTTTTTCAAGGGCCAGCAGCGCGTCGAGGGTCGGGCGGGTTTGCGGGTCGCGCCAGACTTTTTGGAGCGATTCGACATCCATCAGCCAGTCTACCGGGTAGGGGTCGCGAATTCCCTGAATGCTCGCAAATCCTTGTGGTGTGGTGCTGGCGGTTTCCTCGCGCATTTTCTCACGGTTGGCCGGGGTCAGCCAGTATTGCCAGGTGATAAAGTAGCGCGCCGAGTAGGCGTTGAGTACGAGGAAGTTTTTTGCGCTGGGCGGCTGTACCCAGGGATTGTCGGCCAGGTGGTCGACGGTGTATTCGCGGTCGACCAGGTCGCGCGGGATGAGCAGGAAGAGGATGACCCTGGGGTTGTAGCGTTGGATGGCGGCTTCGGTTAACGGAATGGCGGTTTCAGCGGTCAGGGCCGGGATGCCGAGGTTAAAGCAATGTAAGGCTTGACCGCTGGCTTGCTGATAGGCGGCTTGCAAAATGTCAGGGTCGAGGTTGCCGTTGGCAACCGAACTGCCGATAATCAGGCAATCAGGGTTGCCCTCGCGGCGAACCAGGTTTTCGAGCGCATAGATTTTGTAATCGAACAGGAAGTTGTCGGAGCCGAGGCTGGGGAAGGGCAGGAAAAAGGCGCGGGCGGCGATTTCGATGAGCAGCGCCAGCCCCAGGCACAGGCTCAGAAGAGCCAGGACGCCACGCGCCAGGGAACTCTTGTGCGCGGCGTGGATGTGGTAGGTGTGAGGAGAGAAGATCGAGCGCATTAATCGGGCAGGCCGGTGGGTTTCAGGTCTTTGACGTTGAGTTGCAGGGTGGTGCGGCCATTGAATTCGTTGGTTTCGAGGGTGTACATCAGGTCGATTCGTTCGGGCAGTTTTCCAGCCCAATCACCCAGGCGAAAGGCGATTGCGTCGAAGGTGACTTTGCCGTCGCTGACGTTTAACTTCAGGTGTTTGGCTTCGGCACCGACGGCGCGATGGTTGACCACGCGAACGTTACGCGAGACGAAGACCGCGCCAGGGTTGCCGTAGCCGGTTGGCTCGAGCAGGTCGAGATAACGCAGCAATTCGGGGGTCATTTCAGAGAGCGGGGCTTCGGCGTCGGCTACCAGGCTATGGCGCAGGTCTTTGCCGCCCAGTTCGCGGACGGCGATTTCGCGCAGGCGGGTTTTGAGCGCGTCGAGATTTTCGTTGGGGACGGTGAACCCGGCGGCAGCGGCGTGTCCGCCGTGGCGCACGAGCAGGTCGGCGCACTCATCGAGGGCCTGGGTGATGTGAAATTCGGGAATCGAGCGGCACGAGCAGCGCGTTTCGCCTTTTTCGGGGTCGCTGTGGCCGACCACAGAGGGGCGGTAATAGGAATCGGTCAGCCGGGCGGCGGCCAGGCCGACCACGCCGGGGTTGAAATCTTCTTTGACGGCGAACAGGATAAGCGGAGTTTGCTCTTCGGTCAGGGCCAGGGCTTCGGCTTCGGCCTGAATTTTGCGGGTGAGTTGTTGTCGCTGGCTGTTCTGAACGTTGAGTTGTTGGGCGAGTTGTCCGGCCTCGAACAGGTCAGTGGTGGTTAGCAGACGATAGGAATCGATGGCGGTATCCAACCGCCCGGATGCGTTCAGGCGTGGGCCGAGGCCAAAGCCGATGTTGATGGCAGTCACTTTGGCGAGCGAAAGATCAGAGACTGCTGCCAGCGAGAGCAATCCCTGGCGGGCTGAGTTGCGCATTTGGCGCAATCCGCCGCGCACCAGGTGACGATTTTCACCGGTCAGCGGGGCCAGGTCGGCGACGGTGCCGAGGGCGACCAGGTCTAATAAGGTTGAAAGTTCAAGGTTGATTGAAGGTTGAGCAGCGCGGGCGTTTTCCCCGCGCGTATCGAGACCGGATAGGGTTTGGTGCAGGGCCTGGGCGATTTTGTAGGCGATGCCAACCCCGGCCAGGTATTTTTCAGGGTATTCGTCGCCGGGCTGTTTGGGGTTGATGACGGCCAGGGCTTGCGGAATGTCGCCGGAAGGTTCGTGATGGTCGCTGATGATCAGGTCGAGGCCGATAGTTTTTGCATGTTCGGCTTCGGCGGGGGAGCGAATGCCGCAGTCTACGCTGATAACCAGGGAAACGCCTTCGTTTTTGAGCGTGTCGAAGGCGTCGGTGTTCAGTCCATAGCCTTCTTCAAACCGGTTGGGAATGTATTCACGCGCATTGCCGCCCAGGGCGCGCAGAGCGCTGACGAGCAGGGCGGTGGCGGTGACTCCATCTACATCGTAATCGCCATAAATGGCAATTTGTTCCCCGTTTTGAATGGCCTGTTGAATTCTCTCAACGGCTTTGCGCATGTCTTTCATTTGGAAGGGGTCGTCGTCGAAAGTCAGTTCGGCGCGCAGGAAGGAATCGGCTTCGGGGCGCGTGCTGATGCCGCGATTGAACAGGATTTGGCGCAGGCTGGGGAACAGGTGATCCAGTTCAGCATTGGCCTGGGCGGTTAATTTATCTTGGATAAGCCAGCGTTTGGTGTGATTCATGCCTGAGAGTATAAACGTGGATGTGGGCAGGGGCAAGGGCTATTGTATAATTGAGGCAAAGTTCAGGAGGCCCCTATGCACACCTTGTTAGCCGATGAAAAAGTGACCCCGGTAATGATTTATGGGCGCGATAAGTTGATTCGTGGTGAAGTTGTCACCAAGGAAAGCGCGCTGGTGATGGGGTGGTTGCGCACCCAGGGCGCGCCGACTTATATGCACGTTTTGAACGCGCATGTGATTGGGTTGGGCGCTGGCGCGCCAAAATCGTATCATTTTGAGGAAGTCTATTTCCCCACTGCCGAGTGCCTGGCTTTTCATTTGACCCCGCCTCGGCAAGATCCCTTGGATTATGAGCCAACCGAGAAGAATCGTCTGATGGTGCCGATGACTGTGATTGCGGGTTCCTTCCTTTTGCAGGGACAATTGCGCGTTTCGGCCCTGACGGACCTGCCGACGACGATGGAGGGCAACCGGCAGACCTGGCTTTCATTTTATGAAATTACAATCAGCAATCCGGCCCTGCCGCAAATGCGGCTGAACGTGCCGATGGCACTGATGAATGCTCATCTGGTCACTTTTGGCGTGGGGTTGCAGGGCGCATGAAAGCCCGAACTTCGACCAACCAGACCCTGACCTGCCCGCAGTGCGGCGGGACGATGGAGGTCTACTTTGTCTGGCAGGATCGGCGCGCCCAATGTCAGTATTGCCGCGTGCATATCGACCTGCCCGACCTCGATTCGCCTGTGCCAACCGTCGATTCTGCTGTTCCTTCTGTTTCGCCCACGGCTGCCTCCGGGCTGGATGATTCGCTGGCAAAATACAGCCTGATTGCCGGTGTGGTTGGCTTGATTGGTCTTTTTCCGTTGGTGGCTTCAATTATTGCGATTGTTTTGGGTAAAAAATCGCTGGCTCAAATCGCGGAACAGCCCAATGTTTACAGCGGCGAGAAGATGGCCCGCGGTGGTATTTTGACGGGCTGGATTGGCCTGGGCTTTTCGGCTTTGTCTTTTTGCTTTTTTGTGGCTGTAAATCTTATTTCATTTGTCCTTGCGTTTATTGAGAATCTTTAGTTTTGGTTTACAATCACCCCATGTTTGAATTTAATATCACTTCCACCAACCGACGCGCCCGCGCGGGCGTGTTTTCCACCCCGCATGGCGATTTGCAAACCCCGGTCTTTGCCCCGGTAGGCACCCAGGCCACCGTCAAAACACTCACGCCCGAACATCTCAAGGAACTCAACGCCTCGCTGGTTTTGTCGAACACCTATCACCTCTACCTGCGCCCCGGTGACGAACTGGTGCGCGATATGGGCGGATTGCACAAATTCATGCAGTGGCCCAACCCCATGCTGACCGATTCGGGCGGATTTCAGGTCTTCTCTCTCTCCAGTATTCGCAAAATAGACGAAGACGGCGTCACCTTCCGCAGCCATATCGACGGTTCTTCGCACCGCTTCACCCCCGAACGCTCGATTCAGATTCAGAACAACCTGGGGGCCGACATCATCATGGCTTTCGACGAGTGCGCCGACCCGAACGACGCCGCCTACATCAAAAAGGCGATGGAACGCACCCACCGCTGGGCCGAACGCTCGTTAAACGCGCATTCCCGCCCCGACCAGGCCCTGTTCGGTATCGTCCAGGGCGGCGTCGACCCGGACCTGCGTGCCCAATCTGCCGAATTTATCGCCTCCCTGCCCTTTCCCGGTATCGCCATTGGCGGTCTGTCGGTTGGTGAGACCAAAGACGAAATGTACGGTACGCTGGATGTCGTCACACCGCTCCTGCCCGAAAACAAGCCGCGCTATTTGATGGGCGTCGGCACGCCCGAAGACCTGATTCACGGCGTCTTGCGCGGGGTCGACATCTTCGACTGCGTCCTGCCGACCCGCCTGGCTCGTCATCATGCCGCCTTCTCTTCCCAGGGACGCCTGAATTTGATGAACGCCACCTTTGCCCGCGACCCGCGCCCAATCGACGAGACCTGCGATTGCTACACCTGCCGCACCTTCACCCGCGCCTATATCCGCCACCTGATTGCTGCCAAAGAATACCTGGCCGGTACGCTGATCTCCATCCACAACCTGCGCGCGCTGATTCGGCTGATGGAAGAAATCCGACAGGCAATTGCTAATGGTATATTTACCGATATTTCGACGAATATGTTAAAGCAATGGTCAAATAACGCCAAGCGGGCAGGGGTGGTTAATGGAGAATAGTTAATGGTTAATGGTTAATGGTTAATCGTTAATGGTTAATCGCTTCTTTCCATCCTCCATTAACTATTAACTATTAACCATTAACCATTAACCGAGGATACCCTTATGACCGTGATGAATCTCGATAAACTGGATGTCTGGTGCGCGGCGCGGGATTTTGCATCGACGATTTACAAGAAGATTATTCCGCTCTTGCCTGCAACCGAGAAATACAATCTTGCCGACCAACTCAAGCGCGCCGCCACCAGTGTTCCTGCCAATATTGCTGAAGGGCATGGGCGTCATTATTATCAGGATAACGTTCGTTTTTGTTATATCGCTCGTGGTTCATTGGCGGAAATCCAAAGTCATCTTTCCCTGGCAAAAGACCTGGGATTTATTCCCGAACAGGCTTACTCCAGCACTACGAGCGAAGCAGAATCTGTTGCCAGGGCCATCAACGGCTGGATTGCATATCTCAAAAAATCCAAAATCGGCGCAAACGAACCCGGCGCCCCTCGCGCCCTCCACGAAGACCCTCCCGAATACATCACCAATCCCCCACCCCTCGATTAACCAGCCTCCATTACTATCCTCCATTAACCATTAACCATCCCCCATGACCCTCCTCGAATCCATCCTGCTCGGCATCATCCAGGGACTGACAGAATTCATCCCTGTCTCGTCCACGGCCCACCTGCTCATCGGCCAGCAATTGCTCGGCATCCCTGCCGACGAAACCACCTTTTCCTTCCTCGTCATCGTGCAGTGGGGGACGCTGGTTTCGCTCTTTATTTTCTACTGGCAAGATTTGCTAAAAATTGCCAGCGCTACTTTGCAGACCTCGCTTGTCATCTTTAAAAATCCGCGTTCTATTCGTAGCCTGACACCTGATACCCTCACACCTGACGCCCTCCTCGGTCTTTACATCGTCCTCGCCACCATCCCGGCTTTGCTGATTGGCTACCTGCTCAAAGACGCCGTCGAGGCTCTTTTTCGTATGCCCATGCTTCAGGCCGCCACCCGGCTTTTCGCGGCGGCCATTTTGCTCAGCCTGGCCGAGCGTTTTAGCCGCAAGAATCGTAAATTGGGTGAGATGACCTGGCTCGATGCGCTGGTGATTGGCCTGTTTCAGGTGATTGCCGTCTTTCCGGGGGCTTCGCGCAGCGGAACGACCATCAGCGGCGGCATGTTGCGCGGATTTGACCGTCCCTCAGCGGCGCGGTTCGCTTTCTTGATGTCGGTGCCGGTCTTGCTGGCCGCCGGGGCTTATGAAATGCTCGATGTGCTGAAAATGCCCGATTTGGGCGAATTCCTGCCCTTGCTGGCGGTCGGGTTTATCAGCGCGGCGATTAGCGGCTGGTTTGCTGTCCGCTGGTTGATAGCCTTTCTGGGGCGTGGGTCCTTGTATGTTTTTTCGGCCTATTGTGCTGTCGTTGGGACAATTGTGCTGGCTGTTCACTTTTTTTCATAAGGAATCGTATGCCCAACCTGATTTTTGAATCCCATACCATGCTCGACCTGCTCAAACGCCTGGTCGAGACCGAATCACCATCCCATGATAAGGCCGCAGTCGACCGGGTCGGCCTGATCGTGGCTGAAGAATGCCGCAAGTTAGGCGCGCTGGTTAAAGTTATGCCCAACAAAAAGGCTGGCAATCATGTCGTTGCCAAATGGGGCAATGGTGGCGCGAAAAGCCTGCTGATTCTCTGCCACATGGACACCGTTTTCCCGATGGGAATCCTGTCCAAAATGCCTTACTACGAAAAGGACGGCAAAATTTTCGGCCCCGGCACGCTGGACATGAAAGGCGGCATTGCCATTGCCCTGGGCGCGCTGGCGGCCATTTGCAAATCGGGCAAACTGCCCGAAAAGCCCATCGTGGCCCTGTTTACATCAGACGAAGAAGTTGGCAGCCATACTTCGCGCGAACTGATCGAAGACCTGGCCCGCCAGGCCGAGATGGTCTTTGTGCTGGAATCCGGCCTGGTGGATGGTTCGCTCAAGGCCTGGCGCAAAGGCGTCGGCGATTTCACGGTCAAAGTCAAGGGCCGGGCCGCGCATGCTGGCGGCGACCACGAAAAGGGTCGCAACGCGATTGAGGAGATGGCCCATCAGGTTCTCGCCATTCAGAAGATGACCGATTATGAGCGCGGCACAACCCTGACCGTCGGCGTCATCCGCGGCGGAATTGCGCCAAACGTCGTGCCGGACGAATGCGAAATCGAGGTCGATATGCGCGTTCAGCAGCCGGGCGAGGCCGAGCGCATCCATGCGGCTATGCAGTCTCTCCAGCCGGTGCTGGAAGGGACGAGCATCGCGGTCAGCGGTTCGCTCAACCGTCCGCCTTTGCCATATAACGAGATCAATCAGGCTGCGTTCGAGAAGGCTGCCGCGATTGCCAGGGAGGTGCTGGGGCTGGAACTGCGCGCCAGCGGCGCCGGCGGCTCGTCGGACGGTAATTTTGTCGCCCCGCTGGGCGTCCCGGTGCTGGACGGCCTCGGCGCGGTCGGCGAGGGCTATCACTCAGAGCGCGAATATATTTTCAAGGACAGCCTTGTGGAGCGCGCCCGCCTGCTGGCTGCCTTCCTGCGGAATTGGTAACACTTATGCCCACATTTTTATTAATTCGCCACGGCGAAAACGATTACGTCAAAGCCGGTAAACTGCCGGGACGTGTGCCGGGCATTCACCTGAACGAACGCGGACGCGAACAGGCCGCCGCCCTTGGCCAGGCGCTCAAAGACGCGCCGCTGGCCGCGATTTACAGCAGTCCGCTCGAACGGGCCGTGCAGACGGCCACCCCGATTGCCGAAGGGCGCGGCCTGGAAATTGGCCTGATTCCCGATTTAATGGATACCGATGTGGGGGCCTGGCAGGGGCAGGAACTCAAAAAACTGTATAAATTGCCTGAGTGGAAAATCGTCCAGCAGGCCCCCTCGCGTTTTACCTTCCCCGAAGGCGAATCTTTCCTGACCTGTCAGGCGCGCATGGTGGCGGTCTTCGAGTCATTGGCCGCCAAACATGCGGATGATGAACTGGTGGCGGTCGTCTTCCACGCCGATCCCGTTAAACTGGTGTTGGCGTATTACCTGGGCATGCCGCTCGACACCTTCCAACGCCTGGCCTGTGATACCGCTTCGTTGAGCATTCTGCGCCTGGGCAAAACCGGCGCGCAGGTGGCCGGGATGAATCTCAAGCCGCCGTTTGTGATTTCGGTTCGGGGTAAAAAGGGGACAAAGCGAACCAAGTCCTGAGCGGAGGGCTTTTTGCACTTGTCATTTCGAAGGAGCCGCACGGCGGCGACTGAGAAATCTTTAAACGGCAGTGTAAGACTTCTCGCCGCTGTGCGGCTCGAAGTGACAATCAGCAGCAACCAACCTACAACCCCGGTAAACTGGCCGCCGCGATGGACTGACCCACCCGGCGGCTTTTCTCATCCGGCAACTGGACATGAATCTGGCTGGCAAGTTCAGGGAATTCGCCGGCCAGCACCTTGCGCGCGCCTTCAAGCAGCAGGTCGCCGCCGCGCCCGGAGGTGCAGCGCCCCAGAATCAGGACATGCTTGATGTCGTAAAACTCGTCGTAGTGCGCCAGGGCGTAGCCGAGGTAGATGCCCATGTTTTCCCAGATTTTCAGCGCGCCCTCGTGACCGGCCTCCAGTTTTTGCTGGACGAACTTCAATTTTTCGGCATCGGTAATGCCGTCCGGGATTTCGATTCCCGCGCGCGGGGCCAGGCGGAAGACGCATTGCTGCGAGAAATACTGTGACCCGCAGCCGAGATCGCCAGACCACTCATCGACTGCCGCCGAGGGGTTGTAATCGACCGGCGCGAAGGCCAGTTCGTTCAACCAGCCGAGGATATGCCCGCTCCGATCCACATACCCGACCGCTTCACTCGAACCGAGCGCGATTCCGAGAATGCCGGTATCCTCCAGTGACATCGACCCGGCCAGGGCGGTCACGTCGCCGTCGTTGATGATTTCGAGCGGGACGCCCAACTCCTCGCGGATGCGCAGGAACATGCCCCGAATCTCACCGTAGCGCTCCGCCGGGATGTTGCGGAAGAGCGAAGCCACCATCGGGCGGTTGTCGATGTAAATGCCCGCCGACGAGCCGCCAATCGCGTCGACGCGCGGCATTTTGCTCGCGGCGGTCTTCAGGGCGGCCATGACTTCGTTATAGTGATAGGTCGGGTCGCTGTGTTTGCGCGGCTCCCAGATGACTTCCTCGCTGTAAATCGCTTCGCCATCCACCACCGCGCTGACTTTGCGGTCTGACGCGCCCAGGTCGAAGCCGATTCGGCAGCCGTTCAGGTGGCGTCCCAGGGCTTTGCCGCTTTCCCTGGCAGGCGGCACTTCATCAGGTTTGCACGAGACCACCGTGAAGGTCTGCTCATAGACCTGCCCGCCCATGAAATGATAATCGAAGGCCCGTTCGCCGTCCGGGGCGTACAGTCCTTGCAGGTGCGCGGCAATGCTCTCCGGCCCGCCGACGTAGACCTTGAACCCGCCTTTGGCCCACAGCATGAACTTGACCAGTCGTTCGGCATAGGTCAGGTTCTCCGCCGCGCGCGGATGGCCTTCGGGGAAGACAATCGTCTCGAAGCGCGACAGTTCACCGTGGGCGCGTTCCAGCCCCAGGACGAGCGGAACGCCAACCCCGGCGGCATCGGCGCGAAACTGACGGTTGGCTAAGGCAGCCGGGCGAAACTCCGGCTCCAGCGGCGGGACGAATTGCGGGGCGACAAGTTGAAGGGAAGTAGGCATGATTTTTTCCTGAATATTGGATTTTGGCGTAATGTAAGCGGTTACATAGATGACTTCCCAATTATACCAACAAATCGTAACTGCCTACCGTAGCGCGACTTTCAAGTCGCGTTTAGGAGTAAGGCGGTTGAGAATTTGCTTTCAGGCGACATAAATGTCGCTCTACGAATAT
>DAOUML010000199.1:0-20113 GCA_034411635.1 Anaerolineales bacterium
CCCGACTGCGCAAAAACAAAAATATGACTTGAAAGTCCACTTTGAGCAATTACGGGCCGCAGCGGGCTTTCTGGGGGCTTAATTTTTGGGCGGCAAGGCCGTTTTTCAGGCCTGAACATCGCTTTTTTCGCAAATCGCTTTTTGCTAAAAAAGGGGCTGCATTTGCGAAGGGCCGCTTTTTCTAACGGTCATTGCAAAAACGGCGAAATTCGCAGGCCAGGCACTTGTTGCGGTTGGGCGTTGGGGCTGGCATTAGTTCGGTATGCAACATGCGGTGCATGGCATCCAACGCCAGCAATAGTTTATCACGATTCCGACCCTGCAATGCCACCTTCTCGGCCTTGCGCAGTGGGATTTCGTACAAAAAACCGCGCCGGGCGGCCAGCCCCGAATCTTCTTCGAGCAATAGTCCGTAGGCCACCACTTGTAATTGAAAATGAACCCCGGCAATCGAAGATAATTTGTAATCGACGGGGATCACCTCTTCCGCGCCCGGTCTTTCAACCCATATCACCATATCGACCAGGCCGCGCAGCCCATAGCGCTCTGAAGAGACCGGCACATTAAATTCGCGGCGGCCTTCTTTCAGCCCATAAGTTCGCAAACTGCGCCGCGCCTCGCGGCCTTCTTCCGAGCGCCCGGCCTCGCTGCCGGCTTCCATTTTGAAGGTTTCGGGGCGCACATCGGGCCAGCACAGGGCATAATACAAAATGCGCGGACAGTAGACCCACTGCTTCAGGTCGGTTACGCGAAAGGGGGCTTCGATGTCTGTTTTTTCAAGCATGATGCTCCTTTACTTTTGGTCAATCACCTTGCGTTTTTTCCAATCTTCGGCGCAAACCGGAAACATTTGAATATTGCCGGCTTTTTTGCCCAAGATTTTCTTAATTTTTAAGAACAACTCCTCCTGCTGGGTGTTCAACAGCCAGCCCTGAAAGGCGCTGTATTGAATGCGATCCAGGCCATAATCGAGGCAGGCATCGGCAATTTTCGTCCGTTTGCAATCATCCGGAATATCGTACACCAGCAGCAGGTTGGGGTCTTTGCCCATAGTGGATCAAAAAATCGTTTACCAAGACATGATAAACGGCTCGTAAGCCAGGCGCTCGCCGCGCAAGAAGGTTGCCAGATGGCGGGCCTGCGATTGAATGACCGCCCGCAGAGGGTATTGCTTGCCCTCGTAGCGAACTTCGGCCTCGAGCCGCTGGTTAATTTTTTCGGCCAGCAAGCGGCGGGTTTCTTTGGTAAGCGAGCCGTATTCGTCAAAATCAATGCTCATGCCCTTGTTGGCCATGCCGAAAATGGCTCGATCTACCACTACCGGGCGAAATTCCTCAATGAAATCGAGGGTCAGGCTGGGTTTGCCGGGGCGGTCTACATGCAGGAATCCGGCAAACGGGTCTAGCCCGGCCAGCACCAGGCAGCGTTCCACCTGTCCGTATAGAATTCCGTATCCGTAATTTAAGGCACTGTTAATCGGGTCGGTCGCTCCGCGCCCTGTTCGGCCAGAAAAGGCATATTTTTCAGGCAAAACCTGTTTAACGGCATGCCAATATCGCTGGGCGGCGCGTCCTTCCAGCCCCATGATTTCATGACGCAAATCGTTCACCGTAACGCCGCCTTCCTGATATTCAGGATATTGGCGAATTTTGTCCATCTCAATCAGGCTGTCTAAAATTTCGGCGGCGCAGCGCCATAGTTCTTCGTGCAGGGCCGGGTCGCTTTCTTTGCGGTATTTGGCGATGTATTTGAGCAGGTTCGATTGATTTTGCAACTTGCCCAGGCCGAAGCCCAGCACCAGTTGCAGGCCGGTTGTGGTGCCAAAGGCCTGCAACTGGGCGCGGCGGGTGGCCACCGTTCCGGTTAGCCCGGCGCTATACAGGCTGGCGTAGGCCGTGCCGGTGCCGCTGATGAAAAAGATGGGAATGCCGCGCTCGGTGCATTCGCGCACCGCTTCGGCGCTCAAACTGACGCCCTGGTTGGCGATCACCACGCTTTCGAGGTGAATCAGGGGCGCCTGGGCCAGTTTTTCGCTGCCTTTGGTCACAATCAGGCGCTCGCTGTGCTTGCCCAAAAACGCGCCATACTGGTCTACCAACAAATGCTGCACAATTGCCATTGCTACTCCTTTGTGGTTAATAGTAAAGGTGAATGGGGCTGGATGTACTTACCTTTTGCCCTTCACCCTTAAACTTTCAACATTCGATACACGCCGTTGCCCTTCACCGCGTCTTTGCCCACCTGGGCCAATTGCCCCCACAACAGCCAGGGCAATAAAACCTGCCAGATTTCGGGGCTGGCGCTATAGCGCGCCGGGCCAAGCAGGCCGCTTAACCAGGTTTCCTGCCCGGTTCGGCTCGAGCCGCTTTTTACCTCCACCCAGCGGGCCTGGCTTTCGATCAAACGGACGCGATTGGCCGCATTCCAAAGTTTTTCACGCGCTGCCGGGTTGCGCTCCTGACCGCCGGCATGTTGCAGGGCCAGATCGTCCAGCCGTTTGAGCAGGGTGGCAAAGAAAATACCGAAATCGGGGCTTTTGAGCAGTTTTTTGTTATGGATGATGCGCAGGGGCGTTTCAAAATGCAGGCTCATTTCGCGCCCCGGGCTTGGCGCAAATTCCTCAGATAGGCGCGCCAGATGGGCATGGGTAATGCACTCTTTGGGGGGATGAACGATGTTTTTTCCCGGCTCCAAAACGGGTTCCGGCCCCAAAACCGGGTGCAAACTGACGATTGAATCCAGGCGGAACTTTCCACGCCCCGGCCCAAACCCCAACCGACCAACTTCAGGCAACGCGAGAACGAAGTACGGCAAAAAACGTTGCGCCTCGCCAAACAGGGTAAGGCTAAATGAGAAAGGCTCGCCGGGCTGCAAACGGCGCTCGGCCGGCTGCGGCGGGGTGAGAACATAGCCGCGCCGCTCTTCGCCGGGGTGTTCATGGGCCGCCACCAGCCAGCACACCGGGCAGGTTTTGGCATGTTCTGGGTCAATCTCCCCTCCCCCTTTGGGGGAGGGGCCGGGGGTGAGGGCGCAAGTAGCCCGGCGCATCACATCCAGCAGCGCGCCGCGCAAATTGCTGCCAGCCTGCAATCCGCCCGGGTTAAGCGGCGTTTCAGCCAGGCAATGGAACTGCAATTGCAGGGCGGTGAGGGGGAAGTGGTCTTTCATGGCGAGTTTCTCCTGTGAAACGAAAAGATTAATCATCCCAATCGTCAGCCATCTTTATCTTCTCAAAGGTCAGCCCCAATTCGGTTGTATATTCAGACATAGCAATCGGCGGAATGGTTTTATCGCCAGGTCGAATGAATCCCTTTTGAACCAGGGCATGATACTGCCCCCAGCGAATTGGCACGAGCAGTTCGTTGGCGGCAATTGGCTCTGTTTCCCGTTTTTCTTCATATTCGCGGTAAAGCGCATCGGGCAGCACTTCCAGGCCATCGAACAACTTGCTAAAGCGTTCTTCCAGGCCGCCATCGGCGGTTTCAAAGGGACGCAAGGTACTCAGGCATGCTTCGTCAAAATCCCTGGCGGCTATGGCGTATTCCTTTTGCCATTCGGCGGCAATTTCGCCACTGTAAATCTCATCCAGCCACCGGCCAATCTGGCTTTCATCAATGGGCTGGCCCTGCTCACGGCGTAAAATTTTCAGGGAACGGGCAATCAATTCAGGATGATAGATTTTTTGCCCGTCATCGGGCAGGGTAAAAACATTCACGGGGGCAAGAGCAAATTTGCGTCCGCGATTGACGCGCCCAAAGCGTTGAACCAGGGCTTCCAACGGGGCCGGGTCGGTGTAAATCGTATTGAAATCCACATCCAGGCTTACTTCCACCACCTGGGTAGCCACCATCACCACCGGGGCGTGGGTTTCATTGGTTGTGGCGGCTTTTTCGCGCACGAAGGCTTCTTTGGCGCTGCGGTCACGCATGTTAAAGCGACCATGCAAAAGTTCCACCGGGATACCGGCCTCGCGCAATGGTTTCAGGGCTTCAAAGGCCTGCTGCGCCCGCGCCACAATGTTACAAACAACCAAAACCGATTTGCCCGCCCTGGCCTGGTTCGAAATTTGGGTCAGGTTTTCTTCTGCCAGTAAATCGCCCTCGATGACGTGCAGTTGGTGGCGTTGGAAGGCGGCAAATACACGGGCGGGGGCATTAATTTCAGCGGGGCTATCCAACGCTTCTTTGAGCCAGCCCTTAATCAAACTCGGAAAGGTGGCCGACATGACAAAAAAACGGGCATGGTGATAGCGGCGCAGGTATTCGATGGTTTTTAGAATCAGCGCCAATCGTTTCACTTCGTAGGCGTGAATTTCATCGAAAATAAACAGGGCATTGGCGTAATCGCTGATCTGGGCCTCATACCCCTTCAACCGGTACATGCCTTTGAGCATCTGATAAGGGCTAAAAACTCGCACCGGCGGCTGGTTCAGCGCGGCCAGGTTTTTCATCCGCCGGGCATTGCGCGCCGCGTCTACCGGGTCGCGCTCCATCAGTTGGCGGTAAAGGGCCAGCAAACCGCGTCCATGCTGCAACCCAACTTGCTCTTTGCCAAAAATGTCATTTAATCGCAATTTCATGGCGTTCATGCTGGCCTGATAGGGCAAGGTATAAAACAAACGCGGGGCGTTTTGCTGGCGGGCGGCCCAAAGCAGGGCCGCTTCGGTTTTGCCGCTGCCGGTGGGAGCCGTCAACAAGGCCGAGCCGATGGTCTCGCTGGCCTGGCGCTGGTGGTCGAACAGGGTTGCGGGGGTCTTGCGCCCGGCAAAGACTTTCTCGGCAGAAAAATTGACCGGGGGCATTTTTTCGACATGCGCCGAGCCGCCATGATCGGCATTGATGATGTAGCCGCGCAAAGCCATCAGCGGCGTGAGAGCTTCTACGCTCTTTTCGCGCGCCAACGCACCCTGAAAGCGGTTCAATCCGGCCAGCCGCTTGCGAATCTGACGCGCCGCCCAGGGCGCAAAGGCGGGGTCAATCGTCTCGCAAAACGCAAGCGGACGAACGCCAGCCTTGTCCAACCCCAGGGTTTGCGCCCAGGGCCAGCCGCAATCGATTAACCAGCGGTGCAACCCCTGTAAGTGTTTGAGTGGAATCCCGTTTAGCGGGGCCAACAGAGAATCAGGCTCATCCAGATCCGGGGCGGGGTAACTCTGCCGAATTTCTGCCAGATCTTTATGGTGCGCGACAATCGCTGCCGCGCACCATAATTGTTCCGTCTCGTTCAAACCATCTGTGGCCCAGCCCAGAAAAGCCAGCGAAAAAACTTCATGCCGGTTGGCGTCCCATTCCAATTTCAGGGCTTTATTTTTGCGTAAAATGCCCTGGAAACCGGGCATCACTTTGCCAAAATCGTGCAGGAAGGTTGCCCAATACAGGCAATGCCACAAAGAGGGTTGTTTCAGTTGCTCCGGCAGGTTGGGGCGCAACCAGATGAACTCGGCCAGTCGGGTTAGCACCAGCCAAGTATGTTGCGCCAGGCTTTCGGGCTGCTCGTCCTCGCCTTTTTCAGCGCTTTTGGCCCAAATTTCTGCTTCGGTTTCGCCCGGCCAACACTCAGGACGCATGGTTTTCTCCTGTGAAATCCAGGAAACTTAAGCCCAACTGCGCACCCCGCTCCAGGGGAGAAGCGGGGTCAACCCAATACTGCTCCTGGGGTTGGCCGCCGAACCATAGAAAATCACCCTGGCTGTAAATTCGTTCTTGCACCACAAAATAGTTGCCAAAATGAGGGTGGCGGCGATTGGCATAATCGAGATAGCGGGGCATGAGCAGGGCAAAACCGCGATTGGTGTAACGGGTTGCGCTGTAGGGCAGCAGGGTATGCTCAAAATAAGCCTGCTCTGCCTGCGCCAAATCGACCACGCCAACCTGGGTGTAGGTAAACAAGTCTTGTGAACGGCCCAGCGCCACCGCGTAGCGCGGGCTGCGAAAGGCATTTTCCCATTCCGGGCGGTTGATATAGAGCGTCAGGCGCGGCTGGAAAAACAGTTCACGCTCAAACGGGTTGACGTTGCCCTCCAGCACCTTGGGATTTTTCGTCCCTTTCAGGTTGCCAGTAGATGCTGAAAGCACCAGAATATGCTCCAGGTCTTTCACCTTTGCCGCATAGGTGAACCGATAGGCAAATTGCACCCCGCTCGGGTCAAACCACTCACCCAGAGCGCTGGCGATATGCCCGTAAATGGTGGCCGGCGGCGGCATGGGGTAAGACGGGTGGATTTGTTGCATGAATTGGGGGTAACGGAAGGAGGTTGTTACTCCTTCCGCCACCACTTTCAGGACGCGCATAACGGCCTCCTAATCCAACCAGGTTGGATTTTTTTGCACTGCCTCGATTAATGCCTGGTACGCAGCGCGCGGATGCGCGATTTGAACCTGGGGATGGTCTTTGGCCCAGGCTTCAAAACTGGCGCGTTCTTCATCCAGATAGCCCTTTACCCAACCAACATACACGGGCGAAAGGATTTCAGCGCCAAAGACCTGCAAGGCTTCTTGCAAGGCCTCGGTTTTGACCACCGGTTGGCCCTTGCCGTTTGCGCCCACGACATGCCCAAAAATGTGATTGCCGCCTTTGGTGACAGCGAAAATCACTAGCGAGGGGGCCACATCGGTATAGTGCAGGGTTTGTTTGGCCCCGCCTTCCAACTGGGCCAAACCTTCCAACAGGGCGCTGATGCGCTCCAGCCGCTGGGCCAGCGGCAGGCGGTATGATTTTTCGCTTTCCAGATGTTCGAGACCCTGTTCGATGGCTTGTTGGGTGCGGCCTTCATCCAGATTGCGATAGCCGGTTTTGTTGCGATACGAGAAGGTGCCGGCGGCGGCCAAATCGAGCGAGAGCAGCCCCTTGAGCGTGGCGCGGTAAAACTGGTGTTCGTGCGGCACCGGGTTGCCCTCATGCCGCGACATGGTGCCGAAATCTTCGGTGATGTTCACCGGAGCAATCGAAACCAGGGTGCCGACCCGGAACGGGGAAACGCGGGTGACGGTATCGGTAGTGGGCGTTTCTGCGGCGCGTGATTCATCAGCCTTGCGCTTTTCCACCGCCGAAGCCTTGCCCGACGGCGCGCGCATATAGCCCAGCAGGTCGTCATCCCACCACTTAATCGGGTTGGCATCGGTATAAGCCACTTTTTCTTCGCGGTAAATGGGCGCGGCTTTCCAGGCCGGGTTGGCGGCCAGAGTATCGCGCAGCCAATAGCGAAACGCCTGGGCCGAAACATAAGGATACAGCCCATCTTTGGAACGGATAACCTTGACACCGACGGTATTATCGGTGCGCGCGCCCGGAATTGACCCCAAATTGTTCAGGGCCGAGGCCGGAGCATCAATCAACAATAGACCAGTGACGAAAGACATGGTATTTCTCCTTTGTGTGTGAAATTTATTCCTGGGTGGTATTTTCTTCGGCGGGCGCTTCGGGAATGGCATCCTGGTTTGCCCCAAGCCAGCCGTTGTTATACAGTTGTTCGACCATGCGAATCAGCACCAGGTCTCGCGCCAATCGCCAATCTACCCGCGCTACTTCTTCGCCTTCTTCAAATACGCTGATATACCCATCGAGAGTCAGGAAGGGCTTGTTCCCGCGCTTGACATGCTCGGTATTGGCCTTAATCAGGTCGTTGCGCAGATAGTCATAACGCCCGGCCACATAGAAATTGCGGAAAAATCGCCGGTCGTTTTGCTGTTGGATGTAAGTTGCCAGCGCATCTCCCATCTGACGGATATTTTCAATGCGTTGTGGTTCCATATAGACAATCCTCCTCAAAAATGGTTCGGTGAGTTTCCACGAAACAAGGGAAAACTCCTTTTGAATGGAATAATCGCCGCGCGGGTCAATTTTATCTTTGGCAAAACGAAACGCCTGGCGCATAAAATAGGTGCGAATGAAACGCGGCGCATTGCGGGCCGGGTCTTCGGCCACGCCAAACAGGTCTTCATACAGGTAGTTGTGCGCTGGCTCTGGGGCGGCGGTTTCGCCCTTTTTGGCCTTGGTCATTTCCCAGGCGCGGCGAACCAGTTCGCCCCAGGAAGTTTTGTAGGTTGCCGTGAGCATATCGCGCAAGTACAGGATGAACTGGGAGGGGAAGTGATAAATCGCCAAGCCCACGCCCTGGCCGCTATTGGTCAGGTGATAAGCCGTGAGCGAAAAGGGCTGCTCGTCCTGTCGCTGCTCGTTTTGGACGCGCAAGGCATCGACCAGCATCTCGACCAACAGGGTGCGATACTTGCGGGTTGGCTCAGGCATTTTATCGGTGCCTTCCAACTGCGCCAACTGGATGGCGCTGCGGTTTTGCTCCAAAAACTTGCGGGCAAAATAGCGCAAGATTTCATGGTTATCCGAGTGAATAAAAAACAGCCGCCCGCCGCATTTGGCGCTGCCCAACGGCAATGCCTGAATCGCCAACAGCGCTTCGCCAGAGATGGGAAGGCCCGCATCGCCGTAAGGATGAAAATTGATGACATCTTCACCCGTTAGCAAGGGGATATGCTGGCGAAATGCGCGCCCCGGCGGCAATTTGTCGTATACATCCAGCGCCACCTGCGCCACCGGCAGCCCCAGAAAAATATCGGTCTCTGCCAGGCGCGGCGTGTTGGCGCGAAATGCCCCCAAAACGCTTTGCTTGTAGGCTTCCTGCTTTTCAGGCTGGTTGAAAAAGGCCGGTTGCGTAAAGCCGGAATTTGGAAAGGCTACCGTAAGATAACTTCGCAGCGGGTTGCGGGTATATTGCTCGGCCATATATCCGGCAATCGCCTCTAAATCCGCCTCGACCAATTCTTCGGGTGAATCTTTATTGGCGAATGCGGTCATGGTTGCCAGGCCCACATCAACGAGGGGATGTCCAGTGTATTTCAGCATTGGCACGCTCCTTTCGGCGTGATAGCAGATGAGAAAATGATGATAAGGTTAATCATACAGGCATTACAGTTTTCCCGCACCCCCACCCACTCGGAAATTTCTCCGAGTCAATGGGGGGTGGGTTTTTAGCGGCTTTTTCGGGCTGCGTCGCGCGCGGCTTGCAAATTGAGCACTTCGGCCACTTCAAACCGGGGCGGCAGGCTGCCCGGCGCGGGCCGCAGGCGGATAACCGGCGGAAAGTAGCCCATGCGTCCGTGCAGTTCGGCCAGCAGCAGGGCCGCGCTGAAATTGAGCGAGGGCAGGTTCAGCAAAATAGGGCTGGTTTGCCATTCCTGCGGCGTCAGGCCGGCGGCCTCGGCCATGCCCGTCACCTGCGGGCCAAGCGGCTGCTGCGGGTCAATTTGCGAGGAGACGATAATCACGCGCTCGATGGTTGTCGCGCCTGGTCGAGACATGGTTGTCGAGCCTGGTCGAGACACGGGTTGCCCAAGCAGGGCTTCAATCTCGGCAATCTGGGAAGGGGAAAGGGGGTGGGAGTAGTTGAGGAGGAGCATAAAGGATTCTTTCACGGGAAACAAGATTTACTCAGGTATATAATGCCCGCGGGTGAGAATTGCGCGTTCCTACGCTAGAAAAAGCGCAATCCTCACCCGGAACGGGTATAATTTGGATCGCTGAAAAGATATGGAAAAGAGGTATATCATGCAACAGGCATTCCGCGCGGAAGTTGTGATTGCTCAGAACGGAAAACTTTTGTTAAAGGGGTTGCCTTTTCGCAAGGGCGAACAGGTGGAAATTATCATCTTGCCACAGCCCCGCAAAGAAATGGCAGAGCGCTATCCTTTGCGCCAGAAACCAGTGCGCTATGAGCGTCCCTTTGATGGGGTTGGCGAAGATGACTGGACGGCGTTGCGATGATTGTGCTGGATACGCATATCTGGATTTGGTGGGTTCACGATGAGAGTAAACTTACGCCAACACAACGGCAGTCTATTTTGGATAACGAGGAAAATGGGCTGGGCATTTGCGCGATTTCGCTTTGGGAAGTCGCCAAACTGGTTGAGTATGGACGATTGGAACTGTCCTGTGATATTGATAAATGGTTTGAGCAAGCCTTGCGCTATCCTGGCATAACAATTCTCGACTTGACGCCAGAAATTGCCATTGAGTCTACTCACCTGCCGGGCGAATTTCACCGCGATCCGGCAGACCAGATGATTGTGGCGACTGCCAGGGTTTACCAATACCCATTGGTCACATCTGACGAGAAAATCCAAAATTATGAGCATGTAACGAGCATTCGTTAGAGCGTAACCTAAGCCGGTGAATTTTCACCGGCTTTTTTTGTCACTGGCAGGGGGGAGTAGTTGAGCAGGGGCATGAGGATGGGAGGATGAATTTTTACGGATTTGCGTTTACAGCAGGCTCACTTCCAAAATGCCTCAGTCTTAATGTGCCGTTTTCAGAAACACAACTGACCCGAATACCTTGTGATATACGGAAGTGTCCTATAGGTTTACCTTCAACCTTTTTATTCACATAGTTATCATATTGCAAACCTCCATCTTGCTTAAGTATCGAAGTATCCCCATTTCTAGATATAAGGCTTGTTGAAATTTTTGCTAAAGTTTCTTGCAAGTCAATTTTTTGATTAGCGGATGTATCTCGAAAATCTCTTCGGAAAGAGTCTTCATATTGAATCCTGGGAAAGGGCAGTAATTCATCGGTTAACAGTTCTTTGCGTACTCTGTTCCATACAAGCAAACCCCAGTCCGAAATCATAACTTCTGTCCCATCTGTTTCTAGCAAACCCTCTGGAATATCTCGAACTTGTTCCGATGGATAAACATGTCCCTGAGACATCATGGCTAATTCTAGACGATTTTTACGCAAATTTTCTTTGTCAACTTGTATTGGGAGGCGAGGTATTGAAAGCACTTGCTCGCTAGTTTCAAAAATATAGGCTATGTTATCGGCATAAAACATGCCAACAATGTTCATGTAACCTTGAAGGCTCTTGAACCCCCCCGTCAGATTAAAGACAATTTCATACTTCTGTTCCTGATAGCCTGGAATTACCTCTTCACACCATCGAATTAGGTCTTTAATTCCATGCGAGAATGTTTTTTTGTTTGCTGAAGATAGTTGACTTGGGATAAAAATCTCAACTGTTAAGCCTTGCTCTTTAAGAAATTTATGAATGATTTCGATGGCTTTTTTACCGATTTCCGTATCAGTACCTATAAGGAAAAACATATCACGTTGCGCGGTTGTAATTTGGTTATTGTAAATTCCATATAAACCATTTAATTCAGCGCTCAATTTTCGATTCTGCGGAATATTATTCTGGGCGAGTGTAATGGTAGATCTTTGCGAAAGCTCTTGAACTTTTTTAAGCATATCTTCTGTCAATTGGTTTGCATTGGTAGCATTATTAATTTTAGAACGCCATTCATCTTCGCTTTTTTCCAATATATTCAGAAGAATAGATACTCCTACTGTTGAAATAACAAGTTTTTTGGGTAACATTTTCATCATCCTTTACTGGTTGAGCCCTCCGAAGTCTCGCAGACTTCGGAGGGCTTGCTGATTATTCACCAAAATACCCATACCCTGCGCTGGTTTTTGCGCCGGCGCCAAGGTTTTGTAGACCGGCTTTGAGCCAGTTTGTTGCTTGTGGGCGCAATTTGTCATCTTCTTCTCTTTTCCCGCGCCAGCCAACGGCGAAGTGAAATTCCTGCCCGGCGGCTACGGTGAGGAAGAATACCGGAATTGGATTCTGCGAATCGGTTGGATATTCGGTTTCGCCGCTGTAATACTTGGGAAAGTGTGGATTCATCACGTCCAACTGAAGTTCAGGCGCTTTAGCCGGGATGGCATCGAGGAAGATTGCCCCGCCTGCTTGCGCGGTAGTGCCGAAGATTTTTCGGAAGGCGGTAGCCAATTCTTGCACAGTATCAACCTGCTGCTTTTGCCAATAGGTGAAGGGCTTGTGGTCTTTTTCGTCATCGCCATCTGCGAGCAAAATTTCTTCCAAAGCGGCGAGTTCGCTGCCATCCTTCTTTTTTGCAAGGGCTTTTTCTTCGGGCGTTTGTTTGCGCTGTTCTACAATTTGGAAGAACGCCCAAACCCGCGCCAAGCCTTTGACGCTGCTGCCCGGCAGGATGGGGAATCCGTAACGGTGAAATGAGAAGCCCACATCCAGCGGTCCTTTGCGCCCCAAGCCGGGAATGAAGCGCCAGTCGGTTGTGAGCGCGAAGGTTTCGGCGTGAATTTGCGTCGCGATGGCTTGCCAGCGTTGGATGATGTTTTGCAACAGCAGAGTATCTGCTTTCTTTGACGCAGGAATGATAATCTCCTCAAAGGCTTTCCGTTTCGCTTCCTTGCCTGCTTCGCTACCGAGATAAGGCACGTATCGGTCGAAAATCAAGCCGGGGTTTGCGCATTTGACATATTCTCTTTTATAGTTGTCGTATGCCTGAAATGCCAACAATGGAATGGGCAATTTGTTTGGCTCTGATGGATAGGTAGACGGAGGGGCATTTTGCCTTCTGTCCGGCTGTCTGCTTCGTTGTGGTTGTGGTGACATCTTGCCTCCTACTTTTTATCACTAATTTCAGATTCAGCAAAACGCTTGAGCCACTGTAAAAAAGCAATTGCCTCGCTGGTAGCATAGCGATATTGGTCAGTTTGGGCAGTTAGGGCAATCCATTGCACAATGTCTTGATTTTCAGGTAATTGAAGGCGATTGCGTAACCATGCGGATGTTTGCTCCAGAATAACTGCATGAGCACTATCGCGTTTTGCTCTGCCATTTTCAAACCCTTTGGCGCGCCAAAAAGCCAGGGTTTGTCCCAAGCCATTGCTTTGAATGCTGGCAGGGGCGCTACGCGCTAAAGGTCCGTAATCTTTAGATTCGTTAGTATTTTTCACTTCGCTTACGAATTTCCACGCGGCTGCTGCCCGTTCTTGCTCCAAAGAGCGTTGATTGCTGATGTCGCTCATGGCTATTTCTCCTCCGATTTTCCATAAAAGCGGGTGGCGACCCAGCCCTGCCCGGTGGTTTCATCACCGCCGAGTTGCAGGCGAGTGAGGGCGGCGCTTTGCACTTGGTTCAAAACTTCGGTGGCGCTCATGCTGTTTTTTACATCACCATTGCGAACCGGCGAAGCCATCAGCGGAGCGTAGAGCAGGCTGTCGGCGGGCAGGCTTTCGGTTGTCCACAACGCACCTTTTTTGACGGTTTTCTTCTCAGGGTCAAGATTGACATGGGTTTGTACTTCGGTCCCGTACAGGCAAAAGTCGCGGAAGGCATCTTCCGACAGAACGCACAGGCGTTTGGGCAGGGAGGCTTTCCAGTAGCCGTAGCCGCTTTCAGGCAGGGCGTTGTTTGCTAACCAATTGGCGATCGTGTCCACCTGTTTCCCGGTTTCTGATTTTCCAATCGTAAAACTAAACTCTTCCAACACCACCTGATTATTCCCCACGCGCAAATCGCTATTTGTTCCGACTAATGCGCTTTTTGAATCAGGCGTTGCTGGCACGTCAAAAGGTGACTTTTGCCCGGCAAGTTCAGCAGAGCGTTTAAAAGTTTCCAGTGCGTGAACGCTTGTCACCCAGGCAAATACGCCTGCCAGTGAGCGCACCGGCAGCAGCAAAATGCGGGCATCGCCGGGGGCGATTGCGCCAGCGAAGTTCTCGCCTGATTCGCCTGCTTTGCCAAACAGGTTGGTTACTTGCTCAAATTCATCTTTGTAGCCATGAGCATCCCGATACGCCGCCCGTAAGCAGCCCTTGATTCCCGCTGCTTGTGCCATTGGGTAGCCAGTAACGCGCTCGCGCTGAATGGGCAAATCCACTGCGCCCGCACCGCGCCCCGCGCCAACGTGCAAGGGCGTTTCAACATACAGGAACAACATTCGTTTTTCGGTAAACATGGGTTATTTCTCCTTTTTATTCCACTCGGTGATGAAAATTTGACCAAAGCCAATTTCGGCGGCATACTCGCTCATGCCGTCTATCTGTTTCAGGCACGCCGCGCCCGGATTTGAAAAATAGTACACACTGCCCGCCGGAACAAAACGCCGGGCGGATTTTGCCTTGCCTTCGGCATAATCAAACCCGCTGGAAACCAGCGAACCGGAAAGCGCAACCCCCTCCAGGATGACATCGCCCTCGAAAAACTTGCTCCAACCTTTGGGCTGCCAGCCACCTTCAAAGTAAGCAGGCGTGGCAAAATAGATTTTGAAGAACTCCGGTAGCCGGTCAGGGATGTTCCATGCGATGGTTGGCTTGCCTATTGACTGAAACCCAACCCCATGCCCCTCGCCGCCAATGCGCATCAAGCCCTTTTCGCGGAAATCGTACCCTTCCAATTCCAGGTACAACCCGACATTTTCACACGGGCGGATGAATTCTGCCTGATATAGCATTCCCTCCTCAGTGGCGCGGCTGTGGTTAGATTGCAGTTTGATTCCCAGCCGGGGTTCAAGGTGGAATAATTGGTCTTCGCGGGTGGTTTGGACAGTCTCGCCGTTCAGGTATTTTTGCAGTTCGCCTTCGCTCATCCAGGGGGCGGGTTTGTCTTTGGTGGTTTCCAAGTCATCCGGCTTGAAGGGCAAGTAATTTAGGTGAGTATGGCTGTTGCTTTTTGGGTTTGGCTTCCACTTCGCCAGTTTGACTTGGGTTTTGTTCAGCCCAAACGCATCTGCCGGGGTGGGGAAGTAGCGCGTCAGGATTTTGCCATCATAGCGGGCGATGTAGGGACCGCGCAAGCGCAAGTCTCCGAACTCCTCCGCTGTGCCGACTGTTTCTTTGACGCGTTTTTTGTCATTCAGCGGAATGCCAGTCGCAACCAGATAATGCGAGCGGATTGCGCCCTGCATCACGGATGGCAACGGCGGAAAGACGCTGCGGGCGTGATGGTCTTCGCCCCGGTTGAACGGCTTACCATCCCGGAACAGTAAAACATCTTCAGGGTGTAGAAACAGGTTCATCATTCGCCTCCATCCGAAGCCATGAAGCGCGCCAGCACCAGCCAATGAGCGACTTCTGGCAAGCCGGGCGTGAATTTGGCTTTTTTGTCTTCGTTATCTTGCTCTTTGTTTTCTTCGCAAGGCGGTTTGCTGTTCTGATTTGCCAGCGCAGAATCCAAATTTGCTGCCCATTCCTGCAAGGGCTTTGCCAGTGCTTTGGTCTCTTCGGCTTTGCCTTTTGCGCCTACCTGCCGCCTCAGCAGGTACTTTAGCCCGGCAATTTGCCCCTCGTTATTCAGCGCCGCCAGGGTAAGCGCGTCCCGTTCCAGGGCATAGGGCAGGCGGGCGGAAATTTCATCATCGTTCAATGCCTTCAGAACATCGCAGTAAACGCGCAGGTCATCCCATTTGCTGCGCGCCATCAGCGGACTGCCGGAACGTTTGAGCAGGGTGACGCAGACGGCGTTTTTCTCATGGTCAGAGTCGCTTGGGCTCTTCTTGATGGCTTTGGCGGCTTTTTCGGCGCGGCGGGCTTCTTCCAACACAATACTGAGCGGGGTCAGGTGATGGGCGATCACAATCCCGGCGGAGGCGGTGCAGGTGCAGTCCGTGAGCGTATAAAACTCATCCGCAAGCCGCTTTGCCAGCCCAATCGCTTTTTCACGCGAAGCCAGGCAAACCACATCGTCGCCGCCGTTATAGACCATGAAACCGCCATTGGATTCAGTTACTTCGCTTTGGGCAAACTCAGAAAACGTTGCCAGATTCGCGCTAAAGTCGCGGTGTGCCTTTTCTGGGTCAGATTCTTTGAGTAATTCTTCCAAATGCTTGCCCATGCCATCGCCATCCAAGACGATGATGGCATAGTAGGGCGAAGGTGGGCCGATTTTTTCGCCTTTATCATCTTTGTTGTCGTAAATGGCATGCAAGGTAGCGCGTAATTCTTCAAGGTCAGCGGTTGTTAAGTTCTCAATGTGATAACTGTCTGCCATGCGCCCTGGCGTAAGCGTTTCCATGAAGAACAAGTCACCATCAAAGGGCCAGTCTGAGTCTTTTCTTGCCTCGTAAATTGCTCCATTCGCAAATTCGGCTATTTTTTTGCGATATTCGCTCAATTGGGATTTTGCGTACTTATGGGCTTTCAGGTAAAAATCCCACGCCGCTACCCTACTGACGGAGGGAATGTCATCTTGGCGTAATTTCGCAAAGCGTTTCACCAGCCCAATCGAGTCCAGGCGTTCCCGTCCTTCCGGGCGCAGGCGCGAGTTCATACCGGACAGCGCAGCGACAGATTTCCAATACTGTTTGGCTGTTTCCCGGTCTCTGTGCAATGCCTCGCGCTGACCGCTCAGACTGTCTTTTACACCCGGCTCATAAATTGGTGCAAAGGCGCGGCTGTGTTTGACGGCGCCTAATAAATCGCGCGCCTGGAGATAGGCTTCTTTGTAGGCTTTAGCAGGGTCATTACCTTTCATCTCCGCCGCCGCCCAAAAAAATTGCCAAAAGGGGGTATCAAAAACTTGCCGCTGCCAGATATTTTCCCAGACGGCATCGGTTTCGCCTAATTTAGCGTCTTTTCGGGCTTTTTGGGCAATCTCTTTCCACTTTTCGAGCAAAGCCTCTTGTGCGGCTTTGGCGCGGCTTTCAACCTCGCTGGTGGGGATTTTTGCCGTCAGCACATTGGGGACATCGCCCGCATCCAAACCTGCTGGATAAACCAGATATTCTTTGCCGAGGGCTTCCGCCGCCGCTTTTGCCAACTTAACCAAAATTTTGCTGCCATTGAACAAATCTTCCGCCCGCCGCGCCTCCGCAATGAAGGCTTGCACCGGGGAAAAGGTGAAGAGGAGGATAGCGTAGTCGGTCATTTGTTCCATCCTTCAATTTCAATGTTTTTGGAGGCAAATTCACCTACTTTTTTTGCGAGTTTTTCATAATTTGCGCCAGGAAAGCGTGAAGGCAAAACGCAGAATAGCAAGCGATACTGCCCATCTGCTTTGATGACACGCACCCAGAGTGGGGAGGCTTGTCTGCCGCCTTGAACACCACCTATATAACGTTCATTCGGCATTTTTCGCATCAAGGCGGTAACTGCATCATTAACAGTAAGAAAATCCTGGTCACTAATCGCTACAACTCCTCCACTTGACGCAATAGGGTACTCTGTTGGTGAAATTGGTAAGGTCGTGTGCGTCTTGATCGCATGAGATTCTGCAAGTTTTTTACTAAATGACATTGCAGAGCGTGCGATTAAGGAAATCCTTTTTTCCCATTTGTCTTTGTTGGTAGGAGAAATTGGGACTAAATCTTTTTGATCTGATTCGATTACATGTAAAGTCCCATACCCACGCCTTGACCGCAGACCTATCCCTCCAAAAGTAAGTGCCAAGTTAAGCGCCATCGCTGCATTTACCCATAGAAGCGGATCTATTGGACGGATGGCTTGTAGAATCAATTTAAACCGTTGGTCTGGTAAAAAAGCATTCGCTTTTCCAGATGGTGTTTTATGCGGCAATATGGGAAATTCTTTGTGGGGTAAAGTCTTTTGAATAATCCTCACCGTAATAGGCGAACCCAAATCAGTATCTCCAAACATGGCCGTTTCGATCTTATGCAAATCTTTCAAATTCTTATCTCCAATCACCCCGCCCAATGCGGCGCGCAGCCAATAGCGCATTGCCCCGCGAAAGGCAGGCGGTCTTAATTCGGGTGGCGCGTTCTTCCCGCCTGCCCCGCCCAAAAACAAGGGTGTTACCGTTTCCAGTGTTAGTCTTATTTCCTGCATCAGCAACCTCCATTTCGTATAATGCCCGTGTTAACAAATTGCGCGTTCACGCTCTTATAAAAGCGCAATTTGTTACCGGGACGGGTATAAAACCGAAAAAAACCCTTACGCGCGCCGGGTTGCCCCCTGTGCGAGGCGCGCGCTTGATACCGCGTTCATCATACAACAGCCTTGCGCCGCAGTCATCGCCAGTGGTTCGGGAAAAATCCCGAATCGGTTCGGGTGACAAAACAGAGCGGCGGGCCTATAATCAAAACTATCTTCGTGAAATCACTCGTCGAATGCCCCCACGCTCCCCTCTTCCGCCAGGAAGGGCCGAAAATGACGGCGCAAAAATGCGAGATTGAATTGAGCCGATTCGTCATCCCAAACCTGGCGGCAATAGCGTAAAATGTCAGTCTTGTGGTCATCCAAGGTTCCGATACTGACCCCCAGGGCCTGAGCAGCGCGTTCCCGATTTTCGTGTTCACATAAAACCTGCAAGGACGCGCGCTGGCGCGGGCTCAACATCTGCCAAACCTGCCGGCATTGGGCGCGGGTCACTTCGTCCAGCCAAAACAGACGGCCCGAACGCAACTGACCTGGCGAGCGTTCCATCACCCCGCGCAGCCCCGGAAAAAGCGTTACCCAAGGAACCAGCGGCACTTCGATCAGGTGAACGCCCGCATCTGGCGCAAGGTGCATCAAACGCCCATCGCGCGCCTGCTCCAGCGCATCTGGCGGTGTATAAATGTGCCAGGCCCGGTCTGCTGTGGTGAAGTGCAGCATGGCCGCCGAAAGAGCCAATAGCGAAAAAATGCGCGGGCCGGCGCTCAAACTCAAATGCACTTGTTGTCCGTCCGATTTTAACGAACCAAGCGTCTCGTGAAACGCCTGCCAGACCGAATCGACTTCAATTGGGTTGCGCACATGCTCGAAATCATAGGTTGCGCAGCGAATGGGAATGCCCCGCAATTGGCAGCGCTGCCCCAAATAATATTCGCCCGAAAATTCAGCCGCCAGCCGCTCAAAAGATGCGCGGTAGCGCGGGTTGGCGACCAGGTACAGCACAAAAACCTGCTCAATCGATTCGCCGCGCGCCAGCAACAGATCAAGGGTCATGCTAATAATTTGCGGCTGTCCGCCGAGCGGGCAGACCAGCGTTTTTTTCAGGTGAGAGGATGAATTCACAATTGACATCTCCTGTTTTTTCTCAATTTCCGGCCATTCTGATAGCCGGAACGCCGAACTGCGGAAAATCGGTTCTATCATACCTGCTCACGCGCGAACTGGCCGGGCAGGACATCTCACACTATCTTTTACGCGCCGCCCCTGATGGCGAAGGAAACTGGTTTCTCGAAGGCGATTCAAGTAGCGCACGTCTATTGCGTGATAAGCACAAAAGCAACATGGGCTACTCGGCAGAGTTTGTCGCTTACATGAAAAACGCCATCGAAAACCGGCTGGTACCGTTGTTGGTGGATGTAGGAGGCCTGCCTCGCGGCGAACAACTCGGCATCATTCGCGCCTGCACCCATGCAATCTTGCTCTACAAAGACGACGAAGGGCGCGCCGCCTGGCGGGAGATTCTTGACAAACACGCCTTGCCCCTGATCGCAGAATTACGCTCCAGCCTGAGCGAACCGGGAAAAGTCGAGCGCACTCATCCTTACCTGCAAGGCAGCATATCAGGGTTGGACAGGAATGCCTACGGTACAGATGTCACCTTTGGTGCGTTGTTAAAAACGGTTGCGGCCTTGTTCCATCGTGACGAACGTCATTTGGAGCAGGTTCATTTGCGCCATGCCCAATACCAGCCCGTTGTAGCGCGAATTCTTCTCGAACAAATCGCGCCACAGCGCAATCCGCCCGGCGAGTGGCGTCCTGAAGATTTAGGGCAGGTCGCCTCCCTGCTGCCACAACCGCCAGGCCCAATTTCGATTTACGGACGCGGCCCGGTCTGGCTGGCGGCCATGCTTGGGGCTTACTGCGCCAATATCCCCGCCACGATTTATGACGTTCGCCTGGGCTGGATACCGATCCCGCAAGTAGAGAGTGATTCAGTCTCTCCCAATCTTCAAACCATCCTGCGTAGCAGCGCGGAATATGATTTTGTAGAGATAAACATTCCGGGCGGCATTCTGGAAGATGAACGGCTGCGCTGCGCGCCCATTCAAGGGGATGCAGGCCTGATACTGAGCGGCAAATTATCGCGCTGGATCTATGCAGGCCTGGCCCGTAGTTTGGCCGCGCATCGAAAATGGATTGCGATTCACGTTCCACAAAAAGAGGAGGCCATCATCGTTTACTCAAAATCTGACGATTTTCCACTGGGCGCAACCATAAAACTTCATTGAAACATGCGCTAAACCCGACCTTCAATAAAAATGTCACCCAGACTTTTTATACCCGCAGGCATTAGACCTCTTGCAAAAGTCATCAATGGCAGCCTATAAGTGTCCTTCGACTGCGCTTTTTTGCATAAAGCATTGCCGTCCTGAGCGGAGGGCGAAGC